>NZ_CP146077.1:3639166-3961250 GCF_037023725.1 Pseudomonas bubulae
GAACCGCTGCAGAGGGCCTATGTCGCACGCCTGGCCGAGGATATTGAGGCCGAGCGCCTGGCCAATATCGACGCCGAAATCGAGACTTCCAAAGCCCAGGTGGTGGTGTCGGAATTGATTCTGCGGGCCACCAGCGATCTGTTCAATGCGCTGGGAGCCTCCGGGGTCAGCGTCAGCAAGGCGCTAGATCGCCACTGGCGCAATGCTCGCACTGCGGCCTCCCACAACCCGTGGATCTACAAGGCGCGGATTGTCGGGGACTGGGCGGTTAACGGTACTGCGCCGCTGTATGTTTGGCAGATCGGCAATAGCCTCAAAGCAGGCTAGACAGCGGTGTGGCCGCGGGCCTCGCGATGCAGACAGCGCGGGGCATTCGCACCAGCACAGGGCTGCCACCGCAGGCAAACCAGCCCCTTCAGGCTTACTGCTGCGCCTGCAATCGCCGACTGCCAAAACTGAACGCCAGCACCAGCAAAATCAGCGCCCCGGTCGCCACCTGTTGCCAATAGAAATTCCAGCCGATCAACAGCAACCCATTGGCAATCACATTGATAAACAACACCCCCAGCAGCGTGCCGGGGATGTTGGCGCGTCCGTTGCGACTCAAGGTAGTGCCCATAAACACTGCACCGATGGCATTGATCAAAAACGCATTGCCCGACATCGGTACATAAGCATTGACCGTGGAACTGAGCACAATCCCGGCCACGGCACAGGCCAGCGCGCTGGCAATAAACACCTTGAGGCTGATCTGGCGGATCGACAGGCCCGAATATCGCGCCAGTTGCACCTGAGTGCCAACCGCGAGAATTTCTCGCCCCAACCGCCCTCGGGCCAGAATCACCCCGTATACCGTCGCCACACCCAGCACCAGCCACAAAGGCAAGGGCACACCCAACCATGACATCGCGCTAAGCCCCGGCAACAGGTTCTGCGCGATATAGATCGGCTGCCCACCCTCGGACAGCAACTGCTGAATACTGGTGCCGATAAACAATGTGCCCAGTGTCGCCAGAAATGGCGTGATGCCAAGACCCGCGATCAGCCCCGCATTAAAACCACCCACCAGCGCCCCGGCCAGCAGGGCGCCGGGGATGGCAACGGGCAGGCCATAACCGCCATTTAGCAGCACGACAAAGGCCAGGCTGGCGAAATCCACCGCGGTGCCCACCGACAGGTCGATCCCCCCTGCCGCCACAGCCCAGGTCATGCCCATGGCGACAATCGCCAACAGAACGAAGTTGTTCAGCAGCAGGCTGCTCAAATTGCCCAGGGTCAAAAATCCCGGCGCAGCCACAGCGAAAAACACCACGATCACAACGATCAAGAGCGGCAGAATACCGCGCAGCAGGCGGGATATAAGCACCGCGGATACCGGCGTTGCAGCGAGCGTAGTCATTGTCCACCCTCCTCTTTGCGCAAGGCACTGGACATGGCCACCACCAATAGAATCAGCACCCCCTGCACACCGTTGACCCAGAAGCTGGCGATGTTCAGCAGTTGGAAACCGTTAATCAAGAAACCCAGCAGCAACGTTGCCAACAAGGTGCCGGGGATATTCGCCACCAGCCGCCGGGAGAACACCACACCGAGAAAAGCAATGGCCACTACCGACAGCAGCATGTCCCCGGAACCGGTGGTGCTGCCGCTGAAAAATGCCGCCGAACAAAATGCTGCAACCGCTGCACACAGCCCGGCAATCAGGTAGCTGGAAAACACATAGCGGCCTACGCCCAGCCCGGCCGCCCGCGCCGCCTGGGGGTATTCGCCCACCGCATACAGGCGCAAGCCATAAGGGCTGTGCTGAATCAACAAGCCCAGCAGCAAGGCAACCCCCAGCAACACCCAGGCCAGTACGGGTACCCGCAGCCATTCATCAGTGGCCAGGATGTCGAGCAAGGCCGAGTCGGTGGGCAGCACGCTGTTTTGGGTCAGCACCAGCTCCAGCCCGGCAATCAGGTTCATGCTCGCCAGGGTGGCGAGCAGCGGCGGCAGACGCAGCACCACTACGGTAAAACCGTTCAGGGCACCCACCGCCAGCCCGCAGAGCAAGGTCAGGCCAATTGCTTGCGCGGCGTTCAGCCCCGCATTGTTCAGGCTGCTGTAGACCGCTGCACAGAGGCCCAGATTGGCCGCCAGCGACAGGTCAAGGCCACCCGAAACCACATTGGAACCACCACCAATCACCACACAGGTAAGGCCGAAGGCGAGAATGCCGAGGATCGCCGACTGGGCAAACACGTTGGCGATATTGCCCGGGCTGAGGAAGTTTGGCGCACTCACGGCGAACACCGCCAGAATCAGCAAAAGCGCCAGCAGTGAGCCGCGCCTCAGAAGCAGCAAGCCAAGCCGTCGGGCCAGCGGTTGGACGAGGATTTCAGACGAAGGCATGTGCAGGCTCCCGCTCGCATTCAAGGGCCACAGTGGCTAATTCCCGCGCCCCCGTGGCACAGGCCAGCAAACGATCGCTGTCGACCTCACGGGCATCGAATTCACCGGCCAGCGCACCACGGTGCATCACCAGAATCCGGTCACTAATGCCAATCAGCTCCGGTAAATCAGAAGACAGCACCAGCACCGCCGCACCTTGCTTGGCCAAGCGGCCGATCAGGCGATAGATCTCGACCTTGGCGCCGATATCGATGCCGACACTGGGTTCGTCGAGCAGATACACCGCACAGCCCTTCCCTAGCCATTTACCCAGCGCGACTTTTTGCTGATTGCCGCCACTCAACTGCGAGACCCTGGCGTCATGTCCGGCGGTCTTGATCCCCAGTTCGGCAATCAGCCGATCGCTTTCCCGAACCTGTGCCGCAGAACTCAACAGCCCCCAGCGACTAAAGCGCGACAACCCGGCCAGGGTCAGGTTTTCCATGACCGAAAGCAGTGGTGCAACCCCGTGGCTGCGGCGTTCTTCGGGCACCAGCGCGATACCTTTGCGCACCGCATCGCGGGGCGACTTGAGGCGCGTAAGGCGTCCCTGCAAATGCACGCTGCCCTGCTCGGGCTGCACCAGACCAAACAAAGTCTTGAGCAGTTCCTTGGCACCAGAACCCACCAGCCCGGTCAGCCCCAACACTTCACCTTTGCGCAGGCTCAAGTGGATATCGCGATACGCCAGACCAGCACTGAGCCCCTTCAGTTCAAGCACCACCTCACCCGGCGTTACCACGGCCTTGGGGTACATCTCGCCGACCTCGCGATTGACCATCAACCGGGCAATCTGTGCCGTCGAAGTACTGCGCGGATCGACCACGGCCACGGCACGACCATTGCGCAACACGGTGACCCGGTCGCACAGGCTTTGGATTTCTTGCAGATAATGGGAGATGTACACAATCGTCAGACCCTGATCGCGCAGACGGCGGATAATGGCCAGCAACTGGTCAACCTCGCGCTTGACCAGTGACACGCTGGGCTCGTCGAACACCAGGACTTTCGGCTTGGCCAGCAAGGCCCGGGTAATTTGCAGAATCTGTCGCCGGGCGCTGTCCAGCTCGCTGACCAGCGCCCCGGCGGGGAACTCCAGGTCGAAATACTCACGCAACAACCGTGCGGCCTCGCGGTCCTGGGCACGCCGGCGGATAAAAGGCCCGCACCTGAGTTCGCGGCCGAAGAACAGCGCTTCACCTACGGTAAAACTGGCGGGCAACAAGCGCTCCTGGTGAATGAAATGCACGCCCAGCGCCTCGATCTGCCGCGGGCTCAACGCCGCAAAAGACTGCCCGTCCACTGCCAGGGTGCCACTGTCGGCCCGATGGATACCTGCCAGCACTTTGATCAGGGTTGATTTACCGGCACCGTTTTCACCGACCAGCCCGTGAATGGAGCCTTGCTCGACGCGCAGATCAACGCCATCCAGCGCCCGGGTGGCCCCGAAAGACTTGGTGATGCCCTGCAAATGCAGGGCGGGAGACGTCACTGATCGCCTCGCAGCTTTTGCACCTGCTCAAGGTTCGCAGCAGTAGTCAGCAGGGTCGGCACCTGGGTTTCCCTGGGCAGGTCATGTTGCCCGGCCAGATAGCGCGCAACGTTTTGCACAGCGGTTTTGCCGATCAAAGCCGGTTGCTGGGCTATCACCGCACCGACCGGCGAGTCGCTGCGTTTGAGCAACTCCAGCACTTCGGGCGTGCCATCGACGCCATAGGTCTTGATCTCCGTACGCCCGGCATCCACCAACGCCTTGCTCGCGCCCAATTGCGGAATATCCCAGGCAGACCAGATCGCGGTTACGCTGCCCTTGGGGTATTTGTTGAGCAGTGCACTGACCTGACTGTAGGCGTCCTGCACGGTATTGGGGATCACATCACGCAGTTCGGGATCAATGATTTTCAGCTCGGGATGATCCTTGAGCGCCAGTTTGAGCTGGTCATAGCGGATCGCACACACCGGCACCCCGTAAAAGCCGTTGAACACCAGAATATTGCCCTTGGCGCCACTGTCGGCTACCAACTGGTCGGCCAGATGCTTGCCGGTGGCGACGTTGTCCGATGTGGTGTTATTGAGGCTGTATTGCGACGGCGCATCAATCGTAAACAGAGGAATGCCGGCCTTGCTGATACGCTTGAGCCAGGGATCGATCACGCTCAGGGTGCCCAGGGTCTGGATCACCGCATCGGGTTTCTGGGTGACCACGGTTTGCAGTTGGGTCACCAGGTTTTTATCGTTGCGCCCGGCATCCAGGGTGATCGGTGTGCCGCCCAGGCGCCTGACTTCGGCAACCTGGGCGTCGAAGGCTTTGACATCAAAGTAGTGACTGGTGCCGGTCATGCTGATGGCAATGCGTTTGCCGGCCAGGGAAGGCACATCGTTGTCGTCGGCATGGGCCAGTGTGCCCAGCCCGACGCTGACCACCGCCAGCGCCATGGCCTGCCAGAAGCGTGTAGGGAAAAAGTGCGGTTTGCGCGAGGTGGCTGCAGGCATGACAGTGTTCCTGAAGGGTATTTCCAGGAGCTTTGCACAGACCATGCCGCAGCCCTTTGAGCCAGTGGCGCCGGCGGGCAGCGCTGTGGCACGGTTCCCAGAGCTGCCTGTTTGCCAACAGTCTGTCGGACCACTGTTGCCGGGCAAACACTTGCAGACCGGCACGGGTTCTCAGGCCTCGCTGCAGCCTGCTGTCAAACCTGCTGCAAGGCCCGCGGGCGATGGCTGCGCTGTTCGGCAGCAGGCGCAACGGCCTGTTGCAACTGGAAGTCGAACCTCAACTCGGCATAACGCCCGGCAACACCACGGGCACCGTCGTCGCGAAACTGCACTTCACCCACCAGGCCGTCGCGGGTGGCATAGGCAAAGTCGTCCCACAGGTACTTGTCCCCGGACAGGTTGATCTGGGTGGTCAGGTGACGGTGACCGGGAGCCGAGATAAAGAAGTGCACATGGGCCGGACGCTGGCCGTGACGGCCCAGTTGGTCAAGGCATTCCTGGGTCGGCCCCTGCGGGTCGCAGCCATAGCCCGAGGGCACGATGCTGCGGGCACGGTAGCGGCCCTGGGCATCGGTGATGATACGTCGGCGCAGATTGTACTCGGACTGGCTCTGGTCAAAGAACGAGTAGGTACCCTTGGTGTTGGCGTGCCATAGATCAACCGTGGCACCGGCCAGCGGTTGGCCCGAAAGATCGAACACCTGCCCTTCGAGGAACATCACGGTGGCAACACCCTCCTCGCTGCCGTCGTCCATCCGTGCCAACCCTTCGTACACCGGGGCACCGGCCACATACAGCGGGCCTTCGATGGTACGCGGGGTGCCGCCAGTCTGACCGGCCTGCTCGTCCTTGGCGTCCTGCAACAGGTCGATAAAATGCTCGATGCCCAGCCCGGCCACCAGCAGCCCGGCTTCCGAGCGGCCGCCCAGGCGGTTGAGATAGTCCACGGACTTCCAGAATTCATCTTCAGTGATGTCCAGGTCTTCGATGATTCTGGCGCTGTCCTGCAAGATGCGCAGGATGATGCTTTTCAGGCGCGGGTTGCCGTTATCGCTGGAAAAACCTGCGGCTTCCTTGAAGAAGCGCTGGATGACTTCGGTGTGGGAAATTTTCACGGTCATGGGGCTCACCTCATCTTGTTCTTGTGCAAGGGATAGAAAGCGTTAGCGGTCGTCGCTGTGGATCGAGGACGGGTGGCGGCACAGCCCTTCAATCTCGATATCCATGTAGGGAAAGAGCGGCAATTGCAGCAGGGTGTCATGCAGTTCTTCGACACTGACCACGTCGAACACGCTGTAGTTGGCGTAGTGCCCGGCGATGCGCCACAGATGGCGCCAGGTGCCTTCCTGCTGCAGCCGTTGAGCCAGTTGCTTTTCGTCGGCTTTGAGTTTTGCGGCCTTGGTCGGGTCCATGTCCAGGGGCAGATTTACGGTCATTTTTACGTGGAAAAGCATGGGGCTCTCCTTGAAGAAATAGGGGAAGTGGCTGTGGGAGCGGGCTTGCTCGCGATAGCATCAGCGCGGATGCACCGAGTCGTCTGCATCGCGAGCAAGCCCGCTGCCACAGGGGTTTTTCAGAGTGTCAGCGGCTAAAACGGGCCAGGCGCTCTTCGTCCAGCGTCAGGCCCAGGCCTGGAGTGCGCGGGATATGCAGCTCAAAATCACGGTACTGCGGCGCCTCGGTGACGATGTCTTCGGTCAGCAGCAGTGGCCCGAACAGCTCGGTGCCCCAGGTCAGTTGCTTGAGGGTGAGGAAAACATGGGCCGAGGCCAGGGTGCCCACCGAGCCTTCAAGCATGGTGCCGCCATACAGGGCGATACCGGCGGCCTCGGCGATATGAGCAGTGCGCAGCACTGCACGGGGCCCGCCGTTTTTCGCGATCTTGAGGGCAAATACACTGGCCGCACCGTCCGCCGCCAGACTGAAGGCGTCCTCGACACTTTCGATGGATTCGTCGGCCATGATCGGCGCCGGGCTGCGCAGATTCAGACGCACCTGCCCTGAACGATTAGCCCGGGAAATCGGCTGTTCGATCAGGTCGATACCGTGGTCACCGAGCACCTGGCAACCACGAATGGCCTGGGACTCGTCCCAATACTGGTTGACGTCAACCCGCACACTGGCGCGCTCACCCAGGGCCTTTTTGATCGCCAGCACATGTTTGAGGTCCTGCTCCAGCGGGTTGGCACCGATCTTCAATTTGAAGATGCGGTGGCGTCGCAGGTCGAGCATCTGCTCGGCTTCGGCAATGTCACGGGCAGTGTCACCGCTGGCCAGGGTCCAGGCCACTTCCAGACTGTCGCGCACGCGCCCGCCCAGCAACTCGCTGACCGCCAGCCCCAGGCGCTTGCCCTGGGCGTCGAGCAACGCGCTTTCGATACCCGATTTGGCAAAGGTATTACCCTTGGCAATCTTGTCCAGGCTGTGCATGGCGGCGTTGATATTGGCCGCGGGCTTGCCCACCAGCATCGGTGCCAGATGCGCATCGATATTGGCCTTGATGCTTTCCGGGCTTTCGTAACCGTAGGCCAGGCCGCCGATGGTAGTGGCTTCACCGACACCTTCGATACCGTCGCTGCAACGCAGGCGCACAATCACCAGGGTCTGTTTGCGCATGGTGTGCATGGCCAGCGTATGCGGGCGGATGGTGGGCAGGTCGACGATCAGGGTCGTCAGGCTTTCAATCAGAATTTGGCTCATGGCAGTTGTCCTTTTTTATCAGAGAAGTCAGCCGAGGTCGCCGCCACCCACCGGCAGGGTTACGCCGGTGATATAGGAGGCCTCGTCGCTGGCCAGAAACAGGATCGCGCCGACCTGCTCATCGAGGCTGGCGTAACGTTTCATCAGGCTGCTGTCGAGGGTCTGGTCAACGATTTGCCGGTACCAGACTTGCTCCTCGGGGCTTTGCTCGTTCTCATTGCGCGCAATCCGCCGCGGTGGTGCCTCAGTGCCCCCGGGGGCAGTGGCGTTGACGCGAATCCCGCGCTGGGCATTCTCGAACGCCAGGCAGGCAGTCAATGCATTCACGCCGCCCTTGGCCGCGCCGTAAGGAACGCGGTTGACGCTGCGGGTGGCGATTGAAGAAACATTCACAATCGCCCCGCTGCCCTGTTCGAGCATGTAGGGCAGCGCCGCATGGCAGCACCACAGAGTGGGGAACAGCGAGCGACGAACTTCGGCCTCGATTTCCTCGGCCCGGTAATGCTCGAACGGTTTGGCCCAGATGGTGCCGCCCACGTTGTTGACCAGCACATCGAGGCGGCCAAAGGTATTCACCGCTGCAGCCATCACCCGCACACAATCGGTGTATTGCTCCAGATCGGCAGTCAGGGCCAGCACGCCTTCGCCCTGCAGCTCAAAGACCAGCTCGGAACGGTCCACCGCAATCACTTGCGCGCCCTCGCCCAGCAGACGCTCGCACACGCGACGGCCAATGCCCTGGGCGGCGCCGGTAACCAGCGCGACCTTGTTGTGGAATCGGTTGTTCATGGCTAGCTCCAATCAAAGTGTCAGGCCGCAGCGGCAAACTTCTCGTAGTAGAAATTGGCCGGGGTAATGCCCTGCTCGCGGATATACAGGTTGACCGCTTCCACCATCGGCGGCGGGCCGCACAGGTACACATCGACGTCGCCCTGGTTGAGGTGGCCCGGCTCGATATGCTGGGTCACATAGCCCTTGAGCGGGTGCTGGCTCTGCGGGTTGGCCACGCAGGCGCTGAAGCTGAAATTGGCGATGCGCTCACTCAGGGCATGCAGGCGATCCAGCTCCACCAGATCGAAGTCGTTGCTCACGCCGTAGATCAGATGAACCGGGTAGGCACTGCCCTGCTCGGCGATTTTTTCCAGCATCGCGGTGAACGGCGCCAGCCCGGTACCACCTGCCAGCAACAACAAGGGCCGCTGGATCTGACGCAGGTAAAAGCTGCCCAAAGGGCCCGCCAGGGTCATGCTGTCGCCAGCCTTGGCGATGCCTGTTAAAAAAAGCTGCTCATCAGCCCGCCCGGGACATTGCGGATCAGGAAGCTGACCTCGCCATCCTTTTGCAGGGTGCTGAAGGAATAGGCCCGGCTCTGCCCGCTGCCGGGTACCTGCAGGTTGACATACTGGCCCGGCAAAAACGCCAGACTGCCCAGGGACTCGCCCTTTATCGACAGAGCGATGGTGCTCTCTGACAACTGCTGCACATTGCTGATAACGGCATCAAAACTGGCCTGCTGGGTCTTGCACAAGGTCGAAGAAGCAGGCACCCGCAATACGCAGTCGCTGGCGGCGCGCATCTGGCAGGTCAGCACATAGCCCTGCCCGGCCTCCTCTGCGCTGAGGGCGTCTTCGATATAGTCCTCGCCCAGCTCGTAGCGGCCAGCTTCGGCAAAGCACTTGCAGGTACCGCAGGCACCGTCGCGGCAGTCCAGCGGGATATTGATGCCCTGGCGGTAAGCGGCGTCAGCGACGGTTTCCTGGCCATTGGTCTCGATAAAACGGGTAACTCCGTCTTCGAAGTTGAGGGCAATTTGAAAACTCATAATGTACCTCGCAGGCAATGCCCGGCCCGGGCACCCACAGGCACTCCCAGGCACGCATCACAGCCTTGATCAGATGTGGTAGATGTCGATGACCTGACGCACGTAGTCATTCTTGAGCACGACTTTCTTGGCCTTGATCAGCGGCTGTGGGCCGCGCATGTCGAGGGTGTAAAAGCTGGTGCCGAAGTAGCTGTCGGTGGTCTTGTAGCGAAAGCTGAGGGTGTGCCAGTTAAAACGCACTTGGCACAGGCCGTCGGCCTGGTCGACGATCTCGATATTGCTCAGGTTGTGCGAAGTGCGGGTGTCGGGCACGGTCGCGCTGGAGCGCTCGGTCTTGATGCGGAACACGCGATCTTCCAGGCCACCGCGGCTGCCGTACCAGATCAGCGAGATTTCGCTTTGCGGGTCTTCGGTAAGGCGGTCGTTGTCATCCCAGCACGGCATCCAGAAACTGGCATCGGCGGCGTACAGCTCAAGCCACTGATCCCACTGGCCGTCGTCCAGGTAACGCGCTTCGCGGTACAGAAAATCCCGCACAATGGGGTAAAGGCTGTTCATTGCACAGCCTCCACGGGGATCAGCGCGGGCTCGCCGCCAGCCGCCTTGAGCATGGTTTGCTGCCAGTATTTATGTTGCAGCACAAACAGGCCTTCGTCTTCGGTACGCACCCCGGACAACAGCGGCTTGAGGTCGATTTCTGCGGCGGCGGCATCGGCGCCTTCGACCCAGTGTTCGGCCCCGCGGGACATGTCATTCCAGCCGCGACCTGCACCGTAACCGGTCTGGCAGGAGCGGAACTCTTCCAGATCGTCCGGAGTGGCCATGCCGCTGACGTTGAAGAAATCTTCGTACTGACGGATGCGCTTGGTGCGCGCCTCACTGCTTTCGCCTTTGGGCGCGATGCAGTAGATGGTGATCTCGGTCTGATTCACGGAGATGGGCCGGGCAATGCGGATTTGCGAGCTGAACTGGTCCATCAGGTACACATTGGGGTACAGGCACAGGTTACGCGAGTTCTCGATCATCCAGTCGGCACGGGCCTGGCCGAAATCCCGGGCCAGTTCGTCGCGGCGCTCGTAGGCCGGACGATCTTCGGGGTTGGCCCAGCGGGTCCAGAGCAGCAGATGGCCATGGTCGAAGGAGTAGAAACCGCCGCCGCCCTTGGCCCAGCTGCCGGCGCTCATGGTTTTGATCTCTTCACCTGCTTCACGCAGGGTGCGCTGGTTTTGCGTGGCCGCGTAGTTCCAGTGCACGGAGCTGACGTGATAGCCATCGGCGCCGTTTTCGGCGGTCAGTTTCCAGTTGCCTTCGTAGATATAGGAACTGGCACCGCGCAGCACCTCCAGGCCATCGGCGGACTGGTCGACGATCATGTCGATGATCTTGGCGGATTCACCCAGATGCTCGGCCAGGGATTTCACATCGGGGTTGAGGCTGCCAAACAGAAAGCCGCGATAGGACTCGAAGCGGGCCACTTTGGTCAAATCATGGGAGCCTTCGCAGTTGAAGCCTTCGGGGTAACCGGCGGCGCCCGGATCCTTGACCTTGAGCAGCTTGCCGCTGTTGTTGAAGGTCCAGCCGTGAAACGGACAGGTATAGCTGGCGCGGTTGCCGGTTTTGTGCCGGCACAGCATGGCGCCGCGATGGCTGCAGGCGTTGAGAAAGGCGTTGAGTTCACCGGCCTTGTTACGCGCGATAAAAATCGGCTGGCGGCCCATGGTGGTGGTCAGGAAGTCGTTGACGTTGGGGATCTGGCTCTCGTGGGCGAGGTAGATCCAGTTGCCCTCGAAGATATGGGTCATTTCGAGTTCAAAGAGGTCGGGGTCGGTGAACATCTCACGCTTGCAGCGGTAGATACCCTTGTCTTTGTCGTCTTCCAGCATGGCATTCAAGTAATCGATACCCAGGGACATGGCCAGGGCCTCCGTTGTTATTATCCAGGCCGGGTCAGGTTAGGGAGTCGATGTCCGGGGCACTATCCGTTTACTGCGGATCGTTATCCGGTTAGTGCAGGCAAGACGGGTATTTCAGTGGGAGCGGGCTTGCTCGCGATCCAGGCAGCGCGGTGTTCCGCTGACACCGCAGCGATCCCATCGCGAGCAAGCCCGCTCCCACAAAAGCCGTTGCTCAGTGCCGGCGCTTGAAGGTGCTTGAAGGCAGCTCGCCGTACTGCAAACGGTAGCTTTCGGAAAAACGGCCCAAGTGCATAAAACCGTAATCGAGCGCCAGCTCTGTGAGGCTGCGTACCGTGCAGCTCGGGTCGTTCAGGCAGGCATGAATCCGCGCAAGTTTGCGCTGGCGAATGTACTGCAAGGGCGTCACGCCCAACTGGCGCTCAAACAGGCTGTACAACGAGCGCTGGCTGATACAGGCCTGTGCTGCCAGGTCTTCACCGTTGAGTTCCTGTTTGAGATTGCGCTCGATGTAATCGAGTATGCGCTCAAGACCGGCACTGGCTGATGCCAGGTTTTCACGGCTGATATTGGTCTGCATCAGGGTCAACAGCTTGCTGCCGACAATCTGCGTGTAGTGCTCCTGCACCCGCAGCAGCGGATCGCTGGCCTCGGACTCCTGGCACACCATGCCCAGCAAACCGATAAAGCCCTCCAGCTCATCGAGCCGGTAGTGATTGCGCATAAAGCGCACACCGCCTGACGGCCGCCGCCAACGCTGATCGTCGCACACCGATTCGAGCAATTTGGCCGGTATTTTGAGGATGAACTTTTCGCAATCCTGAGAGTAAGTCAAATCGACCGGATCATCCGGATTGATCACCAGCAACTCCCCCGGCACCAGGTGCTGCTCGCGGTTCGGGCCGCGCCACAGGCAATTGCCGCTGAGCAGCACCTGCAAGTGAAAGATGGTTTCCAGTGCGGGCGAGGTCACGCGCACACTGCCGCCATAACTGATCCGGCACAGATCAAGCTCGGCGAATTTACGGTGATTGAGGCTGGCCAGCGGCCGGGTGGTTCTGGAAAGGCCGATGCAGTGCTGGCCAACATGCTGGTTTACATAGTCGGACACGGCATGTGGGTCGGCGTGTCGGAACACGCTACTGCGTTCACTCAGCAGGCGACTATCCATCGGCAAGGTACTCGGTGTTGTCATTATTATGGGTGTTGTCTGCGCCAGAGTAAGCACGACGGCAATGGCAGGGCAATTGGACACTCGGCTAATGGGCGGTAATCGAACGCTTTTAGCCCGGCGGTTGCGCCGCCTGTGCGAAAAACTGGCTTACCCTGAGCGCCCTAAAAACAACAAACAAGAGACCTTCAATGCTGCCCCGCCTTCGCCATGCCCCTTTGTACCTCGCACTGTTGAGCACGCTGACCAGCACCGGCCATGCGGCTGACCTGAGCTGGGTCGACCCCGCCGTCGCGACGGTCAATGAGCAGGTAATCTCCCTGCGCCACACCCTCCACCAGAACCCGGAGATGGGCAATCAGGAATTCAAGACCGCCGCCCTGGTCGCCGAGCAACTCAAAAGCCTGGGCTTGCAGGTGCGCACCCAAGTGGGCAAGACCGGTGTAGTGGCCGTGCTCAAGGGTGGCCTGCCTGGCCCGGTGATGGCCCTGCGCGCCGATATGGACGCCCTGCCGGTCAAGGAAATGACCGGCCTGCCCTGGGCCAGCACGGCCACGGGAGTGCGCCTGGGCAAAACCGTACCGGTGATGCACGCCTGCGGCCATGACACCCACACCGCCATGCTGCTGGGTGCAGCCAGAGTGCTGGCCGAGCATCGCGATCAGGTCGCCGGCACCGTGGTATTCCTGTTCCAGCCCGCTGAAGAAGGCGCGGCAGACCTGGACGAATTCGAAACCGAAACCCTGGTGGGTGCCCAGGCGATGATCCGCGACGGCGCCCTGGACTCCCCCAAGGTCGAAGCCATATTCGGCGTGCATGTGATGGCGGGTTACCCCACCGGTCATCTGTATTACAAGGCCGGTACCGTGCTCAATAGCAGCGACGGTTTTCGCATCATCGTCAAAGGCCAGCAAACCCATGGCTCGGCACCCTGGAGCGGCGTCGACCCGGTAGTAGCCAGCGCAGGCATTATCAACGGCCTGCAAACCCTGGTCAGCCGCCGGGCTGATCTGACCCAGGGGATGGGCGTGATCAGTGTTGGCACCGTCAATGCCGGTTCTGCAGCCAATATCATTCCCGAAAGCGTGGAAATGACCGGCACCATCCGCAGCAACAGCGCGGCAGTGCGCGACACCCTGCTGAAAAAAATGCCACCCCTGGTGCAAGGCATTGCCAGTGCCTACGAAACCGAAGCCAGCCTGCTGCTGGTCAATCATGCGCCGGTCACCAGCAACGACCCGCAGCTTACCGCCGCGATGGTCCCGGCACTGGAACTGGCTGCGCCAGGCAAGGTGCAGTTGCTGCCGGCGTCCCTGTCGCCCAGCGAAGACTTCTCCTACTACGCCGAAAAAGTCCCGGGCTTGTTCGTATTTTTGGGCGCTACGCCTGAAGGGCAGGACATGAGCAAGGTCGCGAACAACCACAGCCCCTACTTCACCGCCGACGATGCCACCCTGGCCACGGGCGTAAAGGCTCATGTGCAATTTGTGATGAATTACCCGGGGCGGGTGCGCAACAGCAACTGAGTGGGGCTCGCCTACCTTGAACTGCCGAAATAACGGGGGTATCGGCTACGGTTGGGGCATTTATCGGGGATGACCGGCATGCTGAAAATCGACCCGCCAGTCACATATGTAGTGCCTGAAAATAATCACTACATAAGTATTGACGGCTCGATTTTCCCCCAGCATTATGCAGACGTCTTCCCCACCGGAAGCGCTGGAAAGGGTTGTTGCAAGCATGCTCGACGAGCTGTCGGGCTGTTCCGGGATAGGTACTGCCCACAAGGCAGAATTGATGAAGCTGACCTGGCTTGATCGTCCGCGTCAAAGACGACAGGGGCTAGCGAAACGTCCTCAAGAAGCTTGTGGCTGATGCGTCATGTCACTCAGGCATCCTGGTTCACGCTGCTCTCCTTCGCTTTACGCTCTGTATGTAGTGCCGGGTTTTACTACTACATATGACGAACTCAAGACAGATCTGCTTTGGATGGACACTACGTAGCGCTGCATGTGCAGTTGCGCGAATCAATTAGACAGATCAACGAGTAGTCAAGGAGTTAGCCATGAACCTGAATAACCAACCGACTGTTAACGAGCTGGCTCGACTCTTCGCCGCCCAGAAAGACACGCTGAACGACCATATCCTGTGGATCAGCGAAGCCGGTGATGTACGTATCGATCCTGTGACGTCGTGCAAGGAAGAAACCAGATTCGAGGAGGAACGTCCACAAATGCGCGCCCACCTCAAAATGTACCGCCGTGGCCAAGGCTACGTGGGCAAGAAGGCTGCGGCCGATAGCGACTATATGGCGCGCGTGCTGCAAACCCTGACCCTGACCTGGCAAAAGGCTCAAACCGAGCCTGCCCTGGTAAAAGTTAACAGCTACAGCTGATAACCCGGGCCGTACAAAAAAGCCCCGGATAATCTCCGGGGCTTTTTCAATTTCAAACTTGCGGGGTTTTAATGCATGTTTCCGTACCATGGCCACCGCCATTGTAGTCGGGCGCATAGTATGACTTGTGCAGCGTGGTAGTGTATTGCCCCTTGCTGTTCTGGTCACGGGTAATGGTCGCAAGCCCGATGCCTCGATCCGTGGCGGCCTCCTGGCTGTCATTGGCAAAATACATTGCCAATTGCTGACCCTGGGCGGCGGCGTAGCCTGAATAAGTGGCCTTGTCGCCTCCAAGATCCACTTCAAGCGTGAAGGTATAAGCGCCGAAGTTCTGGCTGAAGTTGCTGGATTTCTCATTCACTTTGACACTCAGGTCGCCCTTGAAGGCCCCGTCATGACTGTCAAACCCTGTGCATTTATAGTTGCCGGTTATATACAGCGGATCATTGACTGCCGTATCGGCCAGTGCAGAACCGGTAAACGCCAAACTAAGCGCAACCACAAGAGTATTCATTACATTCCTGGAGAAGTTACCCGACATAGTCTTACCCTCGATACAACGTAATTAAGGATGGGATATTACCGTCGGGAATCTACACTCGAACTTGTACTTGCATCTATAGAACTACAAAACGGATTGTGGCAAAAATTGTGCTGCAAGCAGATGGCTTTATTCCTGCGGGAGCGGGTGAACCCGCCCCCCCTACAGAAGTTAGATCGCCTGTTCCAGCTCAGGCACCGCTTCGAACAAGTCCGCTACCAGGCCGTAATCGGCCACCTGGAAGATCGGCGCTTCTTCGTCCTTGTTGATCGCAACGATCACCTTGGAATCTTTCATCCCGGCCAGATGCTGGATCGCGCCGGAAATACCGACCGCAATGTACAGCTGTGGCGCAACGATTTTGCCGGTCTGGCCGACCTGCATGTCGTTGGGTACAAAACCCGCGTCAACTGCAGCACGGGATGCACCCACACCAGCGCCCAGCTTGTCGGCCAGCGCATACAGGTACTTGAAATTGTCACCGTTCTGCATGCCACGACCGCCCGAGACGACGATTTTGGCAGCGGTCAGTTCCGGGCGGTCCGACTTGGCCAGCTCTTCGCCAACAAACGACGAAGTGCCTGCATCGTGAACCGCTGCAACCGCTTCAACCGCTGCCGAACCACCTTGCGCAGCAACCGGGTCGAAACCGGTGGCGCGTACGGTGATCACTTTGACCGGCGCAGTGGACTGTACGGTGGCAATGGCGTTACCGGCGTAAATCGGACGAGTGAAGGTGTCGGCGCTAACCACCGAAATGATCTCGGAGATCTGATCAACGTCCAGTTGCGCAGCAACGCGCGGCAGGATGTTTTTGCCGTTGGAGGTGGCAGCGGCCAGGATATGGCTGTAGCCAGCGCCCAGCTCTGCAACCAATGGCGCAACGTTTTCAGGCAACTGATGGGCGTAGGCCGCGTTATCAGCAACCAGAACTTTGGCCACACCAGCGATCTGCGCAGCTGCTTCGGCTACAGCGCCAATGCCCTGGCCTGCAACCAGAACGTGGATGTCGCCACCGATTTTGGCGGCAGCGGCAACGGTGTTCAGCGTGGCCGGAGCCAGTGCCTTGCCGTCGTGTTCTGCGATTACCAAGATAGTCATGATTAGATTACCTTCGCTTCGTTTTTCAGTTTCTCGACCAGTTCAGCCACCGACTTGACCTTGATACCCGCGCTGCGTGCAGCCGGGGCTTCCACTTTCAGGGTCGAGTGGGTCGAAGCAGTCGAAACACCCAACGCGTCTGGCGTCAGTACTTCAAGCGGCTTTTTCTTGGCTTTCATGATGTTTGGCAGGGACGCATAACGCGGCTCGTTCAAACGCAGGTCGGTGGTGATGATCGCCGGCAATTTCAGCGAAACAGTTTGCGCGCCGCCGTCTACTTCACGGGTCACGGCAACCTTGTCACCTGCCACTTCAACCTTGGACGCGAACGTGCCCTGACCGAAACCGGTCAACGCAGCCAGCATCTGGCCAGTCTGGTTGTTGTCGCTGTCGATGGCTTGTTTACCCAGGATCACCAGCTGTGGCTGTTCCTTGTCGACAACGGCCTTGAGCAGCTTGGCCACGGCCAGCGAGGTCAGATCTTCGGCGGACTCGACGAGAATGGCGCGATCAGCACCCAGCGCCAGCGCGGTACGCAGCTGTTCCTGAGCGGTGGTCGGGCCGATGGAGACGACGACGATTTCAGTCGCAACGCCTTTCTCTTTCAGGCGTACGGCTTCTTCCACGGCGATTTCGCAGAAGGGGTTCATCGACATCTTGACGTTGGCGAGGTCAACGCCGGAGTTGTCCGCTTTGACGCGCACTTTAACGTTGTAATCGACCACTCGTTTGATACAGGCCAGCACCTTCATTGTTGCTCCCTCTATGGCTACTTGATTGGAAACCTCTTAAACCGTCGCGGGCTCAACAGGCAAAATCAGTTGATCCGGCACCGACTGCCCCGAGTTGCGTGCCACGAAGTAGTACACCAGCGCTGGCAGCGTCAGGCCGATGATCCAGGAAATATCAGTCCCCCCCAGGTGTTCCACCAGAGGCCCGGTGTAAAAGCTGGTGGCGATAAACGGCAACTGCACCACCACTCCGAAGGCGTAGACCAGAATACCGCGCAGGTTCCAGCGCCCGTATCGGCCATTCGGGTTAGACAGCGCCGGTACGTCATAGCGCTCTTTACTGATGAGGTAAAAGTCCACCAGGTTGATCGCGCTCCACGGCGTAAAAAAAGCCAGTAAAAACAGAATAAACGCCGAAAAATCCTTGAGGAACGAATGCTGCCCAAGCAAGGCCAGAGCAGTGGCAAAACCTACCATCAGCAGGATGTAAAACAGGCGTAAGGTCTTGGAGATTTCATGGTTGCCGCGAAAGCCGCTGACGATGGTGGCCAGGGACATGAAACTGCCGTAGGCATTGAGCGTAGTGATGGTCACCTTGCCGAACACCACGCAAAAATACAGCAGCGCCGCCATCGCCCCGCTCGCCCCCATGCCGACGATGTAGGCCACCTCATGCCCGGCAAACTGGCTACCGGCCAGGGCAGCCACAAACACACCGAAAACCATCGATATTTGCGAGCCGACGACAGAGCCCAGCCCCACTGCCAGAAAAGTTTTCAGCGACGAGGTATTGGCTGGCAAGTAGCGTGAATAGTCCGCCACATAAGGCCCGAACGCGATCTGCCAGGAGGCTGACAACGATATCGCCAACAGAAAACTGCTCAGGGAAAAGTGTTTATTGCTCAGCAACAGGCCAATGTCATTCTGAGCAATCAGGGTGTAGAACAGGTAGAAAAACGCCAGCACGCCGACCACGCTCGCCACACGGCCGATCATGTGAATGGTGCGATAGCCCAGAATGGTCAGCAGCACGATCAGGGCAGCAAAAATCAGGATGCCCCACGAGTCACTCACCCCCACCAGTTGCCCCACCGCCTGCCCGGCCAGCACCGAGCCGCTGGCCGAGAAACCGACATACATCAGGCACACCAGCACAATCGGGATCACGGCGCCGTAGACGCCGAATTGCACCCGGCTGGAGATCATCTGCGGCAGACCCAGCTTGGGTCCCTGCGCCGCATGCAACGCCATGATGGTGCCGCCCAGCACTTGCCCGATCAGCAGGCCGATCAGCGACCAGAACACGTCCCCTCCCAGCACCACGGCCAGGGCTCCGGTGACAATCGCAGTGACTTGCAGGTTGGCCCCGAACCACAAGGTGAACTGGCTGAACAGACGCCCATGGCGCTCTGACTCAGGGATGTAATCGATAGAGCGCTGTTCGACCAGCGAGGCCCGCGGTGAATCTTGGTTGAGCGTGGACATAAGCAGTTCCTTCAGGCTGGCACCCGGGGTGCGCCGTGTTGTTTTGGGAAAGACTTTTCCAATCCTTGGCCGGCGGATTATCTGGCTGCGTCGAGCAGGGCACGGGAGATAATGATTTTTTGTACCTCGGAGGTGCCTTCAAAAATCCGCAAGATCCGTGCATCACGAACATAGCGCTCCAGCGGCAAATCCCGGCTGTAGCCATAGCCACCGTGCAGTTGCAGTGCAGCATCGGTGATAAACCCGGCGCATTCGGCAGCGACCAGTTTGGCGGTGGCCGAGTCGAGGCTGAAACGCTCGCCGCTGTCACGCCGGGCAGCAGCTTTCATGGTCAGCATGCGCGCGCTTTCGAGCTGCGCATACATATCAGCCAGGCGCCATTGCGTGCCCTGATAAGCGGCCAGCGGTTTGGGCCCGATCTGCCGTTCACGCACCCAGCTCAGGCTGGCTTGCAGGGCGGCATTGGCAATCCCCAGCGACATGGCTGCCACTTCCACCCGCCCACGGTCCAGCACCGCCATGGCCGTGTTGAACCCCTGGCCTTCTACGCCGAGCAGTGCCGATTCGGGCAGCCAGCAGTCCAGCGCCAGTTCATAGATGGTACTGCCACGCAGGCCCATGGTTTTTTCCGGACTGGAGAAGCTGATGCCCGCCGTGCCCCGGGGCACCATAAAGGCACTGATGCCCTTGTGACCTGCATCTGCGTCGGTCTTGACGTAGAGCACAATAAAATCGGCTTCCCTGGCATTGGTGATGTAGTGCTTGTTGCCGCGCACCCGCCAACCACCTTCTTCACGTACGGCGCGGCTGCGCATATCCGCCGGGTTGGAACCCGCCGCAGGCTCGGTCAGGGCAAAGGCACCGAGCAATTCGCCGCTGGCTGCCCGTGGCAGCCACTCATGTTTCTGTTCCTCGGTGCCGCCCAGCAGGATCGAGTCCGTGGCCAGAAAATGCGCAGTCATGGCCGAAGCGGTAGAGGCACAGGCACCCGCTACTGCTTCCACCACGCGGCTCATCGCCAGGCTGCCAATGCCCAGGCCGCCATATTGCTCTGGCAGGTTGACGCCCATGCAACCCAGATCGCTCAACGCCCGGATGCTGGCCAGGCAAAAAGTTTCGGTTTCATCGTAGTGCTGGGCCAGCGGCTGAATTACCTCACGCGCCACTTGCTCGGCACTTTCAACTACGGCCAATTCTTCTGCGCTCATTTCAAAGTTCATGCTTTCTCTCCTGCTTTGTTCAAGCCAAATGCGGCGTTGTCTGCGCCCAATCGGGGGGCAATGGTGATGGCGTGGGGTTTACGGCCATTGAAGAACACCGGTTGCGGCACCAGCGGCAATACGCTGCCCTCGGGCTGGAACTGCAACTGGCGTACACGGGCATGTTCACTGCCCGCAGCCTGGGCCAGATCCCACACCGGTGAAGACGGCACACCGGCATCGAGCAGGCCGTCGCATAACTGTTCAACCTTGTGCTGTGTGGTCCAGGCCTCGATAACAGCGCGTAACGCCGGCTCATTCAGGGTGCGCTGGGTATCGTTGACAAAGCGCGCATCGGTGGCCAGCTCCGGCTGGCCCATGCATTGGCACAGGCGCTCGAACAGGCGATTGCTGGCCACTGCAATCACCACCTGACCGTCTGCCGCACGATAGCTATCAAACGGCGTCGATACCGGATGCCGGTTACCCACCAGCCCCGGCGCCACACCGTTTGCATACAGGTTGGACAGACCGGTCATCTGCAGGCTGAACAACACGTCGAACATGGCCACATCGATGTACTGGGCCCCCGGGGCATGCCGCTCGCGGGCAAACAGCGCCGAGCTGATTGCCCAGGCTGCATACACCCCGGCACACAGATCGCCGATGGCCTCGCCGCTGCGGGTCGGCCCGGTAGCGGCGAAACCGGTAACGCTCATCAGCCCGGACATGGCCTGCGCGACGATGTCATAAGCCGGGCGACTGGACAGCGGACCTTGCTGGCCGAAACCGGAGATGCTGGCGTAGATCAGCCGCGGGTTGTGCTGCTTGAGGCTGTCGAAATCGATGCCCAGGCGTTGAGTGACACCGGGGCGGAAGTTCTCGACCACGACATCGGCATCGGCCACCAGTTCGTAGAAACGCTGGCGGTCGGCCGGGTTTTTAAAATCGATTTCAACGCTGCGTTTGCCGCGATTGATCAGCCCGAAGTAGACACTTTCGCCGTCCAGAAACGGGCCCAGATGGCGGGCGTCATCGCCCTCCTCGGGCACTTCGAACTTGATGACGTCGGCCCCCAGATCAGCCAGCATCGCGGTGCAATGCGGCCCGGCCAGCACGCGGCTGACATCCAGCACACGCACACCTTGCAGTTGTCGGGTAAACGGACTGTCGTTCATTTTCACATCCTCAAATGCTCAAGCGGCACAAAGGTGCACACTTATACCAACCTGTATGTACAAGTGAATGCAAGTGAAGGGCCAACACCTGAACGAGATCAACCAGGAACGTACAAAACCAAGATAAATAGCTATTTAAATCAGATAGTTAAAAATTAAGAACTTTTTAATACGGAATATGAGCGCACAGAAAAAATGCAAAAAACTGCCGCAACTTTGGGCATAAACAGGCGGGAAGGTAACAAAAACGCACCAAAAGTAACGCGAGTAACACGGGGCCACCCGCGAGTACTCAGTTACCGCACTGCCCTTGCAGGCGATAGCGCGAACCCGGATAGACCAGCCGGGCACACCCCACCAACCCCTGTGCAGCCCAGGTCCGGCGGCGAATCAGCAGGCATGGCTCGTTGCGCTTTACGTTCAACAGGCGGCATTGCGCGGAAGTAGCATGAATCGCCTCCACCTCATGTTCGCCGCCGGTCAGTGGCGCCAGGTTCATCAGGTAGGCATAGGCTGTGGTGCGGGTGAAGTCCTGTTGCAGGTACTCAGGGGCGATCTCGGCATTGATATAGCGCTCCTCGATCTGCACCGGCACCTCGTTTTCGTAGTGCACCATCAGAGAGTGGAATAAGCGTTTGACCCCGTCCAGGGCAAAGGGCAACACCGGCGTGGTCTTGGCCGGGACCTCTTCGAGCACAATCACTTCGCAGCGGTGCACATGGCCACGATCAGCGATTTCCTGGGCGATATTGCGAATCTCGAACAACGCCGCACTGCCCTTGGGCACGGCGACGAAGGTGCCCACCCCTTGCATGCGCACCAGCAGCCCTTCGATGGTCAGCTCACGCAATGCGCGATTGATGGTCATGCGACTCACCCCCAGCTGGGCAAGCAGTTCACTCTCAGACGGCAACTTGGCATTGGGCAGCCAGGCCCCTGAACGGATTTTTTGCGTTATGGCCTGTTTGACCCGGGCATATAGCGGTGCCGGGCTTTCGATGGAAAATGGCGCAAGGGATGAATTGTCATCGACTGACTTGGACACAACGACTCCTGTTCGTAGGGCTGGGCATGCAGCCGGGCTGCGCCAGTTTACGCGCAGCCCGGGTCAAGCAAAACGAGGGATTAACGCGGCATGTAATCCCGTTGCCAACGACGAGGTATGCGCAACGACAACACGCCCAAAACAGCCGCAAAACCGGCGCTGAACAGCAGGGCCTGGAGGCCGAACTGCGCCTCCAGCAAGGCACCCAGCACTGCACCCAGCAACATCCCGGTCCAGGGCACCAGTTGCACGCGCCAGCCACTGCGCCGCTCACCCAGCAGCCAGCGGCCCAGCCCGCGACCAAAACGCGACAATGCCCCGGTCACATAGGTCAGGCCCACCGGCAGGCCATTGACCTGCTCCACCGCAGCATTGAGCATGCCCATTGCCACGATGGCTGCCAGCAACGCCGGCACCTGGCTGGCAAACGGCAGCAAAGCTGCCGCACACAACAACCCCGCAATCACCAGCATCAAGGGTAAGGCGCGCCGTCCGCCCCAGCGCCCCAGCAATACCCCCAGGGCGTTACCGACAATAAACGCCAGTACCGCAAGCAGCAGGCGCAACGCCATATGCAGGTCACCGTCACCGACGGCCACCGCCAGGCGCGTGGTGTTGCCACTCATAAATGAGACAAAATCACCGGTGGCCAAAAAGCCGATGGCGTCCGTCATGCCCGCCAGCACCGACAGGCTCGCCACCATGGCCAGCCCTACCCGGCCGCGCCAGGCACGTACTCGAAGATGCACGGGATTGCTCGGTTTTCGCAGTGGCGCTGGAAGCATGGCGCAAGCCTCTGTAGGAATACCAGACTAAAGAGTGAACGATTTTGTCATACAAAAAAGCCACCATAGCATTCACCCTGCAGGACAATTACCGATCTAGCGCAGGTAAAATCGAACCAATTGTGAAAAAGGCATCTAATAAACGCTTCTGCCAAGGATAAGAGGCTCAGGTTTGCAGTAATGACAAGGATCAACACAGGGGCTGCCATGCCCACTGTGCCAGGCCAGTCAGCCTTAACAGATGTATGCAGAAGAATCCCATGACCCAGTCTGTTTGGATTAAACCTCGACTCAAGCCCTATGCATTGGCGGCTATCCCGCTGTTACTGATTGCCGGCGCTGTTGCGCTGGCGGTACATGCGGATGACGTCTTTGCCCAGCCGGTAGACGGTGTGCAAACCCTGGTGTTTTTGCGCCATGCGGAAAAACCCGCCGATGGCCTCGGCCAGCTCACCTGCCAGGGACTGAACCGCGCGATTGACCTGGCCACCCTGTTGCCTCAGCGCTATGGCAAGGCTGACTACGTGTTTGCAGCCAACCCTTCGCGCCAGGTTGAAGAAGGCGCCAATGATGATGCCTACAGCTACGTACGGCCGTTGATGACCATCAACCCGAGCGCCATCAAACTGGGCTTGCCGATCAATCTGGAGTATTCGGCCAACGATACCCGCCAACTGGCCAAAGAGCTGACCGACGACCAGTATCACAGCTCAACGATCTACACCGCCTGGTCCCATGGCTACTTGCCGGAACTGATCAATAGCGTCGCCAGTCAGGCGCTGGGCAAGAAGACCTCGTTGACCGAAGACTGGTCCGGTGGCGACTTTGACTCGTTGTATGTGTTGACCCTGACCTGGAAAGACGGCAAGGCCAGCCTGCTCAGTCGCGTCGACAAACAGGACCTCAATAATGGCTCCAGGGCGTGCCCGACCTGATCTGATCCACCCGCACCGGGATCACGGCGCGGTGGCGGCGCGGTTGAATTTTTCAGCACAAATGCCGATCATCCGGCGCACTCTCGGCAAAAAACGCTGTCAGATGCCACACTGACTTTCCAGCGCTGGCTGCTCGAACAACCTCGGCGCGACCCATCTCCAACTTGCGAACAGCTCAAGGTACATGCATGAAGATCAAGGTTACCGGTTTACCCCTGCTGATAGTGGCCTTGCTGGGCCTGGCAGGCTGCGCGACCCCGAGCGTTGTGACCCTGCAAAACGGCACGCAATACCTGACCAAGGCCCTGCCCACTACCACCAACAAGGATGGCTTCTATGAGTTCGTCGATATAGCAGGCAAGCACATAAAGGTCAGGGCCGAGGATGTATCAACGATCAAGGCGGATTGAAGATCAGCGGCAAGCGCCAAGGCTGTTGACGCTTGCCCCTGCTTTTACCCGTTCAGGGCATCCAGCAACCGGTAGTAGCTGATACCCGCCGCCACATACAGGCGCTGCAAGCTGTGGAAGGGAATTCTGCGCATCGGCGTGACAGGGAACGGGAAGTCATTGCTGGCCCCCGAAACTCGCGCCGCCAGATGCTTGCCCAAGGTTGTCGCCATCGCAATGCCGCGGCCGTTGTAGCCCATCAGGATCGACAGGCCTGGCTGCGGCTCATGCAACTGTGGCAACACACTATGATTGAGCGCCACACGCCCGCTCCAGCGGTATTCGATCGCCACGCCTGCCAACTGCGGAAACACGCTGATCAATGAGCGCTCAAGGTGTGCCCAGTCTTCGGCACGCCGCGGTTCGGCAAACGGCCCGCGCCCACCCAGCAGTACACGCCCCTGGGCATCCTGCTTGAAGTACAGCAGCAGGCGCCGCGCATCGGAGCACACTTCCCCGCCCGGCAAAATGGTTTTGCGCAGCTCCGGCGACAGTGGTCGGGTGGCAATCATGAAACTGTTGGCCGCCAGCACGGTTTGCCGCAGCCCTGGCCACAAGCCATCGGTATAGCCATTGGTAGCCAGCACCACACGCTCGGCCGTCACGCTATGACCTTGTGCGGTGGTCAGTTGCCACTGCGTGCCGATGCGGCGCAAGTCCGTCACCTGGCTATCGCTGTGAATCATCACGCCACGCCCCAGTGCCGACCTGGCCAGGCCGCGAGCATAGTTAAGCGGGTGCAAGCTGCCAGCCCGCGGGTCAACCCAGCCACCCACGTAATTGTGCGTGCCGATGCGCTGGCATACGCTGTCACTGTCCAGCAACTCGGCGGCTACACCGCGCTGTTGCCACTGGCGGGCACGACCCTCCAGAGTCTTCATCGTCGCGCTGGAAAAGGCCGGCTGAATCCAGCCCTTGCGCGTGGCATCACACGCAATGCCATATTCGCGAATCAGCGAAAACACTTCATCTGCGGCACCGCCGCAGGCTTCGATAATTTTCTCGCCACGCTCAGCGCCAAAACGCTCAAGTAACTGATCGGGGTCGTATTTGAGGCCGGGGATGACCTGCCCGCCGTTGCGCCCCGAAGCGCCCCAACCCGGCTCACCCGCATCCAGCACACAGACACTGACACCCGACTCTGCCAGGCGCAGTGCAGTCACCAGCCCCGTGTACCCGGCACCGACAATCGCCACGTCCACCCGCTTGTTTTCCGCCAGTGCCTGGGTCAGAGCCGCGGGGCGCGCCGTAGCGGACCAGAGGGAAGGTGGCAAGATCAATTTCGAGGGTGCTTTCATGTACGCCTCCGCAGCGCAAAGCGGCCTTCCAGACGACGCAAGCCATAGGACAGCGGCAAGCTCATCGACAGATAGAGCAACGCAACCAGGGTGTAGACCGTCATGTTTTCAAAGGTCGAAGACGCAATCAGTTGCCCTTGGCGGGTCATTTCCGCCACGGTGATGGTCGACACCAGCGAGGAGTCCTTGAGCATCATCACCAGCGTGTTGCCATAGGGCGGCAAGGCAATGCGAAATGCCTGGGGCAGCACAATCCGGCGCATGATCAGCAGACCGCGCATGCCAAACGACTCGGCGGCTTCGATCTGGCCCAGGTCGATGGCCTGGATCCCCGCCCGAAAGTTCTCGGCCTGATAGGCTGAATAGGCAATGCCCAAACCGATCACGCCCGCCTGCATGGCGCTGAGCTGGATACCGAAGTCGGGCAACACAAAATAGATATAAAACAGCTGCACGATGATCGGCAGCCCGCGAATCACATTGACCACGCCGATGGCGAACAAGGCGATGGCGCGAATCTTGGAAACCATCATCAGCGCAAACAGCAGGCCAATCACTGAACTGAGCAGGAACGAACCTGCAGTGACCTGCACAGTGACCACTGCGCCTTTGAGCAGAATTGGAAGAAAGTCCAACGCGTCCTGGAGAAACATAAACTACCTGCGCACCGCTACAAGAAGTGACCCGCCGCAACACGGGGGCCACAGGATCATCAGTTCAGTTGCCACTTCTCGATGATGCGTTGCAGCGAGCCGTCGGCCTTGATGGCGGCAATGCCCTTGTTGACCTGCGCCAGCTTCTCGGCATCGCCCTGGCGCATCACCAGGCATACGTCGCCCATCACCACCGGCACATAGGTGCTCGACAGTTTTACGTCCGGGTTTTTACCCTGGGCCAACTGGTAGGCGATGATCGGGCGATCACCGAATGCCGCCTTGATACGGCCCAGCTTGAGGTCCCGCATCAGGTCAGGAATGGAGTCGTAGCTGCGCACTTCCTTGAAGCCGCCGTGCTTGTTCAGCGCATCGAGAAAGACCGTACCAACCTGGGCGCCGACCACTTCACCGGCCAGGTCATCCATGGTTTTGTATTCTTTCGGGTCGTCAGATTTGACGATCAGGCCTTCGCCGTAGCTGAAAATCGGATCGGAATACTGCACAACCTTTTCACGCTCTGGGGTTTTGAGCATGGCGGCGGAAATCAGGTCGATCTTGTTGGTGGTCAACGAAGGGATCAGAGCCGCAAAGGTGGTTTGCTGGATCTCGGTGTCGAACCCGCCAGCCTTGCCCACCGCCTCGGCCGCATCGACCATCATGCCCTGGATTTTCCCGCTCTTGATATCGAGGAAGGTGAACGGGATGCCCGTTGCTGTCGCCCCGACTTTATAGACAGGCTCTGCAACAGCGCTGGCTGATCCAATCAACCCGGCAGCCATTGCGCATACCAGCGTCAGCACTTGAAAAGGTTTGTGCATAGCGAATCTCCCTGTGGTCGCTTTTATTGTTGCGATACGGCACTCAACAACCCCTGCAGCCTCTGGTGCAAAATGCCGCCATCGACTATAACCAATTTACTTAAATCGTAAAGAGATTTATAAGTATCGCATATCGATACTTATAGACCTGAAACAAGCCAAGGATGCGCCATGAGCGATAACAACAACCCTCTTTTCAACCAGTCACTGGAAAAGGGCCTGGCCGTACTTCGCGGTTTCGGCGCGGCGCGGCGCACCATGACCCTGGCAGATATAGCGTTGGTTGCAGTGATCAGCAAAAGCTCGGCCCAACGCATGGTGCATACCCTTGAAGAACTCGGGTATGTACGCAAACACCCGCAAAGCCGGCGCTTCCAGTTAACGCCCAAAGTTATGGAGATCGGCTACAACTATCTGGCCGCCGATATATTGGTAGATGTGGCAAACCCCTACTTGGCCGAGCTCAACCAGATCACCGGCGAGACGGTCAACCTGACCGAGCCCGACGGACTGGACATGGTTTACGTGTCACGTTTCGTCGCACCGAAATTTATCCCGATCCATATGCCTATCGGCAGCCGTATCCCCATGTACTGCACAGGTGGCGGGCGTGCTTACCTGAGTGGCCTGGCAGATGATGAAATCCGTGGTGTGCTGCAAGACAGCCAGCTGATCGAACTGACACGCCATACAATTACCGATGCCGACGCCATATTTGAACGGGTGCAGATCAGCCGCAAACAGGGCTATGCCACCAACAAGGAAGAAATGTTTCTGGGTGACATGACCATTGCCGCGCCGATTTTCAACAGTAACGGCCTGCCGGTCGCGGCGGTGCATGTGGTGGTGCCCAGCAGCCGCTGGAGCATGGAAGAAGCCGAAGAAAAACTGGCCTCTACAGTGATTCAGTGCGCCCGCGGGATCAGCAACTCGATCAGGACGCTGTAGCCCGTATATACGACGACTGTGGGAGCGAGCCTGCTCGCGAAGGTCGTTCGCGAGCAGGCTCGCTCCCACAAAAAGGCTTGATCGGCAACAGAGTCTCTTCAGGGGACAGAAGAGTCAGAGGCGCCAATGGTTTTCAAACCGCGCCCAAAATCAACCCGCGGTAATGCCCGGGGTTGGTCCCCGACCATTTGCGAAAGGCCTTGTAGAATGAGCTGGTATCGGCAAAGCCCAGGCGCTGGGCAATATCGGCATAGCTGTGCTCAGGCTCGGCCAGCCAGCCGATTGCCAGCTCCTTGCGCACGCTGTCCTTGAGCCCCTGAAAGGTTTGCCCTTCGTCCGCCAGGCGACGGCGCAAGGTCGATGCCGACATGCACAGACTCTGCGCCATGCCCTGGGTCTCGGGCCACTGCACGGCCGGCAACTGGCGCAGATTCTGTTTTATCTGACTGGCCAGGCTTTGCGGGTCGCGGTACTTGACCAGAATATTGGCCGGTGCTTCAGCCAAAAACCGTTTCAACTCCGGATCGGTGCGCTTGATCGGTGCATCCAGGCAATCAGCGGCAAAAATCATCCGCGTGCGTGGCCGCTCAAAACGCAGGTTCTCGGAGAACATCACTTCGTAGTCTTCGCAGTAATCGGGCGCAGCACAACGCAGCTCAATGGCCAGAATCGGAATCCTGCGCCCGGCCAGCCAGCAGGCCACACCGTGCACGATCATCCAGTAGGCAAAGTAGGTAAAACCACGGCTGGCCTGTTGCTCAGGCTCGTGCAGGACAATCTCGGCCACGCTTTGCTGACGCACCAGGCGTGCAGGCAAACGCTCCAGCATCAACGACAGAAACCCCAGTACCACCTCCAGCCCCCGGGCCAGGGTTGGCTGCGCCATGGCCGAGCGGCACATGAACTCCAGGCTGCCGGCCCGCAACTTGCGCGGGTCCATGCCAAAAAATTCGTCGTCCAGGCGCCGCGCCAGCAACCGCCACATCCGCGCATAGACCATGGCCGGTACACGGGCATCCGGCTGGTCAAGCAACTCGCGCGCGATGCCGACCTTGTGCAGCACTTCATCGGTGGCACTGCCCGGCGCGCAGCTTTGCAGCAGTGCCTCACGCACCAGATGAATGGAGATGGTGTCCTTGTTCAGCATTGGCCCTGTTCCATGCCCGATGACGTATCGATGACGGCCATCTTAAGCAGCACGGATCAAAAAGCCAGCAGTAACTTGCCGCTGGACGGGCAGCGCCAGCGGCACTGCCCGTGGCTCAGGCAATCAATCAGCGGTTATCCACCGTGGTGATTTCACGACGCTCGGCCATGCTTGCCGGCACGCCCTCTTCGTCGGTGAAAAACTGCTGGTACCACTCGCGTAGCTGATAGACCGGACCATCGCCCTCGGCCAGCACCGGGTTGTTGATGCGCACCTTGTGCGTCCAGATATCAACGTCCTGATAGAACGAGTCGCGGTTACGCTGCACATAATCCACGGCCAGCGCTTCGTTCTGCTCATGGGTCCAGCCCGGCACTTTTTTCACCATGCAGCCAAAACGCAGTTCAAAGCTGTTGGGGCCGATCGGCACGTGGCAATTGAGCAGGATGGACTTTATTTCCAGCCCTTCAAACACCGCGCTCATGCGTGTCAGGTGCGTCGCGGGGCCGTAATAGGCCGACTCGGCCACCAGGTCACCGCCCAGCCGCTCGGAGTCGCCATGGAAGATTTGCTGAGCAATATGCCCCTCGAACACATTGTGGAAGTACTTGGTCGGCGTGCCATGTACCGGACCGAAATGCTGGGCGTCCACCAGGTTGTCGACCAGCTCGCGCGGGTTGGTGTCGATGATCAGCTTGTCCATATGCCAGCTGTGCAGCCACTCATCGCTGTCCAGCTCAGGTAGATGGGGGATCACCACATCTTCGGCGGGCGGCTTGCCTTCAGGGTTGTTCCACACAAACAGCAGATTGTTGACCTCGCAGGTCTGCCAGGCACGGGTTTTGGCCTTGGGCGGAATGCGCTTGCAGTAAGGGATCTCGACACACTTGCCGCTGGCTTCGTACTGCCAGTGGTGAAAGGGGCAGACCACACGGTCGTTTTCGATAGTGCCCTGGGACAGGTCGGCGCCCATATGCGGGCAATGGGCGTCGAGCACACTGATCTCGCCCTTTGACGTGGCAAATGCCAGCAGTCGCGAGCCGAACACATTCAGGGTATGCAGCTTGCCATCACGGTACTCGTCTGCCTCGCCCAGGCAATGCCAGCCGCGACCATAGCGGGGCGACAAAGCATTCTCGACGTGGATGTGTGCGAGTTTAGTCATTTTTATTATTCCTCAGGTTAAGGGCCAGGGCGCTTTACCCGATGATCTTCACCGAGGTTCGGGGTGGGCTCATCGTTCAGATGGACTAGAGGGGCTGCCCTCACCCCAACCCTCTCCCGCAGGGAGAGGGAGCTGGTTAGCGGTGATCTTTGGGCCGCGTGCGGTCAGCCCCCTCTCCCCCTGGGAGAGGGACAGGGTGAGGGAGCGCTTAGCGCCAATCCTCGACAATCCCGTGTTCACGGGCAAACGGCTGGCAGTGGATGGTCTTGCGCTGGTGATCAACCGCCCCTTCATGGGTGGCCAGCCACAGCATCACCGCTGCTGGTACCTCCGGCGGCGCAGAGCCTGCACGCAGGGCAATGACGCCTTTGTCACCAATGGTGGCGCGCAATGCGTCAGTGGTCACCACACCCGGGTTGAGGGTGTAGGCACGAATCCCCTGCTCCCCCAGTTCCACCGACAATATGCCCGACAGCCTCGACACTGCCGCCTTGCCCGCACCATAGGCGTAACCCCAGCCGCCCTTGCCCGCTGCCACCGGCGGATCGGTTTCTCCAGCACCGGAGGTGACGTTGATCACCACACCGCCGCCCTGCTCGAGCATCTGGCTGACCACCGCCCGGGTCAGCAAGAACGGTGTCATCACATAGCCCTGAAAGACTCGCTCCAGGGTCTCGGGCTGCAACTGCATAAAAGGTACATTCAGATCGCTGCCCTGGTAGATGGCATTGTTGACCAGTACATCCACCCGGCCATATTCGGTAAACACAGCCTGGCTGGCGGCCAGTACCGACTCACTGTCGAGCAGGTCCATGGGCACCACCAGCGCCTTGCGTCCCAGCTCACGGATTGCCGCTGCGGTGGCATTCAAACTGCCGGGCAGCGGCGTGCCATCCGGGTTGCGCAAGCCGTGGGCATGGCTTTGACCTTCGTCCAGGCTGCGCGCACTGATGGCCAGATCAAAACCTGCACGGGCAAAGGCCAGCGCGGTTGCACGACCAATGCCGCGACTGGCGCCGGTAATAAATGCCACTTTGTTCATAAAAGCCCCTTAGCGGTCAGAAACGCTGTGTACGCACCATTGCGTCCATGCCGCCGTCGACAAACACTACGCTGCCGGTCATGAAACTGGCCTGCGCCGATTGCACAAAAGCCACAACCCGGGCCAGTTCTTCAGGAGTGCCCGAGCGCCCCAGTGGTGCGACAAACTCACGTACGGCCTTGCCAAACCGCGCATCGTCCTTGGCCGCCTGATGCAGCGGAGTTTCCACCGCGCCCGGTGCAACCACGTTCAAACGGATACCTTGCGGGGCCCATTGCACCGCCTTGCGCCGCGCGGCACAGGTCACCGCATACTTGGAACCGGCATAGGCCTGGTGCGTCTGACCCAGGGCATTGGCCAGTTCCAACGCCTTCGCCTCGTCACCGGCGAGCATCGCGGCAACCATTGGTTCCTGCTCGGCACCCGAATGGGTGGCCGCCACTGAACCGATCACCAGTGCAGCCGGGTTCTCCCCCTTGGCCAGCGCATCGGCCAGGCCATCAAGCAGTTCACTGACGCCAAAGTAGTTAACCGCCAGCACGATGCCGCTGGAAGGTGCGGTCACCCCGATCCCGGCGCAGCACACAAGCCCGTCGAGGACCCCGCCGCATTGCTCAAGCACCTGCGCCACTGCCGCCTGGCGCCCGGCACGGGTCGAAAGGTCAGCGACCACTTCGGCATTGCCACGGTCAATTCCGATTATCCGGTGGCCCGCAGCTCGTAATTGCGCGCACACGGCGGCGCCGATCCCGGAAGCGGAACCGCTGACAGCAGTAACTGGCATAAGACTTTCCTTGATGATGCAGGCGCAGGCGGCCTGGCTGACGAAAAACCGGCGGTGGCGCAAACACCCTCGCCGGCGGGCATAAATCCTTAAGCGCTTTTACGAACCGGACGCGCCAGTTGTGGCGCCGGCACCACCACGGACTCAGCCGCTCGCAAGGCGCACTTGGGCTTTCCCAACGCGACCACGCTGTTCAGCAAAATCCTCACCAGCTCGGTCTGGCGGCGCACACCGGTCTTGGAGAAGATCGAACGCAAATGCGCCCGCGCGGTGTTGCGCCGGATATTCAGGTTTTCCGCCGCTTCCTCCAGGGACAAGCCGTTGGCCAGTTCCATCGCCAGCGCCGTCTCGGCCTTGGTCAGGTTGAACAGTTGTTTGGTCACCACTTCACTGGCCAGCGATTTGCCTACCGAGTCGCGGATATAGATCACTGCCGCCGGCTTGCTCTTGCCTTCGGCCCACTCCAGCGACGGAATGGCCTCGACCACCAGCCCCAGGCTGACCTGACCCGAAGGTCGGGTCACGGACATCGCATCGGCTGTCGCCCCGCCCTCACGCACTTCCTGGCTGAAAGCGTGCTTGACCAGGCGTTGCAGCTCGCGGTTGTCGCTGGGGTAAGTGGCTTCCAGCCTGCCCCCCACCAACTTGAGTCCATCAGCGTTCTTGAGGATTTCTTCGGCCACCGGGTTGAGGCGCAGAACCTTGCCGGTTTCGTCGAGCACGATGGTCGCCACCGACAGGCGGCTGATGGCCTGGGCGTACAACTCGCTCATGGACTCGCTGCGATCGAGCAGGTTGTGCAGATGCAGGGCGCGGCGCAAATGCGGCAGAAAACTGCTGCACAGGGCACGCTCGGCACTGGAGAAAGCCGGGGAAGACTTTGGCCGGGTGATGCGAAACCGCAGCTTGCCGCCATCGGGAGTGGAAATGTCGGCGCCCATCACGTGATAGACATTCTGCGGACCGCAGTAGGCCTTGAAATAGGCCGACTGCACCCACTCGCTCTCGCTCATCAGGTCTTCGACGGTAAATACCTGGTCCAGCGCCTGCCCGACAAAGGGGGTATTGGTTTGCGGATAGGTTTGATAGGTCAGCTCGCCCTCGCCTTCGATATCTCCGGCAACGATCATCAAGCCCAGATCGGGCTGATCGGGCACTCGCAGGATCAGGGTGGCGTAGTTGGCCCGGAACATGCCACGCACGGTACACAAGGTACGACCCATTATTTTGGGGTCCAGGGCACCGTCATAAAAGCTGCCGACCATCTGATCGTAATCGGCCAGTTCAAGCCCCAGACCGGCCAGGGTCTGGTGATTCAAGGTCACTGTATCCACGGACTTATCCTCGCTTCGGGCCAGGTTCATGACCGGCCCTTTTTATTGTTCTTATGACTAGCGGCTAACCTTTGCACCACATCCGTAAAGCTGTGCAAAAGCGACTCAGTGTGTCTGTATGCCTGCCGTCATACAAGCCCGGCAAGCTGTCTGCTTCAGCGGTTTGAAGAGTCCTTCGCAGCAACGCTCGGCTTGAGCGGATAATGCCCGGCGGTCGCTTGCGCCGGGCGGGTTTTGACCTTGACCAACGGTCGTGCCAAATTGAACCAGGCCGCCAGCGCCGGTAGCAAAAAGATTGCGCCGAGCACGTTGACGAGAAACATGAAGGACAGCAGTACACCCATATCAGCCTGGAACTTCAGGGGAGCAAAGGCCCAGGTACACACGCCGATGGACATGGTCAGCGCCGTAAACACCGCCGCCGTACCCCGTTGGCACATGGCCTGGTAGAACGCCGTGCGCAGATCCTTGCCGTCAGCCATTTCATGGGCAATCCGCTCGTACAGATAGATCCCGTAATCGACTCCCACCCCCACGCCCAGTGCCATCACTGGCAGGGTCGCGACTTTCAGGCCGATGCCCAGGGTCGCCATCAGGGCGTTGCACAGGATCGCGACGATGGCCAGCGGCACCAGAATGCACAGCACCGCGCGCAATGAACCAAAGGTCAGCCAGCAGAACAGCGCCACCGAACCGAACAGCGCCGCGAGCATCACCACCTCGGCCTGCTTGACCGCTTCGTTGGACGCCGCCATCACCCCCACGTTGCCACCGGCCAGCAGAAACTCCACGTTTGGCCCTTGCAAGCCGCCGATGATGCGCTGGGTTTCGTCCACTACATGGCTCACGGTCGACCCTTCGTGATCGGTGAGGAACACCAGGATCTGCATGCGCTGGCAGCCTTCGGTCACCAGGCCGTCGTCCGGCATGTAAGCGCGAGAGCCCTGGCTCAGGCCGCGCTCGGAACCGGGGATCGCCGACCAGCGCGGGTTGCCTTCGTTATTGCCGGCAATCACGGCTTTACCCATGCCCGCCACGCTCTGCACTGACTGCACACCCGCCACGCTGCGGATCTGGAAGTCGAATGATTCAATGGCGCGCATCACTTGCGGTGCCAGGCAACCTTCTTCGATGCCCTTGACCTGCACGAACACCGACATCACATCCAGGCCAATCGAATAACTGTTGATGATCTTCTGGTTGTCCTGGTTGTAGCGCGAATCGGCGCGCAGCTCCGGCGCACCCACGCCGATATCGCCCACTGCCAGATCCCGGGCCTTCCAGGCACCGACACCGAGCAGCAGCAGGCTGACCACAAACACCGCCAGCGCCGGTTTTGGCTCGGCCAGCGCCGATAGCCGCCACCACAGCGCGTGCTTGCCCTGCACCTTGAGCCCCTGGGCCATCGCCCCCGGCTCAAGCTTGAGATACGACAGGATGATCGGCAGCATCAGCTTGTTGGTGATGATCATCAGCATCACCCCGATGCATGCGGTCACGCCCAGTTCATGCACGATGGGAATGTCGATCAGCATGATGACGCCGAAACCCAGGGCGTTCATCAGCAACGCCAGCGAACCCGGGATGAAGATCTTGCAAAAAGCGCCGTGCGCAGCCTGCACCGCAGAGCTGCCCGCCAGTACATCCTGTTTCCAGGCATTGGTCATTTGCACCGCATGGGACACGCCGATCGAGAAGATCAGAAACGGCACCAGAATCGACATCGGATCGATCCCCAGCCCCAGCAACGGCAGCAACCCCAACAGCCAGACCACCGGCAGCAGCGCCACGGCCAGCGCAACCACCGTGAGGCGCCATGAGCGTGAATACACCCACAGCATCAACGCGGTGATGACAAAGGCAATCACAAAAAAGCCGATGACCGTCGTCAGGCCTTCAACCACGTCCCCCACCAGCTTGGCGAAGCCGACGATGTTGATCTCGATATCATCATTGCTGTACTTGGCACGGATATCTTCCAGCCGCTGGGCCACCTCGGCATAGGACACCGATTTGCCGGTTTGCGGGTCCATGTCCTGCAGGTCGGCGCGCACCATCGACGAGGTCAGATCATTGGCCACCAGACGCCCGACCTGTCCGGAGCGGGCGACGTTGTTGCGGGCCTGGGACAAGTCTTCGGCCGTGCCGGTAAAGCGCGGTGGCATCACCACATCGCCGAAAAAACCGTCCTCGGTGATTTCGATATAGCGCACATTGGCGGTGAACAGCGACGTCACACTGGCACGGCTCACACCATTGATAAAAAACACGTCATCCGTGACTTTGCGCAGGGTTTCCAGGTACTGGCGGTTATAGATATCGCCTTCGCCTTTCCACTTCACACTGACCAGAAAGCGGTTGGCCCCCGTGAAGTACTGGCTGAAGTTGAGAAAGTTGACCATAAAGGCATTGCGCACCGGGATCTGCTTGTTAAAGCCCGGGTCCAGTTGCGTGTGTGTGGCGCTGTAACCCAGGGCCAGGGTCAATAATACAAACAGCGCCAACAGGCTCTTGCGCCAGACGATCAGCAAGTCGGCAATACGCTCGACCGTGCGATTTACAACACTGTTTTCACTGCTCACCGGGCACCTCCAAGGGCAGCAACACCGCCATCAGTCCCCTGGAACACACCGCGCTCGCCGCCTACCAGCAGCCGTGAACCCACCATTACCGCCGAAGTCAAAGTACCCAGCCCCGGCAAGCGCGTAGCGCTGACCAGTTCACCCTTGCCGTCCAGGCGTACCACCGAGCTGCCAGCACCGACAATCAGCAGGCCACCGTCGTTGGGCAATAGGACATGGCCATAGAGCGGCAATTGATTGCCGACTTTTACCGGTTCCCAGGTCTGGCCGAAGTCCTGGCTGACAAACACATGGCCGCGCATGCCGTAGGTCACCCAACGATCGGGGCTCAGGCGTACCACACCAAACAGCGAGCCGTTATAGAACGGCTCGAGCTTGTGCCAGCTGTGCCCGGCATCGTCGCTGCGCAGCACCAGCCCTTGCTCGCCGACCACCATGCGGCGACCGTCTGTTCCGCCATCCATGCCATTGAGGTGAGCGCTATCCACCTCCAGCGGCTGGGCTTGCCAGGTGCGGCCGTCATCCCCGGACTGGTAAAATTTGCCGAAACTGCCGAACGCCAGGACACGATTGCCGCCGGCACTCCAGATGCCCAGCAAAGGCTCGGCGATTTCGCCGTCGAAGCGCACCTCTGACCAGTTGGCGCCTTCATCTTCGGAGCGCACAATCCAGCCATCATGGCCGACCGCCAGCAGGCTTTTATCCGGCAGCGCCACCAGTGCGGTAAGGGTCAGATCACGCTGCGGCTTGACCGTCGCTGGCTGCCACGAGCCCCCCTGATCGTCGCTGAGCAAAATATTGCCGCGCTCGCCGACGGCCACCACCCGCTTATCCAGATACAACATACCGTTGATTTGCAGACGATCGGGCCGCAACTGGGCCGAAGCGACATCGGAGGCATGACGTGGAGAGAAGGTAAACGCGATGGTGACAGCGACGATCAGGCAAACCAGATAGCCAATTATTGAGCGCATGGTCGATGCCTCGCTGCACGATTCAGTTGCTGGGCAGAGTTCATGCAGCCAGTCCTCTTTTTATTATCGTGGATGCTCTGGCTGCCTCCTCGGCGAGGCGTCCAGAACCTTCCTTCGATAATCGGACTGGTGAGTCACAGGCACATCGTCCAAATGGCCTAGCTGGAATGGGGGGTGCAAGCGTATAGCCGGGTTTGACTGACGCGCCGGATAGATATCCGGCGCTTTCGTTGAGCTGAAATCACCGGGGCGACCTGCCCCTCAAGACGCCACTAATGCCTGCGCCTTCACCTTGCGTCGCTGAATAAAATACCCCAGCACCGCCAGCGGCGCCGTAGCCAGCATTACTTCAACCGTGATTTGCAGCGGCTGGCTGATAAAGGTCGACACCAGCAGGCTGCCCAAAAAGCACAACCCAAGCTGCAACGTATTTTGCAAACCCGCCGCCTTACCGGAGTTCTCCGAAAATGGCATCAGTGCGCTCGCGACAACAATCGGATAACTCGCACCGTTAACCAGCGCCATCAAACAAAACGGGATCAGCAAGGTGGTCAGCGTCGGCACGGTCTGGGTCGCAACCCCATACAGCCCGACCATGCTTGCGCAGTAAGCCACCAGCAACCAGGGTAACAGCGCCCGCCCACTGATCCGCTGCAACGCGCTGCGACAGCTGTAACCACCCACCATAAATGCCACAGTAGGCAGCGCGTAGCTCAAACCGATATCGCTTGGGCTATAACCCATATCGCCCAAAATAAAGGGTGAGGCCGTCAACCAGGCGAAAAAGCTGGCCGAACATGCGGCGAAGATCATGACGTTGCCACTGAATTTAGCCGTGCACAGCAGTTGCCAATAGCTCACCCCGGTTTTAACTGCCTTTGGCGCCACACGGGGTTTTTCCTTGAGCAACAACGTGGGTACGATCAGTAACACCGCCAGGCCCAGCAATACCGCAAAAATCGCTTGCCAGCCCAGGTGACTCAGCACCACGGCCCCCAGCAAAGGAGCCAGTGCCGGTGACAGTCCCATCAGCGGCATGATCCCGGCAAACACGCGGTTGGCCTGGTCAGGCGGGTATCGGTCGATGACCAGCGCCTGCCAGGTTACTGCCGCCGCGCAAATGCCGATGGCCTGAATAAACCGCAGGCTCAACAGCAGCACACTGTCCTGCACCCAGAACATGCCCGCGCACCCCAGGGCAAACAGCGACAACCCCGCCAACAACACCGGTTTGCGCCCCAGGCGGTCCGATAACGGCCCCCAGAGCAACTGGCCGATCGCGAACCCGGCCAGAAAGATGCTCAGGCTCGCGCCCACGGCACCGGCTGAAAGCCCCAGTTCACTGCGCAACGTGCCAAATGCCGGTAAGTACATATCCATTGCCAGGTAGCCCAGCATGCTCAGCCCGGCGAGATAACAGGTAAAACCAAAAGTGTTTTTCATGTGCACCCAAAAACTTGCCATCAAACAATTTGTTGACTGCCGCGCATTATCCAGCTGAGGATTTGCTTGTGAAGCGATAATAATTGCCAACTGGCATCGAATTTTTTGAAGGCAAACCCATGTGGTCTGAATACTCCCTGGATGTAATTGATGCAGTCGCCCGCCACGGCAGTTTCAGTGGCGCAGCCCAGGAACTGCACCGCGTTCCCTCCGCCGTCAGCTACACCGTGCGCCAACTGGAGCAATGGCTGGCGGTACCGCTGTTTGTACGTCGTCACCGGGATGTGGAACTCACGCCTGCCGGGCGGATGTTTGTCAAAGAAGCCCGCGACGTCATGAAAAAAATGCTCGGCACCCGCCGCCTTTGCCAGCAGGTTGCCAATGGCTGGAGCGGCCAGTTGCGGGTGGCCGTGGATTCAATCATCAAAAAACCGCGCTGCCAGCAGATGGTCATCGACTTCTACCGGCATTTCCCCGACGTGGAACTGATTGTTCAATACGAGGTGTACAACGGTGTGTGGGATGCCTTGGTAGACGGCCGTACCGATCTGGTTATCGGAGCCACCCGTGCAGTGCCCGTGGCGGGGAGCTTTGCCTTTCGCGACATGGGTTTTCTGCACTGGCTGTGCGTCGCCAGCCCGCGGCATCCGCTGGCGTCCATTGGCGGATTGCTGGGTGATGAGCACCTGCGCCCCTACCCTGCACTGTGCATGGATGACACTTCACGCAGCCTGCCCAAACGCGACACCTGGACCCTGGATAACCAGCGCCGCATGATGGTGCCCGACTGGGCTTCGGGGCTGGCCTGTTTGAGCGACGGTCTGTGTGTCGGCATGGTGCCCGCCCATCTGGCCCAGCCACTGATCGACCAGGGCCAACTGCTTGCGCTGAGCCTGCAGCGACCCTTTCCGGCCAGCCCTTCGTGCATTGCCTGGGCACAGAACAACCATTCCCCGGCCATGAGCTGGCTATTGGAGTACCTGGGTGACACCGCCACCCTGAGCCAGGAATGGCTCAATGAACCTCAAACAGAATCGGATACAGCGACACCACCAGCAGAATCGCCATCGTCAGGTTGAATGCCAGCAGCCACTTGGGCCGGGTCAGCACATTGCGCAACGCACTGCCGCAACCGGCCCACACGCAGACACTGGGCAAGTTGATGATGGCGAAGACCAGCGCGATGACAAACACGTTGGCGATATAACCCTGGGACGGCGTGTAGGTGGTGATTGCACCAATGGCCATCACCCAGGCCTTGGGATTGACCCATTGAAACGCCGCCGCGCCCCAGAAGCCCAGTGGCCTGCCCTGGGCCGCACCCGACTCGGACACCGGCCCCGAAGTGGCGACTTTCCACGCCAGATACAGTAAGTACGCCGCCCCCAGATAACGCAAAACGGTGTAGGCCATGGGCACGGTCTTGAATACACCCCCCAGCCCCAATCCAACCGCAAGCACCAGGAACATAAAGCCGAAGCTGATGCCCAGAGCATGGGGGATGGTGCGCCTGAAGCCGAAGTTGACCCCCGATGCCAGCAGCATGGTGTTGTTGGGGCCGGGGGTGATGGACGACACAAAGGCAAAGAGTGCAAAGGCAGAAATCAGTTCGAGGGAAAACGGCATCTTGTTATCCGGCAGTCTGGTGAGCGGTGTGTTCACACTATCGGATTACCGAGCCGGAATTGCGCTACAGATGGCCATTATTTTGACCACACACATTTGCCCGATCAAATGATTTGACTGCGCAATTTTCACATCACTTTCACATCGCTGCGCCTAGATTGGATCCACTCCTTTAGTGAATCCCATTTAGGCCCGCTTCCCCCAGCGGGCCTTTTTTTGGCTGGTGTTCAGTCATCCAGGGTCTGAGCCGCTTTTGCCGGTTTGGCGGGCTTTGTCGATTTGCCAGCGGCTGCGCCCTTGGCCGGCGTCTCCACCGCAACCGGTGCCTGGGTTTCCTTTTCGGCAGCGGGCAAGGCATCGATGGTTTTAAACAGCTCGGCCAGGTCAACATCCCCCACTGTCTCGACTTTCTTTTCCCCATCCTTGCCGATCAGGATCACTTTGGCCTTGTCGATAATCATCCCCGGCTTGAGCCCGCGAATCAGCGACATGGTGCTCTGGGGTTCAAGGTCCTTGCCATCGCGTTTGCCTGTAATGCCTACAATCGTATAGAGCACCATATTGCGCTGGTCAAAAGCCTGCTTGTTGGCCGGATCTTCAAGGGCTTTTTTGAGGTTGACCAGGGTTGGGTCGGCATCTGCACGGGCGACCACTACCAGCGGGCGAAACTTGCCGCGATCCTGTTCAAGCGGGCTTGGAACTTCAACGGCCTGCACCGTGCCTGCAACCAGCACAGAAGCAAGGATCAATAAACGGATAAACATCCAGATCTCCTTTTATTATCGGACCGGCTTCGCGAACGTGCTGCCAATGCCTTGAAACCCTTGGCGTTGAGCCTGTATTCCCAAGCTTAGGCCAAGGGATCCGTCACGCAACCGGGTTCCCGGACTTTGCCTTTCAAGTTTATTTTTTGCAACTGCATCCAAATCCTCCTGCTGCGGGTAGTACCCGTAACAGCAGCGTGCTGTTATCCCATCAGGAGATCGGAACATGAACGCAAAACCTTTGATCAGCCATGCCAGCCTGACACTTGCCGCCATGCTGCTGGTGGCAGCCCAAGGCGCCTGGGCACAGTCGAATTTGCCCGAAAACATTAGAGTTCCCGACGGCCACAAGATGGCAATGACAACAGTTGGTGTAGGCGAAATCACATATGAGTGCAAAGAAAAAGCCAGCACTCCAGGCGAAATGGAGTGGTTTTTTGTAGGCCCAAAAGCTCAGCTCAATGACACAACTGGTAAACAAGTTGGTAGCTACTTTGGCCCGCCCGCGACCTGGCAAGCCCTGGACGGTTCCAAAGTCACCGGCACCCAGCTCGCAGTGGCCCCTGCCGGGGCTGGCAACCTGCCCTATCAACTGGTCAAGGCCAATCCTGCAGAGGGCAAAGGTGCCATGAACGGTGTGAGTTACATCCAGCGTGTGGCACTCAAGGGCGGTGCGGCACCTGCCAGCGCCTGCACAGCCGCCAACAAGGGCCAGCGACAAGTAGTGCCATACCAGGCCGATTACATTTTCTGGGCCAGCCGCTAATGCGTTACATCGTCTACGCTGCTTCGATGGAGACCGGGCAATGACCGGAGATGTCCCATCTGCAACGGCGGAACACAGTGACACTACCTGAGCCACTATTTGACTATGAAGCCTGCCTGCTGGCCTGCGCCCGCGGCGAGCAGCAGGCGCTGGTGGCCCTGTATGCCCAGGAAAGCGCGCGCTTGCTGGGGGTAGCCAAACGCATTGCCCGCGACAGCGCACTGGCTGAGGACATCGTGCATGACGCTTTTATCAAAATCTGGATGCGCGCCGCCAGCTTCGATCCCGGGCGCGGTTCTGCACGAGGCTGGATTTTCAGCCTGACCCGGCATCTGGCCCTGAACTGCAGGCGCGACACTCGCCTGGAAATTCAAGTCAGCGAAAGCAGCGAACTGGCCTTGCAACCTCTGGCCACTCTCGACGGTCGCCACCAGATGCAGGACCCACTGCAATGGCCGGATGGCTGCGAGCGCATATACGGCTGCCTTGAGCAACTCGACCCGGCCCGACGCTCCTGCATTGTGCATGCCTATGTTGACGGCTATACCCATGCAGAAATTGCAAACAAACTGGACACCCCTCTGGGCACCGTAAAAGCCTGGATCAAACGCAGCCTGAGCGCCTTGCGCGAGTGCATGGGATGACTTTTACACCTGACAATAGCGACCCGGACGATCTCGATGCCTTGGCGGGCGAATACGTGCTGGGCACGCTCAATGGGCAACAACGGCGTGCGCTTGAGCAACGCCTGCCCCATGAGCCTGATCTGCAGGCCGCAGTCGATCGCTGGGAAGCCCGACTGTTGCCCCTCAACGACCTTGCCCCGGCGCAACAGCCTTCAGAGCGGCTGTGGCCGAGAATCGAGCGCAGCCTGAACGCCCTGAATGTCCCAGCCTCGCCAACACAGGCCAGTACTGGTTGGTGGAACCTTCTGCCATTGTGGCGCGGCCTGACGGCCGCAGGCCTGGCCGCAACGCTGGCACTGGGCGTGGCATTGTGGTCCGTGACACCTGCCATCTCACCGCCCGCCTATGTGGTGGTTCTGGTGGCACCACAAAGTCAGGCACCCGGTTGGGTCATCCAGGCCAACGATCGTGAACATATCCAGCTGATCCCCCTTGGCGTCGCGCAAGTGCCCGGCGACAAGGCGCTGGAGTTCTGGACCAAGGCCGACGACTGGGCCGGGCCTGTGTCCCTGGGGCTGGTCAAGCCGGGACAAGTGCTGTCACTGCCACTGGATCGCCTGCCGCCGCTGTCGCCCAATCAACTTTTCGAGCTGACCCTGGAAGGCCCCAACGGTTCGACAACAGGCAAGCCGACAGGGCCGATCCAGTTTATCGGCCGGGCTGTCAAAGTGATTTGACCGCTTTGGTTTTCGCCCTGGTTTTCGCCCTGTAGTGACGGGCAACGGCCACCACCACCATCAATGCGACCACGCCCAGGGCAATCGGCAAGCGATAGGGCTTAAGGTCGCCCAGTACGCCTTCGAGAAACTCCCCGGCCCAATAGCCGCCACTGGCAAACAGCGTTGCCCACACGGCCGCGCCCACGGCATTGATGCAGAGAAACTTCAATGGCGAGACCTTGCTGGCACCGATCACCATGGGCCCGATCAGGCGCATGCCATACAAAAACCGCACCGAAAAAATGGACACCGTCGGATACTGGCCAATCAACTGCGTCACGCGATCAATAGCGGCCTGCTGTTTGTGCAGGCGGGGCAACAGGCGAGCACCGAAATAACGCCCGAGCCAGAACAACAACTGATCACCCAGCATCCCCGCCAGGCTGGCATAACCAATCACCGGCAACAGCTTGAGGACATGCTGGTGTGCCGCCATCCCCCCGAGGATCAGAATGGTTTCACCTTCGAGCAAACAGCCGATAAAAATGGCCAGGTAACCATACGTTGCCAGCAGGTAATTGAAGTCAATATGTTCAAACATGCGCGATCCATAGCTCCATTGAAATCAGGGTTTAAAACGCAATGGCTCAGTGCCGGTGGCGATGATGGATATCCGGGAAATGCGGATGGTTATGGCTGATGACCGAATGCTGATGTGCATGACTGTGAGCCTTGCCCGCAGGAATATCTGCGGCATGCTCATGCTGGTGATGTTCATCGTGGGTATGGCGATGGGAGTGCTCCAGCGGCTGATGTAAATGCTCATGCTCATGGCGCTCGGTCAGATGCAGCCAGACCCCGACAATCATGCAGCCAGCAGCCAGCCAGAACAGCAGCGATACCGACTCGCCCAGCAGCACAATGGAAATTGCCGCCCCCAGAAAAGGTGCCGTTGAAAAGTACGCCCCGGTGCGCGCCGCCCCCAGGCCGCGTAATGCCAGGACAAACAGCACCAAACTGACACCGTAGCCCAGGAAACCGATCAGCAGGGTCGGGCTCAGTACCCCAAACGACGGAACCTTCGCCCCCAAAGCCAATGCAATCGCACAGTTCACCAACCCCGCGAAAAGGCCCTTGGCGCCCGCGATATACAGCGCATCAGAAGCAGATACCTTGCGCGTCAGATTGTTATCGACCGCCCAACAGAAACAGGCAAACCCCACCGCCAATGGCCCAAGCCAGGAAAGCGACACCGCCGCAGATGCCCCGGATGGCCAGGACAACACAACGCCGCCGGCAATGATTGCCAGCATCCCCAGCACGATTCGCCGGTCTGCGTTCTCCTTGAACACCACCCAGGCCAGCAGTGCCGTGAGCACTGGTTCAAGATTCAACATCAACGAAGCCGTCGCCCCGCTGGTGAGGGTCAAAGCGAACATCAACGCCACGGGACCCAGGATCCCGCCAAATACAATTGCGCCGAGCAGCCAGGGCCATTCACCGGCACCCAGACCCGAGGGCTTCCAGCCCCGATCGCGGACACAGCGCACCAACAGCAAACCCAGGCCACTGCCCAGGTACAACAGTCCGGCCAGCATCACCGGCGATACCTCGGTACCCAGCAGCTTGGCCAATGGCGTACTGGCCCCGAACAGCGCTGCCGCTGCCAATGCGTAAATCACACTCGTATTCATCACGCCCACTCATGTCCCAGCTGTGCAAGCAGCCTAGCCTACTCGGGAATACGCGCCGCAGCAGCGCTGCAAATACCCTCAACACAGCAGGGACACCCCCGGCGTGTTGCATATATCTATGATTTTTCGACGGTTTTACCCAGGCACGGAGAAAAAAAATGTACCACAATGGACACTATCGACCTTGCCTCATGAGCGCAGGCTCTATATATTCGTCCACCTGTTGCGCAGGCTCTGAGTACTTTCTTTGTTAAAGCACCTTCCTTCGTGACCCGCTTTATAGCGCTACCGCCCGAATGGCGAAATTGGTAGACGCATGGGACTTAAAATCCCCCGTTCGTAAGGACGTGCCGGTTCGATTCCGGCTTCGGGCACCAAACAAATCAAGGGCTTGCATGAGATTCTTCGTGCAGGCCCTTTGTTTTTGCTCTGCAAAAATTCAGACCGCTCCGCAATTCTGTTTTTTACCCCTTCTCTGCCTTCCTGCCAAAACGGGCGTCATTCTCCTGCGCAAACACAAAGCCCAGCACTAGGCCGGGCTCGGGGGTTATCACACCTGATTTCCAGACAGGTAATCAGGTGTTGCGCGTTAGAAAGAACTCTCTGTCGAAGCCTTCAACAATCGGCATAGCAGCACGCAATCGTCGGTGGCCCTCTTCGCTAAGTGACACCAGATTTGCGCGATGATCTTGCGGGTTCACTTGCTTTTCAATAAGCCCGTCCTTACCCAAGCGGGATATGATTTGCGAAATATGCATGCGATCCATACCGGTAAAACTGGCGATTCCATGCTGAGTCACCTGCTCGCCCTCTCTAGTCAGCCAACCACTTACAGCCAGGATAGCGAACTGTGGCTGGGTAAGTCCCAAGGGCTTCAAGCGGACATTAAGTTGACGCTGCCAGTCCAAAAAGTCGCGCCAGAGTCTGAATCCAGGGCTGTCGCTTGGCCCCGCGAAGGCAGAACCACTCCAGTTCTCCTCGACGCCGTCCTTGCTCACACTCATAGGGAGCTTGCCCGGGCTTCACTGGACTTCTTAAGCCCCTGCATCGTATTGGGTAACGCTGCCTGGATGGATCTACCTATCAGGTATCGAAACAGAAAGCTCAATGGCCCGGAGAATTCAACCCAGTGAGTTGCGACAGTGCCCCCCTCTTTTTCCGTGAGCAGGTGCCCGAATTCCATGCGACATAACGGCAAACGGCTTTGCGCCGAAAACGACTTTTCTTCGGTCATCTCAACAATCTGAATGCCAGCCTTGGGCCCTACCCTGGGTTTAAGCCAACCTTTGGCTCCCAACTTGAGACCGCCAGGCAAGCTGGCACTACTCACTTCTGGGTCCCAGTCAGCCCACCGTCCCGCATCCCTATACAAGCGGAACACTTGCGCGGGGGTCGATCTGATTTCAATAGACTCTTTGATTTCCATGGCCTTTGCCTTGCGTCTGTAGGGTCAAAATAATTGTAAATGCATTTACAATATAAAACCACACACCAGGAACGGCTGGTAAAAATCGCTACAAACACGATCCTCTTAGGACTCAGCTCCAGAGTTGGACTCCCTGCTCATCACCGGTCAGCACCAACGGCAATACAATAAGCACACCGCCGAGATACGACTCAGGCTCAGTGGCCAGCTGGGGCATACAACGGTCGTGATGACCGAGATTTACATCCGTCAAAGGGGCGGCAAAAAGGCAACCCAACCAAATGATTTTTGACGGGCATTCTTCACAGCAATTATTTTTGATCACGTAGAAGCAATGGCCTTCAGGGTCCTGGCACCGTCTCGCTGCGAAACATACACAGACACAGATCTAACCTACTGTTTTTAAAAAATAAATTTTTTGAATTAAAATCCCCCGTTCATAATGACGGGCCGGTTCGATTCCGGCTTCGGGCACCAAACAAATCAAGGGCTTGCATGAGACTCCTCGTGCAGGCCCTTTGTTTTGTTCGCTGCGATTTTTTCGGGTTATGCCATCGTTCATTGTTTCGAGTGGTTGGCGAGGTCTTCGCTTGACTGCCACCAATCGAGAACTGCTTGGTGTCGGGTCATGTTCAACGTCACTCCCTCAGCGAGCCAAACCCCCAGCACAGCAACAACCATTCCACTCCACGCCACGCCATGCCAACCCTGGCATGACCTCATCGAGCAATTAGTTCGCCATTACCGATGCCAATAGCGGCACCATGAAGAACAACGCCGACACCCGCGCTGCCTGATGAGAGCGGGCCATAGTCAATAGACTGAAAGTGCTGTCAGCCGATATTGCGCAATGAACTACAGCATCCAGGCGAAACATTTCTCCGCCGTTGAATGCACTGACGCTACCCACGCCCCCCACATATGCTCTTCGTCAGTAAACATCGAAAAGAAGGCAACTACCCTTGCAGCAGGGACTTCAACACAAGCGCATGAGCAACCTGTACAGAACCTATCCCCCGCTCGTTCAGACACAGGCTACACCAGCAAAAACATCGTGACCGGGCAGCGCCCTCTGGTTCTTTTCGCCATGCCATATTTATTATATTACTACTGACCGCCATAACAACAATGCAAATTAAAATCATAAAATTAAAGATCACCCATATTAAAACCGACATACAAAAACCACCCCACACCTCGCCTCATCACCTGAGACCCCACACTACAAGGCCGAGCAATTGCATTACCAGGACTGCACATGCGCGACCACTCAAACTGCAACAAGGCGCCACTAGCCTGCCACCAGCCACGCAGAAACACATCAGATTAAACAAACCATATAACAACTATCGTCAACACCCACCTGCTGCGCTGACTCATACCTAAAACCTCATAACATTAAGATCGAATTGATATTTCACCGTCTTCTCCTACAAACGCCCCTTCACAACGACAGCCAAGTGGTCTGGACTTTACATTAAGAGACATAACGTGCACCCACCGAAAACCATTAAAAATAAGACAAAAATGATCATTTTCAATCTCTTGAGCAGCCATACAACCACTCAAAACTTACCCAACCGCAATCATGCCAGCGCAGGACGCCCCCCCTTTTAATTACACATATACTTTTTAAAAACAATCAGCCCACCTCATTACTCGCACGAAAAACATCCGAACACTAGTTACACAACTTGAAATAACCTACAGCCGTACTACTTTAAAAATATGAGCCATCAAGACTACCTACTCACTGCTGGGCTGCCATGGTTTCGTGCGCGACTTATAGCTTAAATATCAGTAACGCGCTCGCACTGTTAAAACCGGATCCAATAACACTGTTTGATAGCAACATCTACCTCCCCTCAAGAGGCCTCGGACAACATGCACACCCCTTATTGTGCCGGAGCAACTAGCATTTGGCTTGCGCACAACAAAGCCCCGCCCGCTCGTCACAAGCGCCCTGGTCTTTAACCAACACTCAGATACCGCATGCAAAGGCGGTAGTTTCTGATGCACATCATATTCTTTCATCAGAGGTTGGCGTACATCCCGCCATAAACAATCATGAACAAGATTTTTTCTGTGGTATGGAATTACTCCTTGGGCAGTTGGGTAGTCACTAGTGAGTTTGCGCACAAGAAAAATAAAAGCGGACCTTGCAAGGGCATAAGAACATTAGTGATTGTTACTGTTGGACTGTCATTAGGGCTGCTACCCACATTTGCCTTTTCCAGCACGGCAATATCGGGAGGCGTGATCAGTAACAGTTCGGCAACAGGTAATGGTGGTGCGCCGGCGACCGTAGACTTCTATTCCGTAGCCATTAGCGCCGCCTCTGGCTCCACTGCCAGGAACAGAAGTGTTGCGATCGGTGAGGCTTCCGTTGCAACAGGCGACAGCTCTGAGTCATTCGGGCGACTTGCCGTCGCTACCGGCACTTCCTCTGTTGCTATCGGATTATCTAGTAATGCTTCTGGCACTAACTCTGTCGCATTGGGCGAAACCAGCAATGCCTCAGACTTGGGAGCCTCCGCCCTGGGTGCTGAAAGCGTTGCCAACAGCCAAAATTCGACAGCTGTGGGTACTTCCAGTCAAGCTTTAGCCATAAACGCTACCGCGCTTGGTTTCAATAGCAGGGCCTCTGGTGCAAGCTCTATGGCCTTAGGCGTCAGCAGCACTGCTTCAGGTATAGCCTCCGTAGCCCTGGGAGCTAGCACGATAGCGTCTGGCCAAGACGGCATTGCTATCGGCAGCACTTCACAGGCAACCGCTGCCAGCTCCATGGCTATCGGCTCGAACGCAAGAGCTACCGCAACCGGGGCAATCTCCATGGGTAGCGGCTCTCTGGCTAACTCGAACGATAGCGTCGCAATCGGTACCTCGGCGCAAGCCACTGGCGGCAAAGCCGTATCCATTGGCGCAGGCAACACAGCCACCGGCAACGGCGCTGTCGCCATCGGTGACCCTAACACGGCAACCGGCACCGGCGCAGTCGCCATGGGCGCCGACAATACCGCCAACGGCCAGGGCAGCGTGGCCCTGGGCAATGCCAATACGGCAACAGGCCAAGGTTCCGTGGCGCTGGGTAATAGCTCCCAGGCCAACAGCGCCGGTTCCATTGCCCTGGGCGATGCAGCCACTGTGGTCAACGCCGCTACCCAAGGGTTGGCACTGGGCTCAGGGGCAACATCCAACAACATCGGGGCCGTTGCACTCGGCGCCAACAGCACCACGGCGGCGGCAGTCGCCACCACAGGGGCAACCATCGGCGGCGTCGCTTACACCTTTGCCGGGACTGCACCCGCCAGCGTGGTCAGTGTCGGCAGCATTGGCGCAGAACGGCAAATCTCCAATGTGGCTGCTGGTCAGATCAGTGGTACCAGTACCGATGCCATCAACGGCAGCCAACTGTTCGCCACCAATCAACAGGTCACCACCAACACCACCAATATCGCCAGCAATACAACCGCGATCAACACCCTCAATAGCGGTGGAGGCATCAAGTACTTCCACACCAACTCAACACTGGCCGACTCCTCAGCGACAGGTGTGGATGCCACAGCGACGGGAGCAAATGCCCAGGCCCTCAATGCCTCGGATATCGCGCTTGGTGCCAACACCACCGCCAGCGGCGGCAACTCCCTGGCGGCCGGTTCGGGGGCAAGTGCCACCGCAGCCGGAGCGGTGTCCCTGGGTAACGGTGCCACATCCAGTAACGCCGGTGCCGTTGCACTCGGCGCCAACAGCACCACGGCGGCGGCAGTCGCCACCACGGGGGCAACCATCGGCGGCGTCGCTTACACCTTTGCCGGGGCAGCACCCGCCAGCGTGGTCAGTGTCGGCAGCGTTGGCGCAGAACGGCAAATCACCAATGTGGCTGCTGGTCAGGTCAGCGGCACCAGTACCGATGCCATCAACGGCAGCCAACTGTTCGCCACCAATCAACAGGTCACCACCAACACCACCAATATCGCCAGCAATACAACCGCGATCAACACCCTCAATAGCGGTGGAGGCATCAAGTACTTCCACACCAACTCAACACTGGCCGACTCCTCAGCGACAGGTGTGGATGCCACAGCGACGGGAGCAAATGCCCAGGCCCTCAATGCCTCGGATATCGCGCTTGGTGCCAACACCACAGCCAGCGGCGGCAACTCCCTGGCGGCCGGTTCGGGGGCAAGTGCCACCGCAGCCGGAGCGGTGTCCCTGGGTAACGGTGCCACATCCAGTAACGCCGGTGCCGTTGCACTCGGCGCCAACAGCACCACGGCGGCGGCAGTCGCCACCACGGGGGCAACCATCGGCGGTGTCGCTTATACCTTTGCCGGGGCAGCACCAGCCAGCGTGGTCAGTGTCGGCAGCGTCGGCGCAGAACGGCAAATCACCAATGTGTCTGCTGGCCAGATCAGCGGCATCAGTACCGATGCCATCAACGGCAGCCAACTGTTCGCCACCAATCAACAGGTCACCACCAACACCACCAATATCGCCGGCAATACAACCGCAATCAACACCCTCAATAGCGGTGGAGGCATCAAGTACTTCCACACCAACTCAACACTGGCCGACTCCTCAGCGACAGGTGTGGATGCCACAGCGACGGGAGCAAATGCCCAGGCCCTCAATGCCTCGGATATCGCGCTTGGTGCCAACACCACAGCCAGCGGCGGCAACTCTCTGGCGGCCGGTTCGGGGGCAAGTGCCACCGCAGCCGGAGCGGTGTCCCTGGGTAACGGTGCCACATCCAGTAACGCCGGTGCCGTTGCACTCGGCGCCAACAGCACCACGGCGGCGGCAGTCGCCACCACGGGGGCAACCATCGGCGGCGTCGCTTACACCTTTGCCGGGGCAGCACCCGCCAGCGTGGTCAGTGTCGGCAGCGTTGGCGCAGAACGGCAAATCACCAATGTGGCTGCTGGCCAGATCAGCGGCACCAGTACCGATGCCATCAACGGCAGCCAACTGTTCGCCACCAATCAACAGGTCACCGCCAACACCACCAATATCGCCAACAATACAACCGCAATCAACACTCTCAACAGCGGTGGAGGTATCAAGTACTTCCACACTAACTCAACACTGGCCGACTCGTCGGCGACAGGTTCGGATGCCACAGCGGCAGGAGCAAATGCCCAGGCCCTCAATGCCTCGGATATCGCCCTCGGTGCCAACACCACCGCCAGCGGCGGCAACTCCCTGGCAGCCGGTTCGGGGGCAAGTGCCAGCGCAGCCGGTTCTGTGTCGCTGGGTAACGGCTCGCTAGCCAACTCTGCAGATGCAGTAGCCATCGGCACCTCGGCACAGGCTACAGGGGGCAAAGCCGTGTCCATCGGCGCAGGCAATATCGCAACCGGTAACGGCGCCGTGGCCATCGGTGATCCCAACACTGCAACAGGTACCGGCGCAGTCGCCATGGGCGCCGACAACACCGCCAATGGTCAAGGCAGCGTGGCCCTGGGTAATCTCTCCCAGGCCAACGAGGCAGGTTCCATTGCCCTGGGTGATGCGGCCACAGTGGCTGTAGGCGCAACACAAGGGCTGGCTCTGGGCTCCGGCGCAACATCCAGTAACGCCGGTGCCGTTGCTCTCGGCGCCAACAGCACTACTGCCGCAGCAGTCGGCACCAGCGGGGCAACCATCGGCGGTGTCACTTACACTTTTGCCGGTGCCACACCGGGCAGCGTGGTCAGCGTCGGCAGTGTCGGGGCAGAACGGCAAATCACCAATGTGGCTGCTGGTCAGATCAGCGGCACCAGTACCGATGCCATCAACGGCAGCCAACTGTTCGCCACCAATCAACAGGTCACCACAAACACCACTAATATCGCCGGCAATACAACCGCGATCAACAGTTTCAATAGCGGCGCAGGCATCAAGTACTTCCACACCAGTTCAACCCTTGCTGACAGCGCGGCCACAGGCCTGGACAGCATCGCTATCGGTCCTCAAGCACAGGCCAGTGCTGCTCAATCCTTCGCCGCCGGTGCCGGAGCTCTGGCAAGCTCTACGGGTAGCGTGGCACTGGGTAATCTGGCCAGCGTATCGGTAAACGGAGGGGTTGCATTGGGGCAGGGATCGGTATCGGACCGTGCCATCGCACCGGCAAGCGGCGCCATCCCGGCAGGCAGCAGCACCTTAGCCTACGACACGACGGATGCAACATTGTTGGGTGCGCTCTCGCTGGGTTCAGCCGGTCAATATCGTCAACTGATCAATCTGGCGGACGGGACCAGTGCCCAGGATGCCGTGACCCTGCGTCAATTGGGCGGAGCCGTCGGCTCACTCAGTTCCACCGGCAGCATGTTCTTCCACGCCAATTCTGTTAACCCGCAGGACTCATTGGCTATAGGCCAGAACGCCATCGCCGTAGGGCCTGCAACTGTCGTCAATGCTGACAACGGTATAGGGATGGGTAACAACGCCGTGGTCAGCCAGGCGGCAACTGGCGGGATTGCATTGGGCGGTAACAGCCAGGTGTTGATGGCTTCCGGGGTTGCCATCGGTACCCAGGCCCAGGCCCAAGGTGAACAGTCAGTAGCGCTGGGAGCCGGGGCTGTAGCCAGTCATGCATCAAGCGTTGCCCTGGGCTCGGGTTCGATCACTACCGTCGGCGCACAGGCGGGATACACCGCTACGGGCCTGACTACATTGCAAACATCCGTGGGGGAAGTCGGGGTAGGTACTGCGCAGGGCAGTCGCCAGATTACCGGTGTAGCAGCAGGTTCTGCACCCAACGATGCAGTCAATGTCAGCCAGCTTGGCGGTGCCATAACACAGGCCAATCAGTACACCGATACGGCGGTCAACAACATAGGCGGGAATGTCTCACAGGTCCTTAACGACGTCACTAATATCAAGAACGGAACGGAAGGCATGTTCCAGGTCAATAACACCAGTGCATTGCCCACGCCTGCGGCCACAGGTACCGATGCGGTGGCGGGCGGTGCCGGCTCGCAAGCTTCCGGCAACAAAAGCACGGCCATTGGTACCAGTGCCAAGTCCGGCGGGGAGCAAGCAGTCGCGGTGGGCAACGGAGCAACAGCTACAGCTACAAACAGCGTCGCACTGGGTGCTAACTCGACAGCCACTCGCGACAACAGCGTTTCGGTAGGGGCAGCAGGCAGCGAACGGCAGATCACCCATGTCGCGGCAGCAACCCAGGGCACCGATGCGGTGAATTTCGATCAACTCAACAGCATTTCGGCGAACACCACCAACAATGCCAACAACTACACCGACCAACGTTTCTCGCAGCTCAATAGCGACCTGAAGAAACAGGACCGTGTCTTGAGCGCAGGGATCGCCGGGGCCATGGCCATGGCCAGCCTGCCACAGCCTTACGTTGCTGGCGCCAGCATGACAGCTTTGGGCGCTGCCACCTATCGTGGGCAAGGAGCGCTGTCGTTCGGCGTGTCGAGAGTCTCCGATAACGGCCACTGGGTGGCCAAGCTCCAGGCCAGTACCACTACCCAGGGCAATTTTGGGGTCGGTGTCGGTGTGGGCTACCAGTGGTGAGCATGAACTGAAGCAGTTACCAACGACGGTCAACACCCGTCACTGCCGCCCCGGCACGGCTCCATTGGTGCCGGGGCGTTAATCCAAAAAAACAGGGCGAATACCATGTCATTGCTCAAAACAACCGGATGGGTTATCTCATTGGCGCTGATGGCAGGCTGCGACGGCGCTCCACAAATTTTCGCCAACAGGGAGCCGCATGGCGTAATGCTCCCGGCACTGCCAATAATCCAGAGGGCAGTCATGGGGATGGTTCCCATGGTCGAAGGGCAGCGTAACGATGTGATGATGCACCATGTCTGCGCAATGGCTCGCGGTGAAAGTACCGCGCATCAAGTTGCTGAAACCTTGAAAAAACAGGGTGTCGATCTGAGCATAACGCCAGCAAAGGACGATCCATTATCATTGCTGGTGGATCCGGACATGTCTCACCGGGCGACCGCATGCGCAGCCTACATTGCAACTTCGCCAATGGTGCTGCCAAGAACCAGCGATTTCATGGTTGAAACGGTTAACGAACAAACGCGGGAAAGACACCCGAGAACGATGCATATAGACCCACAAAAACTGAACACCTACCTACGGGTACAATTGGCAATCGCCAAGTCCGATGCAGACGTATTTGCCCTTATTGCAAGTCAATTGGCACAGACCCCAGGCTTGACCCTGGATCAATACAACCAGCGTGCCAAAAGCCTGTTTACAATCATTGCCCCCGGGTACTTGCAGCGGGTCAAGGAGTTATATACCAACGCCAAGAATGATCAGTATACGTTGAAGGAATACTCTGACACCGGTTTCAAGTTTACCTCCAGCAGCGGACATTCATTTGAGTACGACTACAACGGTTTGAACCTGAGCTACAACCATATTCCCTGGTATGGAGCTGGCCAGTTGCTGGGTAAAACCTACTGGCTGGACGTGGCGTACTTTGATCCGGCATTGGTAGCAACGTTAAAAACGTTGCCGGGCACAACCACAGCAGTCAAACCTTGAGCGCATCTGCAACCTTAGTCCTCTGTGGGAGCAAAGTAGCTCCCACAGTTCAGACTAACAACATTACGCCTGTTAGTGCCTGGCCATTTCCTGCAACAGACGACCATCTCCGGCGAAAAACCCCCGTCATTTGCAACCCCACCCGCATCCCCCTCACCTGGCAGGCTGGCAGGCTGATCGCTGGCAAATCTGTGAGGTTCCAGCCGTGGTGTGACTGAGTACCGCGGGCGCACAACGATGTCCTTCTCACCCACCCACACCTCGCGAACATCAATCGCCATGGCGGTGCTCGGCACGCCGGGCAAAGCCAGCAAGTCAAAACCTTTGAACAAGCTCGCCATCTTGGCCACATGGCCTGGCATGAAAGGGGCATCGCGCTCTGACTGCCAGGCGAGCCCCGAGGGTGCTCGTTGCAACCGTTAAAAACACGCCATTGCTGAAAAAACGCAACCCGCAGAAAAGACATTGTGTTGTTTCGAAAACAAATGTTATGTTGCTAACAGAAGGCGAGAAAATGACACGCCGATAACAATCACATGCTTGGCGTGCTCCTATGTCCCCGGAAAAGAACAGTTTTCTTCAGTTGCTGGAACATGAGTTTTCCAACCTGACCCCCACCGGCAAGCGCATCGCCAGTTACTTGCTGGGCAATCCGCAGCAGTTGCCGTTCGAGTCTGCCGACAGCATTGCCCAGCAGGCCAGCACCAGCGGCATTTCCGTAGGCCGGTTCTTGCGCTCGCTGGGTTATCAGAACCTCGATGAGGTCAAGCAGAGCCTGCGCGGTGACGCTCCCGGCTCCTGGCTGATCACCGACCGCATCGGCGCCTTTCGCGCCGAAAACACCAACGACGATGCCCTCGAACGCTCCATGCACCGCGAACTCGAGGCCATCCAGCAGGTTTACGGCCTGGCCCGCAGCGACGCTTTTGCCCGTATCGTGCAGCGCATTCATCAAGCCGATGCGGTGTTTATCCTCGGCATCCAGTCCACCCGCGGGATTCTCACCGCGTTTCACAGCCACCTCGAATACATCCGCCCCAAGGTCTATTACGTTGACGGCCTTTCCGGCATCTATGCCGAAACCCTGAACTCCGGCTTTGCCAACCCCTACGCGATCATTGCCGATTTTCGCGCCTATTCCAGCGTCACCCAGACCTTCTGTGACGCCGCCATCGACAACGATTTACCGCTGGCCCTGATCACCGATCTGCAGTGCCCCTGGGCCCGTGACTACCCGACCCTGGATCTGTTGCAGATCAAGACCGATGTTGGCCAGTTCTGGGATTCACCGGCCCCCCTGGCGTGCCTGCTTAACCTGTTGGTGTCGGCCGTCGCGGAAAAATACGGCGAGCATCTGGATGCACGCCTGGCCAAAAACCGTCAGTTGCAAAAAGCTTTCGGCCAGTTCGAAGGCTGAGCCCCTCGCCCAAAACAAAACAGCACTGGAGTGTTTGTGTGAACCAAAGCGTTGCAAGCCCGAGCCCGCTCGTTGATATCGATGCCGAGCAGTACCAGGTGCAGATCGAGATGATCTATGCCACCGCCGACAACCTGGCCGGCAAAGTGATCTACCCCAACGCCCGCTGCCAGCTGCATCGCGATGCCGCCCAGTGCTTGCGCAAGGCCGTCGAGCTGGCCAGCCTGGCGGGTTTTACCCTGCGTATCTATGACGCCTACCGACCGCCCTATGCACAGTTTTTGTTATGGGAAGCCCTGCCCAATGGCGACTACGTGCGCGACCCGCACCTGGGCTCCCATCACAGCCGCGGCGTCGCCGTGGACCTGACCCTGGTGGACAGCGACGGCCAGCCGCTGGACATGGGCACCGCCTTTGACGCGATGCAAGACCAGTCCCATCAGTTCTACCCCGACCTGCCGGTCAACGTGCAGCGCAATCGCCTGCTGCTGCTGGGCATCATGCTGATCGCCGGGTTCCACGCGATTGCCACTGAGTGGTGGCATTACGAGTTGCCCAACGCCGACGACTACCCCCTGATCAACGAATGATACGGCCCACGAAACCACAGAGTTTCGAGGCCAGCGCCACTGTTTGAAGACAACAAGAAAACGCTGCACACCTGCTTGACCTGCTACTGCCCGGTTATAGATTCCAAAAATAAACCTACTTCCAGACATCAAATGTTGAAGGAAACCGGCATGACCCTCACTGATACCGTGACCCGCACCACCGCTTCACGTACCCGCTCACTGCTGCCTGGCCTGCTCTGCGCCGCCCTGAGCCTAGGGGCCTGGCAAGCCGCAACCGCGGCCACCGCCCAGGACACGCTGATTATCGGCAAGCCTGCCGACCCGCAGACCCTGGACCCGGCCGTGACCTTCGACAACAACGACTGGACCATCACCTACCCGTCGTACCAGCGACTGGTGGGCTACAAGACCGACGGCGAAAAAAGCAGCACCGAAGTCCAGGGTGACCTGGCCGAGAGCTGGACTGTGTCGCCGGACAACCTGGTCTGGGAGTTCAAGCTCAAAACCGGCAACAAGTTCGATGACGGCACTGAAGTCGACGCCAACGCCGTCAAGTTTTCCTTCGATCGCCTGATGACCCTCAAGCAAGGGCCGTCGGGGGCATTCCCGGAAGACATGGTGGTCGCAGTGGTTGATCCGCAAACCGTCCGCTTTACCCTCAAAACCCCGTTCGCACCGTTCCTGTTTACCCTGGCCCACAATGGCGCGTCCATCGTCAACCCGCTGGTGGCCAACAAGGGCGCTGAAGCCAACGCCTGGCTCTCCAGCCATACCGCAGGCTCGGGCCCATACCGCCTGGCCAGCTGGCAGAAAGGCCAGTCCCTGACCATGGAACCCAACCCCCACTACGCCGGGGCCAAGCCGGCGTTGAAAACCGTGGTACTGAAAATCATCGCCGAGCCTTCGGTACGCCGCCTGCAACTGGAGCGCGGTGACCTGGACATCATCGAAGACATGCCTGAAGACCAGCTCGGCTCACTGGCCAGCAAGCCAGGCGTGGTGGTCAAGGAATACCCGTCGCTACGGGTCACCTACCTGTACCTGAACAACAAGCAGGGCCCGTTGACCAACGTCGATGCGCGCCGGGCCATCACCGAGGCCGTGGACTACAACGGTATCGTCAAGGGTATTCTCAAGGGCAAGGCCGAATTGCTCAACGGGCCGATCCCGGACGGCATGTGGGCCTACGACAGCTCGCTGCCCGCCATGAAACAGGACATGCAGGCCGCCGCCGAGAGCCTGGCCAAAGTGCCGAAGAAAATCACCAACCTGAGCTACATGTACTCGGACAAGGACGCCAACTGGGAACCGATCGGCCTGACCCTGCAAGCCGCGCTGATGCCCCTGGGCATCAACCTCAAGCTGGAAAAGACCGCCAACGCCACCCTGCGCGAACGTGTCGGCCAGGCCGACTATGACATCGCCGTCGGCACCTGGAGCCCGGACTTCGCCGACCCCTACATGTTCATGAACTTCTGGTTCGACTCAAAAATGCAGGGTCTGCAGGGCAACCGCTCGTTCTACAGCAACCCCCAGGTCGACACCCTTATCCGTGAAGCGGCAACCACCAGCGACACGGGCAAGCGCACCGAGCTGTACCAGCAGGCGCAAAAACAAGTGCTCGCCGACAGCGCTTACGTTTACCTCTTTCAAAAGAGCTACACCCTGCCAATGCGTGATTCAGTCAAAGGCTATGTGTTCAATCCCATGCTTGAGCAAGTGTTCAACCTGGGCAGCATGAGCAAGTAAAGCTGCTGCTGCGTGCGCGCCGGCAATGGCGCGCACGGTTGTGGATTTCTGTCGTTAGAGTGACTGAGGTGCCCTATGGCCTTCCTGACGTTGTTGCGCAAGCGCCTGCTTGGCCTGTTACTGGTCGTGTTCGGTGTCTCGCTGATTACCTTTACCATTTCCCACCTGATTCCCGGCGACCCTGCCCGGCTGATCGCCGGTGACCGGGCCAGCGATGCGCTGGTGGCCGGCATCCGTCATCAACTGGGCCTGGATTTGCCGTTGTACCAGCAATACGGCCGTTACGTGCTCGACCTGGTGCAGGGCGACCTGGGCACCTCGATCCGCACCAATCGTCCGGTGCTGGAAGACTTGCAGGCGTTCTTCCCGGCCACCCTGGAACTGGCACTGGTGGCGCTGTTTCTGGCCTTCCTGGTCGGCGTGCCGCTGGGTGTGCTGTCGGCGGTCTATCACAATCGTGCCATTGACCAGATCGCCCGCACACTGGCCGTGACCGGCATCTCGACCCCGGCGTTCTGGTTGGGCCTGGGCGCCATCGTGCTGTTTTACGGCCACCTCGGCTGGCTGCCTGGCGGCGGGCGTTTGTCCGAAGGTCTGACGCCACCGTCGACAATTACCGGCTTCTACCTGATTGACGCATTACTGGCGGGTAACTTCAGCCTGTTTGTCGATGCACTCAAGCACCTGATCCTGCCCGCAGCCACCCTGGGCTTTGTGACCCTTGGGGTTATCTCGAGGCAAATTCGTTCTGCCATGCTCGACCAGCTGGGCGAGGACTATATCCGCACCGCCCGCGCCTATGGCTTGTCGAAATGGACCGTGATCCTGCGCCACGCCTTGCCCAACGCACTGATCCCTTCTGTCACGGTGCTCGGGCTGACCCTCGGCGACCTGCTCTACGGTGCAGTCCTGACCGAAACCGTATTCGCCTGGCCGGGCATGGGTGCCTATGTGGTCAAGTCGATCCAGTCCCTGGATTTCCCGGCGGTGATGGGCTTCGCCATTCTGGTGTCGTTTATCTATGTACTGCTGAACATGGCCATCGATCTGCTGTACCGCGTGATCGACCCGCGCATCGGCGAGGTGAATTGAAATGTCCGTGCCTTTGACCGCAATACCGCGCCCGCAATGGCGTGAAAAGCTCACTTACCTGACCTGGCAGATCCGCCGCAGCCCGCTGACCATGGCAGGCCTGCTGATCACCCTGATGGTGGTGATGTGCATGATTTTCGCCCCCTGGCTGGCCAGCCATGACCCCAATACCCTGAACCTTGCCGAGCGCCTGGCGCCGCCTTCCGCCGAGCACTGGTTCGGCACTGATGAAGTGGGCCGCGACCTGTTCAGCCGGGTACTGTACGGCAGCCAGCAATCGGTGGGTGTCGGTCTGTTCGTGGCCTTTGCCTCATGCTTTATCGGCGGCCTGCTGGGCTGTTTTTCCGGTGTAATAGGCGGACGCTTCGATGCCCTTACCATGCGCCTGATGGACATCATGCTGTCGGTGCCGTCGCTGGTCTTGATCATGGCCCTGGCCGCCGCACTGGGCGCCAGCCTGTTCAACGCCATGCTGGCCATCACCCTGGTGCGGATTCCGTCCTATGTGCGCCTGGCCCGCGGCCAGGCCCTTGGCATTCGCCAGATGGGCTACGTGAAAGCCGCCGAAACCTTCGGTGCCCAACGCTGGCACATGGTCCACTGGCATGTGGCGCGCAACGCCATGCCACCCTTGCTGGTGCAACTGAGCCTGGACATCGGCAGCGCCATTCTCATGGCTTCGGCCCTGGGCTTTATCGGCCTGGGCGCGCAACAGCCCACGGCGGAATGGGGCGCGATGGTCGCCACGGGGCGCAATTACATCCTCGACAACTGGTGGTACTCGACCTTTCCGGGGCTGGCGATCCTGATCACCGCCACCGGTTTCAACTTGCTGGGCGATGGCGTGCGCGATCTGCTCGACCCGCGGCAACAGGGGAAATGACCATGACTCACTCGCAACCGGTACTGGCCATCGACAACCTGAGCCTTGAGTTCCCGGCCTACAAGAGCAGCGTCAAGGCGTTGAACGGCGTGTCGCTGCACGTCAACCCCGGCGAGATTGTCGGTGTGGTCGGCGAGTCCGGCTCGGGCAAATCGGTGACCGCCATGCTGAGCATGCGCCTGCTGCCCGAACGCAGCTATCGCATCACCTCCGGCAGCCTGAGCATGCTCAACCGCGACATGCTCAGCGCCCCTGAAAAGGACCTGCTGAAAATTCGTGGCCGCGATGCGGCGATGATCTTCCAGGAGCCCATGACCGCCCTGAACCCGACCCGCCGCATCGGCCGACAAATGCTCGATGTCATCATCCACCACCAGAAAATCAGTGCTGCCGCGGCCCATGCCAAGGCTGTCGCCCTGCTGCGCGACATGCATATCGCCAGCCCCGAGCAGGTGCTGGAAAGCTACCCCTTCGAGCTGTCGGGGGGCATGCGCCAGCGGGTGATGATTGCCCTGGCTTTCTCTTGTGAGCCACAACTGCTGATCGCCGACGAACCCACCACTGCGCTGGATGTGACCGTGCAACGCCAGGTGCTGCTGTTGCTGCGCGAAAAGGCCCGACAAAAAGGCACCGCCATTCTCCTGATTACCCATGACATGGCGCTGGTGTCACAGTTCTGCGACCGGGTCTACGTGATGTACACCGGCGCGGTGGTGGAACAGGGGCTCACCGCCGATGTCATGAGCCACCCGCAACACCCTTACACCCGTGGCCTGCTCAGCGGCCTGCCGGAGATGGTCGAGCCGGGGCAACCGCTGCTGACCATCCCCGGGCAAGTACCCAACCTGGCACGCCTGCCCACCGGCTGCACGTTCGCCGAACGCTGCGTGCATGCCATGCCGGTGTGCGGTGAACGCCCGGTGCTGACCGCCATCAACCGTGACGAACAACGCAAAACCGCGTGCTGGTTGCCGCAACAGGAGCTTTCGCAATGAACAGCGCACTGATCTACCCCGTCAAGCAGAGCGGCCCCGAGATTCTGAAACTTGCCGATGTGCGCGTGCGCTTCCCTGTCAGCAACGACTGGCTGGGACGTCCCCGGGGCTATGCCCACGCACTCAATGGCATCGACTTGCAGGTACGGGCCGGTGAAACCCTGGGCATCGTCGGCGAGTCGGGTTGCGGTAAAAGCACCCTGGCACAATTGCTCATGGGCCTGCTCAAACCCAGCAGCGGCGAACTGAGCTGGGCCAACGGCAGCAAGGGCGAAGGCAGCAGCAACGTGCAGATCGTGTTCCAGGACCCGCAATCGTCGCTCAACCCGCGCCTGCCGATCTGGCGCATCATCACCGAACCGCTGTACGCCCGCGGCATGCGCTCGCGCGAACAAATGCGCAGCATTGCCGCCAAAGTGGCGGCCCAAGTGGGCATTCGCCCGGAATATCTGGACCGTTTCGCCCACCAGTTTTCCGGCGGGCAACGTCAGCGCATCGCAATTGCCCGGGCGCTGTCATCAGACCCGGACATCATCGTTCTCGATGAGCCAACATCTGCACTGGATATCTCGGTGCAGGCGCAAATCCTCAACCTGCTGGCCGAACTGCAGCAGGCGCGCAACCTCACCTACATACTGATTTCCCATAACGTATCAGTGGTACGCCATATGGCCGACCGCGTGGCGGTGATGTATCTGGGGCAAATCGTCGAACTGGGCAACGCCGCCCAGGTGCTCGATCAACCGCGCCATCCCTATACGCGCCTGTTGTTTGAAGCGGTACCGCGCCTGGGTGTGCCCTTGCTGGCCGAGCAGGTAGCGGCGCCCACCGAACTGCCGGGCAACCGCAAACTGCCCGAAGGCTGTTTCTTTCTCGAGCGTTGCAGCGCCAGTCGTGAAGGCTGCAAGCAACCACAGGTGATGCGCGGCGGCGAGCACCAGCGGGTGCGGTGCCACGTTATGGGCTGAAAGCGCTTTGCGGGCAGGCTCGCCGAACCGGCATGGATGCCGGTAGCGCCGGATATAGACCCGGTATCCGGCTTGGCCACAACTCAAACCAGCCGTTGTATCTGCTTATGCCGCCACACGAGTCGGTAATAAGCCGTCTGTAGCACCAGCATGGCCACATAGGTCACCGGGAACGCCATCCATACGCCTTGCAGGCCAAAGTGCGCATCCAGCATATAAGCCGCTGGCAGCTCGATGCACAGCACGCAAAAAATCGTGATCGCCATCGGCACCAGCACCACGCCACTGGCCCGCATGATCCCGCCGATCACTGCCTGGAAGCCAAACACCAGCACGCTCCACAGCATGATATGCAGCAAGTGCTCAGCCCGTACCCGCGCCTCGACATCGGTGATGAACAGGCCCAGCAACCAGTGCGACAGCACATAACCGAGCACCACCAGGGCACCGGTCAGGCACAGATTGATCAGCAAACCAGTGCGCAGGATCGGCCCGATACGCTCGATGCGTCCGGCACCAATGGCCTGGGCCCCGAGGATCGAGGCGGTAATGGCAATCGACAGCGCCGGAAACTGCACATAATTGACGATCTGGGTCACTGCGCCATAGGCCGCCGTAGCCTGGGAACCGTGACTGTTGACCAGCGCCAGAATCACCAGTTCGGACAGCGACAGCACCACCATCTGCACCCCGGTTGGCAAGCCGATGCGCAGCACCTTGCCCAGGATCTCGCGGTTCAGGCGCAGCGCGGCCCACAGTTCACGGTCAGGCGCCATCACATGTTTTTTATGACGCAAGCGCAGGACCAAAAACAGCATTGCCAGTACGTTACCCACCAGCCCTGCATAGGCCGCACTTTGAATGCCCAAAGTTGGCAAACCGCCCCAGCCCAGGATCAGCGCAGGGGTCAGCAGCAACCCCACCACCGTGGAGACCATCAGCGCCAGCAACGGCGAAACCGTATCGCTGACCCCACGCAAAATCTGGGTAAAGAGGATAAAGACCAGCAGCAACGGCATGATCAGCATCATCACCCGGGCATAGCCGACGGCCTCTTCCAGCACGTCAACCGGGGTGCCCAACGCCAGCAGGGCCGGGCGCGCCAGCAGGCTGCCCAGCACCGCGGCAACCAGGCCGATCACCGCGCCAAGGGTCAGGGTTGCCCCGGTGATCTGCTTGACCAGTGCGGTTTCCCGCGCGCCCCAGGCCTGTCCGATCAGCACCGAGGCACCGGCGCCCAGACCGATGACCAGGGCGATAAAGAAAAACACGATGGGAAACATCCCCGACACCGCAGCCAAGGCCTGGGTGCCCAGCAACTGGCCAACGTAAATCCCGTTGAGGGTGCCGGAAAAGCTCTGCAGGAAATTGGACAGGACCATCGGCGCCAGGAAGATCAGGTAGATCTGCCATAGCGGCCGTTGTGAAGGGGTATGCATGGAAAGTGAGTCCCGGAAAATAACGACGTGGGGTTATACCGCATATGTAACTTAATATTGAAGCCAATCCGCCCTCCTCCAAAGCCCCGGGCAATGGCCTTAGATCTGACTTTTCTAACAGCTGGCTGAACATGAAGAAATATTAAGAAACGTTTCAGCTTTTTCGAGGCAAAATGTGCTCACCGATAAAAAAGACCATCAGGTGGCGGTATGACCCGTATTTTGACCATTGAAGACGATGCCGTAACGGCGAAAGAAATCGTGGCGGAACTGACCAGCCACGGCCTGGAGGTCGATTGGGTCGCCAATGGCCGGGAAGGTCTGGTGCGCGCAGTCAGTGGCGACTACGACCTGATCACCCTCGACCGCATGCTTCCCGAACTGGACGGCCTGGCGATTGTCACCACCTTGCGCACCATTGGCGTGAGCACACCGATCCTGATGATCAGCGCCCTTTCCGATGTCGATGAGCGCGTGCGCGGCCTGCGGGCCGGGGGCGATGACTACCTGACCAAACCCTTTGCCAGCGATGAGATGGCGGCCCGCGTGGAAGTACTGCTGCGGCGCAAAAGCCCGGCCGACAAATACGAAACCTCGCTGCGCGTCTCCGACCTGGAGCTCAACCTGATTACCCGCGAAGCCAGCCGCAGCGAACAACAACTGAGCCTGCTGCCCACCGAGTACAAGTTGCTGGAATTCCTGATGCGCAACACCGGGCAGATCCTCTCGCGCATGATGATTTTCGAGGAAGTCTGGGGCTATCACTTCGACCCGGGCACCAACCTGATCGATGTGCACATCGGTCGTCTGCGCAAAAAAATCGATCCGCCGGGCCAGGTGCCTCTGATTCGCACTGTTCGAGGCTCGGGTTATGTCATTGCCGAACCCCTCTAAGGGCTGGCGTTCTTCCAGCAGCCGGCTGCTGGCGCTGTACAGTTTTCTGTTTGTGGCCTGGAGCTGCATCCTGATGGGAGTGCTGTATTACGAAGTCTCGGACTACCTGGGCAACCTGGCCAGACACTCCCTGATGCAGCGCCAACACCTGTTTGCTCGCTTTGAGGGTGAGCAACTCGACGAAGCGCTGGCCACCAGCATGACGTTCGATTTGCGTACAGTGGATGCCTATGGCCTGTTCGATGCGCAACACAGGCCGTTGAGCGGCCCGATCCAGACCATCCCTGCCGGGTTGCCACTGGACGGGCAGATCCATGCCTTGAGCACCTGCATTGACTCCGACGACCCCAATCTACCGCAAGACAGCTGCGATGCCGTAGCCACGCACACCAATGACGGGCGCTGGCTGGTGCTGGTGCGCGATAACGGCTCATTGTTTGCCGTAACGCGGATTATTCTGCATGCGCTGTTCTGGGGTGTGTCGCTGACCATCATCCCCGGTATTGCCGGCTGGCATTTGTTGCGCCGCCGCCCGCTGCAGCGCATCCGGTCGATTCAGGCCAGTGCCGAAGCAATTGTCGCCGGCGACCTGACCTACCGTCTGCCGCTGTCCAACCGCCGTGACGAACTGGACATGCTGGCCGCCATCGTCAACGCCATGCTCGATCGCATCGAACTGCTGATGCACGAGGTCAAGGGTGTGTGCGACAACATTGCCCACGATTTGCGCACCCCGCTCACCCGCTTGCGCGCCCAGCTGTACCGGATGCGCCAGCAAGCCGTCGAGGGCTCGGCCGAGGCGTTGCAGCTGGACGAAGTGATCGGCGAAACCGACACCCTGATGGCACGCTTTCGCGGTTTGTTGCGCATCTCGGAACTGGAAGATCATCAGCGTCGTTCCGGTTTCCTGCAACTCGACCCGTTGCCTCTGTTGCAGGAGCTGTACGATTTTTACCTGCCGCTGGCTGAAGAGGGTCAGGTGACGTTGACGCTCGAAACGCCAGCGGCCTTGCCTGGCCTCACGGGCGATCGGGCCTTGTTGTTCGAAGCCCTGTCCAACCTGCTGAGCAATTCGATCAAGTTCACCCCGCCCGGCGGCGAGGTGATCCTGCGGGCGACCGACGACAATGGCAGCCCGCTCATCGAAGTGCTCGATACCGGCCCCGGCATCCCCGAGGCCGAACGGGTGGCGGTGTTCCAGCGCTTTTACCGGGTTGATGACAAGCACAGCGGCTTTGGCCTTGGCCTGTCCATCGTCGCCGCCATCGTCAACCTGCACGGCTTCAGCCTGGAGGTGAACAACCGCGAGAGCGGCGGCGCCCGGCTGACCCTGCATTGTCGCCAGAGCCTGATCAATCCCGGCTGACCGCGTTGCCTTTAATCGCGAGCAAGCCCGCTCCCACATGGACGATGCACATCCTGTGGGAGCGGGCTTGCCCGCGATTGGGGGGCACCACGGTGCTCCCGCAAAAAACAATCCTCTGGCTCGATAGACACAACTTGGCACACTTTTTTCTTGTTATTTGCCGTTCGCAGTTTTTTCTCTGGAATCACAGCTTCCAGGGGGTGTAACCGCACCAGTTGCGAACAAGGGCGGTATAGCCGTCCATATTCAGTGCAAAGACCGACCAAAAGTCGCGTCAATGACCCGCTGTCATAAGGAATAACAACGATGTCTGATGTGTGCACGCCAACCCTCTCCCTGCATTCCCCCTATTTTTGTGCCTTGCGCCTGCGCGGCCAGAACGCCTGTCCAGGCACTGACACTTAGTCTGCCCAGCCTCTGAAGCCCCGCCTTGTGCGTACGGGCGACGGATAGCCACCTCCTGTTTTTCTGCGTACCCCCTGCTTGGCCGCCCTTTAAGCAAGTGCGGCAGAAGCGGCTCTTTTGGCATTGTTTACAAGACAGGTATGTCATGTCCGAATTTGACGCTATAACCGTTCCTCCCAATCGGCCGTGGGCCCTGGTATGGCATTACATCCGCCTGTATCCGCGCTGGTATTGGGGTATTACGCTGCTGCAAGTCGGCGCGGCGATGGCTGCCACGTTGATGCCCTACGCCATTGGCCGCATCACCGGCGCGGTCAGTGAAGGCGCCTGGCAACAAGGCGACCTGTTGCAGGCCAGCCTGCCCGCCCTGGGCCTGCTGTTCGCCCTGGCAGTGGTGCAATTGCTCTGTGCCAGGGGTGCCACGCTGTGCATGATCATGGTCAGGCCCCTGCAGAAAATTCGTATCGTGCGCGACATGTTTGCCTATCTGCAGCGTCACTCGGCCCGTTATTTCGGTGAACACTTTGCCGGTAGTCTGGCCCACCGGATCAATGAAGGCACCATCGGCCTGCTGGAAATCACCTGGCTGCTGATCGTGGAAATGCTGCCGATTGTCGCGGTGCTGGTCACCAGCCTGGTCATGCTGACCCTGGCTTCGCCCTGGCTGGGCCTGGGCCTGCTGGTCTGGGTAGCGGCGTACACCTGGCTGGCGTATCGGTTGTCGCTCAAGGCACAAAAACTCGCCGCCAGGCATGCCAGCGCGCGCAGCCTGACCACCGGCAAGATTGTCGATGCGGTGGGCAACCTCAACAGCATCCGTCTGTTCGCCCGCCAGGATTACGAACTCAACTACCTGAACCGCTACCAGATCGAGGAAAAACAGGCCGGACAACGCTCCTTCTTCTATCAGGAAAAGGTCCGCATGCTGCAGGACAGCCTGGCCATTGTGTTGCGGGTGGGGCTGGTGGCCCTGGCGCTGTACTTGTGGCATCTGGGCAAGATCGATGTGGGCCAGTTTGTCATGGTGGCCACCCTGGGCCTGATGATCGTGGCGCAATGCAGCTTTTTGAGCATGCAGTTCATGCATTTTTTCGAGTGCATCGGCAATATCGAGAGCAGTATCGATACCCTGCTGCAACCCCATGAAATGCCCGATCAGCACAGCGCCCAACCCGTCAATATCGAGAAAGGCGCCATCCGCTTTCGCGATGTCAACTTCGGCTATAGCCCCGACAGGCCGATCTTCAAGCACTTCAACCTGGATATTCGGGCCGGGCAACGGGTGGGTATTGTCGGTTTGTCCGGCTCGGGCAAATCAACGTTGCTAAGTTTGCTGTTGCGTTCGTACGATCCCCAGGGTGGCAAAATTGAAGTGGACGGCATCGATATACAGGCCATGACCCAGCAGTCGCTGCACACCCATATCGGCTTGATCCCCCAGGAGCCCGGACTGTTTCATCGATCCTTGCGCGAGAATATCGGCTATGGCGATGTGCATGCCGGTGACGCGCAAATTATCCTGGCCGCCAAGCGCGCCCATGCCCATGAGTTCATTCTGCAAATGCCCGAAGGGTATGACGCCCTGGTCGGTGAGCGCGGGGTCAAGTTGTCCGGTGGTCAGCGCCAGCGTATCGCTATTGCCCGGGCACTGTTAAAGAACGCGCCCATCCTGATACTGGACGAAGCCACCGCCAGCCTTGATTCAGAAACCGAAAGTCTGATTCAGAACAGCCTCGATGACATCATGTCGGACAAAACCGTACTGGTAGTAGCTCATCGCCTTTCAACTATCGCCCATCTCGATCGCATTGTTGTATTGGACAAAGGGCAGATTGCCGAAGATGGCACTCACCACCAACTACTGGAACGTAAAGGCCTGTACTACCGACTTTGGCAACATCAGTCCGATGGATTGTTGAGTGAACAAGATGAACTGAAAGATGACTTGCCAGTCACGGAAAAAGCGTAACAGCCCCTCCCCCCATATTATTCAGTTGCTTTTCCGCAACACTAACTGCCTGGTACGTTTTACGTTATTACTTGATGATAGTTGCCTATAAGCACCTGCCCACCGACATTCGGCTGGCCGGTGCTTTTTTATTTGCCATCGGTAACATCGAGGGGGTGCGCTCCCTGATGGCACACGCTTCCCAGCCTGCCAGCCATAGGACCCGACAACTGCACTGTTAGTTGGCAGTCACTGTTCACGTTGGTGCACTCTTTTATTACACCCGCCTGCGATTGCCTGATTGTCAGACAATGACGCCGTATCATTCATTCAACTAAGCCCCTTACTTTGTGCGACGCCTTAGTTCATGCCCCGTCATTATCCCTTGCACTATTACTCTGGATGAAACCTGTCACACCCTTATTAAATAAACCGCCATCACCCTACATTTCCTGCGCTGTTGGCATAGCTGTTGCTTTACCTAACTTAACGGAACTTTACAAACCTCCAGACACCGTACCTCTTGATTCAACACAAGGAATACACATGACATTCTTGCCCTCCCGCTTTTGACACACCGTAATAAGTGTTTTCCTGCACTTATTACACAACCGTTAAACAAACAGTTCTCGTCCCTGCGTGCAAGGGCGAACGGAGCCTTATTGCCCTTCATTTAGTCGAGGGACTTTTATGAGTGACGAGGTAAAGAATAAAACGCGGTCTGCCCCGCTGCTCGACGCCGAACGAGTACAGCAGTGGACCCATATTCCCCATGTAGCCAACACCTCGACACCCGCAGGCCTGGTTACATCGCGGGCGTTGTTGCTGGTGGGCCTGGTTGCCCTGCTGCACGCAGGCGCCTGGTGGGTCATGCAGCAGGCCAAGGCCGAGCCCGTGGTCACGCCGCCCGAAATTCCGGAAATGACCGTCGAACTGACCAGCCCGGCACCACCGGCGCCACCCGTGGAAGAGCCGCCACCGCCACCGCCGCCGCCAGAACCCGAAGCTCCACCCGAGGACGAAGATGCGGTGAAGGAGCCGCCAAAACCGGTGGAAAAACCCAAGCCCATAGAAAAACCCAAACCGGTGGTCAAGCCCAAGCCGGTGCAAAAACCGCAGCCGGTCAAGTCCGCCCCACCGGCGCCAGCTGCTCCGGCGGCACCGACTGCGCCAGCAGCACCCGCGGCGCCTGCCGCAGCACCGGGTCCGGTCAAGGAAACCGCAGCGGTATCGGGGCTCGCCAGCCTTGGCAACCCGCCGCCCGAGTACCCATCCCTGGCCTTGCGACGCAGTTGGGAAGGCACTGTGGTGCTGCGAATCAAGGTACTGCCCAACGGGCGCGCCGGGACGGTGGAGGTCACCAAATCCAGCGGTAAACAGGCACTCGATGACGCGGCTGTAGAAGCCGTACGCAACTGGAAGTTTGTCCCGGCCAAACGAGGGGATACCCCCATCGAAGGATTTGCCACCCAGACCATCTCTTTCAAATTGCCGGAATAACCCAGCCGGGTGCCGACACTAACTTTTATTTAGCCGCCGTGTGAGGTGTAACCATGAACGAGTCTATGTCTTCCATGATTGTCCCCGGGGTGCTCTGGGCACTGGTGCTGTTTTCGGTGGTGAGCTGGGCCTTGCTGCTCATCAAGTCATCGCAATACCTGCGCCAGAAAGCGCAAAACTCGCAATTCAGCAAAGCCTTCTGGGCAGCCCCTGACCTGCTGACGGCGGCCGAACACGCCAGCCAGTACCCCGGTGCCCTGGCCCGCATCGCCAACAGTGGTTTTGAAGCCATGATTGTTGATGACAGCCCGCGCACCACCCAGCAACTGGCCCACACCATCAACCGCTCCGATCGTCTGGAGCGCAACCTGCGCCAGCAGATCCAAAAAGAGCGCCGCGCCCTGGAAAGCGGTCAGGCGATACTTGCCAGTATCGGCAGCACCGCGCCCTTTATCGGTCTGTTCGGCACCGTGTGGGGAATCATGGAAGCGCTGCAAACCATCGGCGCAACCGGCTCCGCCAGCCTGGAGACCGTGGCCGGGCCCATCGGTCATGCCCTGATCGCCACCGGTGTGGGGATCGCGGTCGCGGTACCGGCAGTGCTGATTTACAACTTCTTCCTGCGTCGCCTCAAGCTGGCCTCGGCCAACATGGACGACTTTGCCCATGACTTCGACGCCCTCGCCCAGCGCAGCGCCTTTGCCATCGACCGTCAGGCCATTTCCAACAAGCGCACCCCAGTGCGGGAGGCAAGCTGATGTCTTTCTCAACCCAGGACAGTGACGAAGTACTCAGCGAAATGAACGTCACCCCGCTGGTGGACGTGATGCTGGTACTGCTGGTGGTGTTTATCGTGACCACGCCGATGATGACCAACGCGATCAAGATCAACCTGCCCAAGACCGACGCCGTGGCCTCGGCGCAAAAAAAGGACCCGGTGGTGGTCAGCGTTGACCAGGACGGCAAGTTCTACCTGGCCAAGAACGAAGTGGCCCCCGAACTGCTGGAAAAAAGCCTGCAGGACGTGAAGGCCCAGGACCCGGAAGTGCGCGTGCAGTTGCAGGCGGACGAAGGTGTCAACTACGGCCAGGTGGCCAAGGCCATGGCCTCCATTGAACGCTCGGGCATTACCAAGATATCGGTGATGACCGCCAGATGAAGCCCTCACCCCACCCCTCTCCCATAGGGAGAAGGCCAGGGTGAGGGGCTTTTGATCCTGATGTAACCACGCACCACCCACGCCGCGCAGGGGCTTTTGGCCCCTGCAGGGGAGCGGCTTGCTTGAAAAAAGTGTTTTGCCCGGGTCGACACAACCCAACTGGAGTCATGAGGGCTCACAAGGCCATTCCAATAAACGTCTGAATAAGCCGGAAATAACCATGCAGATGAAGAGTTCAGGTTTTACCCTCAAGCCGCTCGTTGCAAGCTTGCAGCGACACCGTTTTGTGCCGTTGTATCTGGTCGCTCTGGGGATGAGCGCGGGCCAGTTGCAGGCCGCCGAAGTGAGCACCACGGATGATTCGTCCGCTGCCGTCAGTGCGGCCACGGTCAGCACCGACAGCGCCGCAGCGCCGGCCACCACGCAACTGGACCGGGTCGAAGTGACCGGTTCGGCGATTCGCCGGGTGGATGCCGAAACCGCCGTGCCGATCACCATCCTGCGCGCCGAGCAGTTGCGCAACGAAGGCGTGACCACCACGGCCGAAATCATGCAGCGCGTGACGGGCAACCAGTCACTTCGCAACTCGGCCAGCTCCGTGGGTTCCGGTACCGGGGGGTCGACCTTTGCCGACATGCGCGGTATCGGTGCCAACAAGACCCTGGTGCTGCTCAACGGCCGCCGTTTGGGCAATAACGCCATTGACGGTTCTGCGGTAGACCTGAACACCATCCCGTTTGCCGCCATTGACCGCGTCGAGGTATTGCGCGACGGCGCATCGGCCTTGTACGGCACTGACGCGATTGGCGGCGTGATCAACTTCATCACCAAAAAATCCATGACCGACGGCACCCTGTCACTGGGCGGCGAAGGTGCAGATGCCAGTGGTGGCGGCGACAGCCACGATATCAGCGGTAGCTGGGGCTACGGCGATCTGGAAAAAGACCGTTTCAACGTCATGGCCGTTGCCGGCTATAACAAGCAAAACGCCTTGCATGCCAAGGACCGCACGTTCGCCAGTAACTACGAACCGGGCCGCGGTCTGGATCAGACTTCCGGCACGTCCAACCCCGCCAACTGGAGCCAGGGCAATATCAATACCAACCCGCTGGCGGCCAATGGTTGCAACGGGGCAAACCTGGTCCTGCGCCAGGGGCTATGCCGCTATGACACGCGCAACTATATCGACCTGCTGCCTGAAACCGAGAAGACCTCCTTTTTCGGCAAGGCGACCGGCAAGATCACCGATGACGACAACGTCAACCTGGAGTATTTCTGGGCCCGTAACAACAATGCCGTGGGTGTTGCCCCCGCACCACTGATTGGCGCCAGCATGGACCCGAGTTCGCCTTACTACCCGGGCAACGGCATAACCCCGGGCACCAGCGATCCGTCCTTCGACCCCTCGCAACCGATCGGCCTGAACTGGCGTGAAACCGCTGCCGGTGGCCGCCAGAGCAAAGACCAGAATACCAGCCAGCGCCTGGTATTGAGCTTCGATGGTGTGGCCAAGGGCTGGGATTACAATGTCGGTGCCTCGTACAACCAGAATCAGGTGAACTCCAGTGTGACTGGCGGTTACGCCAGCGACGCGGCCATGCTCAACGGCATTGCTGATGGCATCATCAACCCGTTTGGCCCGCAAACACCTGCCGGGCAGGCCTATATCGACGATCACCAATACCATGGCCAGTACATGTCCTCGGTGGGCCGGGTCACCGGTATCGACGGGCGCATGAGCCGTGAGATCGGCGACTGGTTCGGCGCAGGCCCGTCGGGCCTGGCGATCGGCGGTGAATATCGTCAGGAGAAGTTCCACCAGACCTTCGATGGTTTTGTCGCGGATATTTCCAGCCTCGGGGCCGACCCCGACGCCAGTGTCTCGGGTGACCGTAACGTCAAGGCGGTGTACACCGAGCTGAACGTGCCCGTACTCGACAGCCTCGAACTGTCAGCCGCCGTGCGTCACGACAAGTACAGCGACTTTGGCAGCACCACCAACCCGAAATACTCGTTCCGTTACCAGCCGGTCAAGGAGCTGGTGGTTCGCGGTGCCTACAGTGAGGGCTTCCGCGCACCGTCGCTGTACGAGCTGTACAACCCGCAGTACACCACTTACACCCAGGGCTACTACAACGATCCGCGCCTGTGCACCGGTGGCGTGGTGCAACCGGGGGGCAACGCCGGGCGCGATTGCGGCCAGCAGTTCCATAACCGCACCGGCGGCAACACTGAACTGTCCCCTGAAAAAGCCCGCAACGTGACCGTCGGTTTTGTCTACCAACCGGTGCGCAATCTGTCGATGGGCCTGGATTTCTGGTGGATCCACATCGCCAACCAGATTGCCGAGTTCCCGGAATCCACCGTCTTTGACGATCCGAACGCCTATGCCGACCGCTATGTGCGCAATGCCGACGGTTCGCTCAACTATGTACAGACCGGCCTCGCCAACCTGGGTGCTGTCAAGACCAGCGGTGTTGACGTGTCGCTGGACTACAAGTTCCCCAACACTCCCTACGGCCAGTTCGGCCTTGGCCTGCAAGGCACCTATGTGTCGCGCTATGACTACCAGACCACCATTGGCGGCAGCTACACCGACAAAGTGGGCGCGTTCAAGGATGACGGCATGGTCGCGCGCTGGAAACACGTGCTGAGCGGCACCTGGAACCTGGGCGCCTACCGGGCCTCGCTGGTCAACCGCTTCACCAGCGGCTATGACGACGCCGATCCGGACACCCACTCCCGTGTAGCGTCTTACACCTTGTGGGATATCTCCGGTGGCTACACTTTCAATAAGACCGTGGACCTGGATGCGGGGATCAAGAACATGTTCGACCGTAACCCGCCGTTCTCCAACCAGGCCTACAACTTCCAGAATGGCTTCGATCCGCGTTATGCCGATCCGATGGGCCGTACGTTCTTCGCCCGTGCCACCTATCACTTCTGAGCAACCACCGCTGCCGGCTCACTCCGGCTGGTAGCGGGTTAACTGCGAAATCGCGACCCCGCCGCATTTTAACGCGCAATGCGGCGGGGATTTTTCCAGGCAGTCGATGGTTCAACACGCGGTACAAGGAAGCCCAATGATGTCTGCATTTTTCCTGCCCCTGCTCCGTTCGCTGCTGGTGCCCGTGCTGTCCTGCGTGTGCCTGAGCGTCAACGCCGCGCCCGGCCATGCCCTGACGGTGTATGGCGAAGCGCCCAAATACCCGGCCGACTTCCAGCACTTCGATTTTGTAAACCCGAACGCGCCCAAGGGCGGTTCGCTCAGTCGAACATCGATGGAAATCGGTCAGTTCACCTACCTGTCGCCCTATATCGACCAGGGCACCGGTGTCGCCCAGGTCGATCAATGGGTGAATGCCCCCCTGGCCTTCCGCTCGCTGGACGAGCCCTATACGGTTTACGGGCTTGTCGCGCAGAAGATCGAGCGCGACCCCGACGGCCTGTGGGTGCGTTTCTACCTGAACCCCAAGGCCCGTTTCGCTGACGACACGCCGATCACCGCCCAAGACGTGGCCTTTACCTACGACACGCTGATGACCAAAGGCAGCCTGAGCTATCGCATGCTCTACGGCGAGGTCAAGGACAGGGTCATCGAAGGCCCGCTGCAGATTCGTTTCGACTTCAAGAACAACCAGAACCGCACCCTGGCGCTGGATCTGGCCAGTCTGCATATCCTCCCGGAACACTGGTGGAAGACCCGCGACTTTACCGCCGGTGGCGGCTACGAGCCACCGCTGGGCAGCGGTCCGTATTCGGTCTCCGGGGTTGACCCGGGGCGCAGTGTCACCTTTGCGCGCAACAAAAACTGGTGGGCCAAAGACTTGCCCGTCAGCAAGGGCCTGTACAACTTCGATAGCTTGAAAGTGATGTTTTACAGTGACATCGACGTGGCCCGCGAGATGCTCAAGGCCGGGGCATTCGATTACAACCGCGAGTTCTCCGCCACCGGTTTCAGCATCGGCTACGCCAGCCCGGTGCTCAGCGACGGGCGCCTGCAAAAAGGCGTGTTCGCCAAGGAAAAACCCAGTGCCGGCCAGGGGTTTACCTTCAACCTGCAAAACCCGTTTTTCCAGGATCGCCGGGTACGCGAGGCGCTGAGCCTGCTGTGGGATTTTGAATGGACCAACAAGCAGATGATGCGCAACTTCTATGTCCGCGCGCAGAGCTACTTCCCGAAAAGCGAAATGTCCGCCACGGCACTGCCCGACGCCCGTGAACTGGAGATTCTCGAACCCTTGCGCGGGCAGATCCCCGATGAAGTGTTCACCCAGGTTTACCAGGCGCCGAAAACCGATGGCAGCGGTTATATCCGCGACAAACAGCTGCAAGCCCTGGCGCTGCTCAAGGAAGCCGGCTGGACACCCAAAGACAACCTGCTGGTCAACGCCAAGGGTGAACCGCTGCGCTTCACCTTTCTCGACAGCCCCAGCGGCTTCGATCGCATGGTTTTGCCCTGGAAACGCACCCTGGCGCAGATCGGCATCACCATGGACATTCGCAAGGTCGACTCGGCGCAGTACATCAACCGCACCAATGCCCGTGACTACGACATGATGGTCGGCCAGTTCCCCCGCAGCGGCCAGCCGATCGTCTCGCCCGGCCGTGAGTTGTACGACATGTTTGGCTCACGCAGCGCCACCCAGGCGGGTGCTTCCAACAACATGGTGCTGCGCAACCCGGCCGTCGACAAGCTGATTGACGGGGTAGTCCAGGCCAACAGCCGCGAAGAGATGGTGCATTACACCCGCGCCCTCGACCGCGTATTGCTGTGGAACTACTACATGATCCCTCACTACTACTCGGTCGGCACCCCGACGGTGTACCTGAACCGCTTCGGCCAGCCCGCCAGGGAGGCCAAATTCGACGAAGGCCTGGACACCTGGTGGGAAGTCAGCAAAACCCCATTAACCAATGCTGCGTATGGCCAGGCCAACGCACAGCCGGAGGGTCATTGAGATGCTGCATTACATCAGCCGTCGCCTGTTACTCATCATCCCCACCCTGCTGTGCATTCTGGTGGTCAACTTTATGATCGTGCAGGCCGCCCCCGGTGGTCCGGTGGATCAGGCCATTGCCCGCCTGCAGGGCTTCGGTGGCGCTGCGGTCGGCGGCGGCGGTGGCGAAATGGCCGCGGCCGCCGGCGGGGCCAGCCGTAGCAGTCGCGGCCTTGACCCGGCCTTGATTGAAGAAATCACCAAGCATTACGGCTTCGACAAACCCATGCACGAGCGTCTCTGGCTGATGCTCAAGAACTACGCGCAACTGGACTTCGGCAGCAGTTTCTTTCGCGGGGCCAAGGTCACTGACCTGATCGTGGAGAAGCTGCCGGTATCCATCTCGCTGGGCCTGTGGGCGACGCTGATCACCTACCTGATTTCCATTCCGCTGGGCATCCGCAAGGCCATACACAACGGCAGCGCCTTCGATGTATGGACCAGCACGGCGATCATCATCGGCTACGCCATGCCCGCCTTTCTGTTCGCCATTCTGTTGATCGTGGTGTTTGCCGGCGGCAGTTATGTCAGCTGGTTCCCAGTGCAGGGCATCGTCTCGGACAACTTCGACAGCCTGAGTTTCTTCGGCAAGATCGGCGATTATCTGTGGCATATGGTACTGCCCGTGTCGGCGCTGGTGATCGGCGGTTTTGCCACCCTGACCATCCTCACCAAAAACAGCTTTCTCAACGAAATCAGCCGACAGTATGTGGTTACCGCGCGGGCCAAAGGCCTGACCGAGCGCCGCGTGCTTTACGGCCATGTGATGCGCAACGCCATGCTGCTGGTGGTAGCCGGGATTCCCCAGGCGTTGATCGAGGTGTTCTTTGCTGGCTCCCTGCTGATTGAAACCATCTTCAACCTCGACGGCATCGGCCGCATGAGCTACGAAGCGGCGGTATCACGGGACTACCCGGTGGTGTTTGGCACCCTGTTTCTGTTCACCCTGTTCGGCCTGCTGATCAAGCTGATCGGCGACCTGTGCTACACCCTGCTCGATCCCCGTATTGATTTCTCGGCGAGGACTGCCTGATGTTCAACCTCTCTCCTCTTGGCCGTCGCCGCCTCAAACATTTCAAGGCCAACCGCCGTGGCTGGTGGTCACTGTGGATTTTTATCGGGCTGTTCGTGGTATGTCTGGGCGGTGAACTGATTGCCAACGACAAGCCCCTGGCGATTCACTACAAGGACAGCTGGTACTTTCCGATTGTCAGCAGTCACCTCGAAACCGATTTCGGCGGCGAGTTGCCCTTTGAACCCGACTACCGCAGCGACTACGTACGCAAGCTGATTGCCGATCAGGGCGGCTGGATGCTCTTCGCGCCGATTCCGTTCAGCTACGACACCGTCAACTACGACCTCCAGGAGCCCTCACCCAGCCCACCGAGCGCCACCAACTGGCTGGGCACTGACGATCAGGCCCGGGATGTACTGGCCCGCGTGATCTTCGGCGCACGGATTTCCATCCTCTTTGCCTTGATCCTGACCGCCATCAGCACCGTGGTGGGCATTACCGCCGGTGCCCTGCAAGGCTTCTATGGAGGCCTGGTCGACCTGCTTGGCCAGCGCGTGCAGGAAATCTGGGCCGGGTTACCGGTGCTGTACCTGCTGATCATTTTGTCCGGCTTTGTCGCTCCGAGTTTCTGGTGGTTGCTGGGCATCATGGCGCTGTTCAGCTGGCTGGCCCTGGTGGATGTGGTGCGCGCCGAGTTCTTGCGCGGGCGCAGCCTGGAGTACGTCAAGGCTGCGCGGGCCCTGGGCCTGACTGACGGCGCACTGATGCGCCGGCATATCCTGCCCAACGCCATGACCTCCACCCTGACCTACCTGCCGTTTATCCTGACCGGTGCCATTGCCACCCTCACCGCCCTGGACTTTCTCGGCTTTGGCATGCCCCCGGGCAGCGCATCGCTGGGCGAACTGATCGGCCAGGCCAAACACAATCTGCAGGCGCCGTGGCTGGGCCTGACCGCGTTCTGTGCGCTGGCGCTGATCCTGTCGCTACTGGTGTTTATCGGCGAAGCCTGCCGCGACGCCTTCGATCCCCGGACCTGAGAATTGACATGACCAACACACTGATAGAAATCCGCGACTTGCGCGTGAGCTTTGCCGGGGCAGAAGTGGTTCACGGCATCAACCTCGATATCCGCCGTGGCGAGTGTATGGCGCTGGTGGGCGAGTCGGGCTCGGGCAAATCGGTGACCGCGCACTCGATCCTGCGCCTGCTGCCGGGCAAGGCTGTCGAGACCCAAGGCAGTATCCGCTACGACGGCGTCGATCTGGTGCATGCCAGCGAAGCCCAGTTGCGCAGCTTGCGCGGCAACCGCATTGCGATGATCTTCCAGGAGCCGATGACCTCGCTCAATCCGCTGCACACCGTGCAAAAACAGATCAGTGAAATCCTTATCACCCACAAGGGCCTGAAAACCCGCGCTGCGCGGCAACGCACCCTGGAGCTGCTGGAACTGGTGGGCATCCGCGAACCGGCCAAGCGCCTCAATGCCTATCCGCACCAACTGTCTGGCGGGCAGCGCCAGCGGGTGATGATCGCCATGGCCCTGGCCAATGAGCCGGAACTGCTGATCGCCGATGAGCCGACCACGGCGCTGGATGTGACGGTGCAGCAAAAAATCCTCGAACTGCTGATCGACCTGCAACAGCGCCTGGGCATGTCGTTGCTGCTGATCAGCCACGACCTCAATCTGGTGCGCAAGATTGCCCAGCGCGTGTGCGTGATGCGCGGTGGCGAGATTGTCGAGCAGGCCAGTTGCGAGGCCCTGTTCAACGAGCCGAAGCACCCCTACAGCCGCATGCTGATCGAGGCCGAGCCCAGTGGCCGACCGGTACCGGGAGAGCACCGTCACAACCTGCTGCAAGTGGACAACCTGAAAGTCTGGTTCCCCCTGCCCAAACCGCTGTTCAGTCGCGAGCGACACTTTATCAAGGCGGTGGATGGGGTCAGTTTTGAACTGAAAAAAGGCCGCACCCTGGGCATCGTCGGCGAGTCCGGCTCGGGCAAATCGACCCTTGGCCAGGCTATTTTGCGGCTGGTGGACTCAGAGGGCGAAATCCGCTTCGGTAATAAACAACTGAACATCCTCAGCCAGAACCTGTTGCGCCCGTTGCGCCGGCAAATGCAGGTGGTGTTCCAGGACCCGTTTGGCAGCCTGAGCCCGCGCATGTCGGTGCAGCAGATCATCAGCGAAGGCTTGCTGGCCCATGACATTGGCACTGAGCAAGAACGCGAGGCGGCGGTGATCCGGGTCTTGCAGGAAGTGGGCCTGGACCCGCAAAGCCGTCATCGCTACCCCCATGAGTTCTCGGGCGGGCAGCGCCAGCGCATCTCCATTGCCAGGGCGCTGGTCATGGAGCCGGAGCTGATACTGCTCGACGAACCCACCTCGGCCCTGGACCGCACGGTGCAAAAACAGGTGGTCGACCTGCTGCGCGACCTGCAGGCCCGGCATGGCCTGACCTACCTGTTTATCAGCCACGACCTGGCGGTGGTGCATGCCCTGGCCCACGACATGATCGTGATCAAGGACGGCAAGGTGGTGGAACAAGGGGATGCGCAGTCCATCTTCGACAACCCGCAACACCCCTATACCCGGGAACTGCTGCAGGCCAGCAGCTTGAAGACACAGGAGCATGAGTTTGCATAAACGCCCGCCCCCGTAGCAGCCTCGCTCCGCTCATCAGCTGCTTGTATGTTGGTGCTAGGGCCTTCCTGTGGGAGACGGTTAACTCCAGAGGCTACGTACCCAGCCCACTGCACGTTTACACAACGCTCTGGTTTTGTAGCAAAGACAATTGGTGTCCGGAGCATAAACGGGGTTGCTGCTGACCAACCCCAGCGCCTGCAAGTCAACCTGAAACGGCGCAGCGACAGCCCCCCAGCGTTTAGCTTGCTGTATCAGAGCAAAAATCATGGACACCGCCAAACAAGCGATAAACAACCAGAAACCGACCTTGTACCAGGTGATATATTGATTTAAATGCAGCTCAATCGCCGTGTTCATGTCGCTGTGAACCAGCAAATATATCCCTGCGCCAAGGGCGAACGGGAAAATGTCCCCCAGGTATCGCAAAAAGATTTTTGCGTACTGCCTGCAATTTCGCTCCATTCCCACGACAGGAATGATCTGTATATCCGTGATATGCAGTACATCACCGTGGGCCGTTTCATCGGCTGGGGTCCAGATCACGTCGCCTACCGCCCGCGTCCAGTACTGCCCCATAAATCGCTTGAAAAACAATAGGGTGAACAATGGGTGCGGCTTGAATTTCTCAAGTGCTTTTCCGGTGAAAACCAGTGCCGATTTTGGTGCGATTGCGCTGGTAGTGGCGTAGCGGCTGTGCTTGAACAGGTCGAGTGTATAAACCCGACCCTGGGTGTTGACCTTGAAATGTCGCTGGGCAAAGACGGTTACCGGCACCTTCGAATAATGAATCAAGGCTTTGGTCTTACAAAACAGCATCACAGGTAGTTCCGTCCAGAAAAACCGTGCAGCCTAGAGCAGTTTTTGGCCAATGGCCACTATCTAGCGAGTAAGGCTCAAGGCCCTTGCACTGCAAAGCCCTTATATCTCCAAATCGAATATATAAATCATTTTATATTCTTTTTTAAAAGCTAATTTTCCTGCAAGACTCTCGTCATAACTCTTCCAACTCATGATGAGAACGAAATGAAAAAATTCACTGCCCTCACCGCCCTGACCCTGGCTGTCCTGTCTGGCCTGGCCCATGCCGATCGTCTGGATGACATCAAAAAATCCGGTGTGCTGCGCGTGGCGTCCTTCGACAGCAACCCGCCCTTTGGTTTTGTCGATGCCAACAGCAAGCAGATCGAAGGCCTCGACGTCGACTACGCCAAGGCCATCGCCGACAAGCTGGGCGTGAAGTTGCAGTTGCAGCCAACCAACCCGGCCAACCGCGTACCGCTGCTGGTGGCCAACAAGGTGGACCTGGTACTGGCCAACTTCACCATCACCCCCGAGCGCGCCGAGCAGGTGAATTTCAGCATTCCGTACTTTGCTTCGGGCCAGCAATTTATCGTCAAGAAAGGCACCCTCACATCCCCCGAGGAGCTGAACAAATGGCGCGTAGGGGTGGACAAGGGCACGGTCAATGAAGGCGTGCTGCGCGAGAAATTCCCCGGTGCCAAAGTGGTGGCCTACGATGACACCCCGTTCGCCTTCACTGCCCTGCGCAACGGTAACGTCCAGGCCATCACCCAGGACGGCCCGAAGCTGATCGGCCTGCTGGCCAATGTGCCGGACAAGGACAAATACGAAGTGCCGCCGTTCACCATTTCCAATGACCTGATCGGTGTCGGTATTCCTAAAGGCGAAGCGCGCCTGACCGAGGTGGTCAACCAGACCCTCACCGACCTCGAAGCCCAGGGCAAGGCCCAGGGCATTTATGACGCCTGGTTCGGCCCGACCACCAAGACCCCGCTGACCCGCCTGTACAAGATTGGCGACAAGAGCTAAGCCACTGCCTCTGTGGGAGCGAGCCTGATCGCGAAGACTTTTCGCGAGCAGGCTCGCTCCCACAGTTCCTGTCTCCTTCAGCCCGTCACGGTCAACCGGACGGGTTTGCTCGTTTCTGGATGGACGCTGTTTCTATGTTCGGTGAACTGCTTGCCCCGCAATACCTGCACTGGTTGCTCGATGGTTTTGTCCTCACCCTGATCCTTTCCCTGCTGACCTGCCTGGTGGCTACCGGGCTGGGATTTTTGCTGTGCCTGGCACGCATCTCGCCTTTGCGTGTGTGGTCGTGGCCGGCACGGGCCTACCTGGCCCTGTTTCGCAACACGCCACTGCTGGTGCAGCTGTTTTTCTGGTACTTCGGGGTCACGGCCATGCTGCCCGAAGGGCTGGTGATGTGGCTCAACCAGCCGCGCAGCCTGTCACTGGGGCTGTTTGAAGTTGACTGGCCGTCGTTTGAGTTTCTCGCCGGGTTCTGGGGGCTGATGCTCTACACCGCCGCTTTTATTTGCGAGGAGTTTCGCGCCGGTGTCAGTTCGGTGCGGGTGGAACAACGGGCGGCAGGTCTGGCGCTGGGCTTGAGGCCGGCACAGGTGTGGCGCTATATCGTGTTCCCGCAGGCGCTGCGCACGGCGTTGGGACCGTTGCTGGGCCAGTATATGAACGCCCTGAAAAACTCGTCTCTGACCATGGCCATTGGCTTGGCCGAGCTGTCCTACGCCTCGCGTCAGGTCGAGACCGAAACCTTCAAGACCTTTCAGGCCTTCGGTTTTGCCACTCTGCTGTATGTGGCCAGCATTGCCTTGCTCGAAGTACTTGGCCAATTGATTGCACGCAGCAAGTGGTATCGCCAGGGAGGGGTGTAAGTCATGGATTTTTCGGTTATCAGCGACAACTTTTCGTATTTCATGCTCGGTGCCTGGCCCAACGGACCTTTGGGCGGTGCAGCACTGACGCTGCTGCTCAGCCTGTTGTCGGGGATCATCTCGGCACTGCTGGGGCTGGTGCTGGGCATTGCCCTGGTGATGATTCGCGGCAAGGTGCGCTGGCTGTTGTTGGGTGTTCTGGGCTTTTTGCGGGCAATTCCGGTGGTGATGCTGATTTTCTGGAGTTACTTCCTGCTGCCCATCCTGTTCAAGGTCGATGTACCCGCGCTGGCCACCGTGGTGTGTGCGCTGTCGTTGATCGGCGGTGCGTACCTGGCCCACTCGGTGTATGCCGGGATCAGCAGCCTGCCGGCCGGGCAATGGGCGGCGGGCAAGGCTCTCGGCCTGGGTAGCTGGCAAGTGTTGCGTCTGATCATTCTGCCGCAGGCCCTGCCGATGATGCTGCCCTCCTTCCTCAACCAATGGATTTCACTGATCAAGGACACCTCGCTGGCGTACGTGATCGGGGTCGGCGAGCTGTCGTTTGTTGCCACCCAGATCAGCAACCGGGTGATGGTGCACCCGACGGAAATCTTCCTGTTTGTGGCGCTGGTGTACTTTGTGTTGTGCAGTGGCCTGGACTGGATGGCCAATCGGTGGGTCAAGCGCTAACCACCTTCTCACCTGTGGGAGCGGGCTTGCTCGCGATGGCATCACTGCGGTTTGCCTGGCAGACCGCGTTGTCCAAATCGCGGGCAAGCCCGCTCCCACAACGATCAGTGCAAGGTTGCGATCACCGCCCAAACCGGCACAAAGCCCATTGGCAGCCACACGGCCAGTCGCGGCCGATACGGCAACAGCATCAGCAGGCTAAAACCGCTCAACGAGATCATGCCAAACCAGCCCACCGGCCCCATCGCCCAGCCCCAGGCCAACCCGCAAAACCAGAAACTCAGCCCCAGGCTTAGCCAACCGGCAACCCTTAGCACACGGCGCAAGCGGGCCGCAGGCGGCTTTCCCCACACCTGTTTGTAATGACGTTCCAACCCCTGGCACAAGGTAAGCATGCCGATGTAAGCGAACGCCAGTGCAGCAAAATAATCAGCCAGCATCTCAATTTACCTCGGCCATGACGGCGGTTTTTTTACGTGGCACCCGCTCAACCGCCGGTTGCGAGACTTTCCAGCAGGCCCACAGCAACAAAGCGCCCAGGGCCATAGCAGTCAGCTCGACGCCCATGCTGCTGTGCAGTGCCCAAGGCCGGTTGACGGTGAAGACACTCAACAACGGCAAGGCCAGGCACAACCCTCCCGCCAACCCGAGTTGCTCGCGCCAGGCCTGCATGCGCGGGCGCAGCAAGGCATGGGCAAAGCTCAACGCCCACATGCCGAAGAACACATTCAATTCAGCATCCGCCCGTTCGGTCATCCCCGACGGCAACAGCCGGTTGCCCCACAACAGGCTGATGCAGGCCAGGCTCAAGCCCGCCATAACGGTGACATTGATCGCCTCGACCAGACGGTAGAGCACCTGGGCGACGCGACTTTCACTGGCGTATTTGCGCCGCCGCTTGACGGTGAACAGCACCAGCCCGCTGGCGATCATGGCGCTGCTGATCAGGCCGCAAATAAAGTACAGCCAGCGCATCGGGTAACCGCCGAACTGGGCAAAGTGCAGCCCGGAAATCACCCGATGGGTCAGCACCGTTGGGCGCATTTCAGTGGGGCCGGACAACTGCTCGCCGGTGACGCCGTCAAAGCGCATGCCCTGGCCCTTGGTCAGGGCAATGCGATTGCCCAGGATCGGACGAATCTGGATTTCGGCATTGCTCATGCCGGGGTTGCTGATGCTGATCCCGCCCAACGGCCCCATGACAGCCCGGGCCTGGCTCAGCAACGGCCCCAGGGCCACCAGCGGTGCAGGCTCTGCGGTTGCCGGGCGCTGTACGGCAACGCTGGCCGGCGCCTTGTCCTGTGCCTTGAAAAAGGCCTCGCGGTCACCATCGAACAATGCATCCATGGCCGCCGGCATATAGATCACCAGAAAAATCGCCAGCCCGGTGTAGGTGATCATCAAGTGAAAAGGCAGCAACAGCACGGCACTGGCGTTGTGCGCGTCAAGCCACGAGCGCTGGCCTTTGGCGGGACGAAAGGTGAAGAATTCCTTGAAGAACTTCTTGTGGATCACGATGCCGCTGACCAAAGCCGCGAGCATGCCCATGGCCAGCGCACCCACCAGGTAAATGCCGATCATGCGCGGCATGTGCAGGGTGAAGTGGAACAGAAAGAAAAACCGCCCTCCTACCGTTTCGCGAACCGGCATCACCTCGCCGGTATCCGGGTCCAGGGTCACCGACACGCCATCACGGCGCCCGCCGGTGGAGGCCTGCAATTGCGGCGAGCGCTCATAGGGCAGGCTGATACCCCACTGTTTTGCGTCAGCCTTGTGCGTCTGCAAGTAGCTCAGTGCGCGTTGCGCGGCCTGCTCATCGGTCAGGTGGTGGGCCGGCAGCTCGGGGGTCATCCAGTTGTCGATCTCCTGATCGAACACGGCCAGGCTGCCGGTCAAAAAGATCACGAACAACAACCAGCCGACGATCAGGCCACCCCAGGTGTGCAGCCAGGCCATGGATTGGGTCAGGGTCTGTTTCATCCCAGTCGCTCCAGCAGTTGCGGCCAAAAACCGATGGCGGCCAGGGGCACGGCGAGCACCGCGCCCATCCAGGCCGACCACTGGTGGCGGGCAGCAAATGCCCACAAAATGGCGAAGGTGTAGATCACAAACGACAGCAGGCTGGCGACGATCATCGCGTCTACATTGTCCAGCGGCAGCAGCCGCGCCAATGCCGCAGTAAAGGCATAGGTAAAGACATAACCACCAACCAGTGCTGCCAGTGTGCGAGACACGATCGGCGCCCAGGCCGACGTTGCAAGTTTCATGTGTTCAATCCTCTATCGAGCTCCGGTTTTTGCCTGCGCCAGATGCGACAACGGCGCGACACCCGTTTTCACGGATGTCGCGCCTGCATGGGCCGCGGTGTTGTCAGAACGAACTGGTCACAGACGCAAAGTACGCACGGCCTGCCTCGTTGTAGGTTTGCGCGCCCGCCTCGTCCGAGTTGCCCTTGCGGTACAGTTGCTTGTCGAACAGGTTGTTGATGCCCACCCGCACACTGAAGTTTTTGTTGAACTCATAGCCGCTGCTCAAGCCCACCAGACCATAAGGATCGACGGGCTGCTGCACCGACTTGTCCAGTGCTTCATTGGCGCGGTTGTTGCGCTTGGGCGCTTCCTGCTTGCCGTAGTAAGTCCCGCTGACCTGGAACGACAGTTTTTCGGTGGCGTACCAGTCGAGCATGGTGTTGACGGTGTACTTGGGAATGATGCTCAGCGGGTCGCCGGTTTCCTTGTCCTTGCTTTCGATCATGTAGGTCAGGTTGGTGTTCCAGTCCAGATCCTCACGCAAGCTGACAAACAGGTTGCCTTCCACCCCCTGGACGATGGCCTTGCCGCTGTTTTCCCATTGCAGCACGCGACGGCCGTTGGGCAGGCGGAATGCCGATTCGTTGCTGGCATTGATCTTGTTCTGGTAGTCGTTGCGGAAATAGGTGGCGCTGGTGCGCCAGGTGCCCTTGTCGAACGCCAGACCGATCTCTTTGTTGACGCTGATTTCCGGTTTGAGATCCGGGTTACCCACCAGGTAGCAGCCACCGATATTCACTTCAACCGAGCTGCAGCCACCACCGCGGCTGTACAGCAGGTAGTTGGGGTTGGACTGGTACAGGTTCGGGGTCTTGTAGGCCCGGGCAATACCGCCCTTGATGCTCAACTCATCGGTGAGCTGATGCGAGGCGTTGAGGCTCGGGCTCCAGTTGCCGCCAAATTCGCTGTGGTGATCGAAGCGCACGCCGGGGGTAACGATGGTTTTGGCGCCGACTTCGATATTGTCTTCGACGTAGAACGCATAGCTGTTGGCCGTGGTTTTGGTTTGTGTACGGTCCGTACCCGGCAGGCCGGGTGTGCCGTCAGCCCCCGGATCCCAGCTTTGCGGACGCAACGATCCCGGGTCATTGAGCGACTCGTAGAGATATTCACCACCCAGAGTCAGTACCTGGGCGGTGCCCATGTTCAGCGGCAGATTGACCTCACCTGTAGCGCGGGTATTGCGCAGACGCGATTCAAAACTGCCGGCGCTGGCAGAAGGTGCACCTTCACCATAACCGGCCAGGCCTTCGTTGAGACGCGCGTTGCGGGTCAGGTCGTGGGTCAGCGAGGCCGAAGTCGAGCCCCAGTCAAACGAACCATTGTGGGTAGCCGAAAAGGTGCTCCGCTGCAGCACGCTGGTCTCTTTGCCGGTCAGGCTGTTGACGAAGTCACCCCCGCTGTTGAGCATGGTGTCGCCGGCAAAAATATTGCCCTGGCGGCTGTAGCTGGCTTCCAGGTCCAGGCTCTGCTCAGGGGTGAATTGCCAGCTGAGCAGGCCGTTGATGTCTTTGTTGCGCACGCCTTCGCGCCCCGCCACGACGCTGTCGGGGGAGGCCTGGGCAGCGGTATTGATGCCCGGATCGTCAGCATCGGTCTTGTTCAGGCCGCCATACACACGAAACACCAGATCATCCGTGATCGGCCCGCTGAGGTTGAAGTTGGTGCGTTTGCTGACACCTTCGGCGTCGTCTTCCGGCGCCAGGTAATAGGCGGTCAACGAGCCTTTTAGCTTGTCCGATGGACGCTTGGTGATGATATTGACCACCCCGCCCATTGCCCCTGAACCGTAGCGCGCCGCTGCCGGGCCGCGCAGGATCTCGATGCGCTCGACTTCTTCGGCCGGTACCCAGTTGGTTTCGCCACGGGTATCACGGTCGCCGCTCCAGCCATAGCGCTGGGCGTTGCGCGAAGAAGACGGCTTGCCGTCGATGAGGATCAGGGTGTTTTCCGGGCCCATGCCACGCAGGTCGATCTGCCGGTTATTGCCGCGGGCGCCGCTGGAACTGTTACCGGTGAGGTTGACCCCGGGTTCGCGACGAATGATGTCGGACAGGTCATTGGCCGGCGGGCGTTTCTTGATGTCTTCGGCGGTGATGATCGACACGCCGGGTGCCTGCTTCAGCTCCTGGGCAGCAGTGCCCAATACACGGGTTTCTTCGAGTTGCAACGCCTGGCGGGTGCCATCCACCGGCAAATCGGTGGCCTCTACCGGTACTTCGTCACGCTCACGCTCAAGTGCGTCGGCAAGCAGGGTGGGCGAAGCCAGAGCGGCCATGAGAGCCAGTGAAAGATGACTGCGGTTGAATCGAGACGACATGTCCAGTTGATCCCTTAACAATGGAGTGTGCTCAGCAGGCCAAAGGCTGGTAATTGCTGACGCACGACCTCGAAAGGACCTACGTGTTTAGCTTTCCCCGGCACTGCCAGGGCTGCGATGATAGGGGCTCTCATTTGAGAGTAAAGCGCAAATGACATCAATACTCATTTGGAAGTTCCGCAATCCCTTTGTTTTAGAGCCTTTTCCTACATAAAATAATTAATACAAAATGTAACAATGCCTTTGGATCAACAAATCCCCCTGCCCTGTACAATCCTTCATCCTACTTTTTTGAGCCTTATCGCCATGACTGACGAACTGCACATCACTGACCTGTTACCCGGAGACGGTAAAGCGGTGGTCAAAGGTGCCCTGATTACCACGCACTACACCGGCTGGCTCGAAGACGGCACGGTATTCGACTCTTCACATCAGCGCGGCAAGCCGTTCCAGTGCGTGATCGGCACCGGGCGAGTGATCAAGGGCTGGGACATCGGCCTGATGGGCATGCAGGTCGGCGGCAAGCGCGCACTGCAGGTACCCGCGCACCTGGCCTATGGTGAAAGAAGCATGGGCGCGCATATCACACCGAACTCCAACCTGCGGTTTGAGATCGAACTGCTGGAAGTGCTTACACGCGACGATTGAGCGCGACTGCAGGTTGCGCACTAATAGGGAGTTAAATGCTGGTGAATCGATTTTTCAGGTGTTGTTTACCGATTATTCCGCTAATGGTACTGGCAGGTTGCAGCAGTCAGAGCACACAAACACTGCCAAGCCGGACTCCCGACCAGACCCGCGCCCGCATTGTGCAACTGCTCCCGGCCAAGGTTGCAGACCGCACCGGCTGGGCAACGGATATCCAGGTCGCATTCACTGCCCAAGGCCTGGCGGCCACCGATGAAAACCTCTGTTCCGTGCTGGCTGTGACCGAGCAGGAATCGACCTTTCAGGCCGACCCGCCGGTACCGGGCCTGGACAAGATCGCCCGCAGCGAAATCAACCGCCGCGCCGGCAAGCTGCATATCCCCGAATTTGTAGTGCGCAGTGCCTTGAGCATCACTTCGCCCGACGGTAAAACCTACAACCAACGCCTGGATGCGGCCCGCACCGAGGGCCAGTTGAGCGCCATTTTTGATGATTTCATCGGCATGGTGCCACTGGGCAAAAGCTTGTTTGGCGGCTTGAACCCGGTGCATACCGGCGGGCCAATGCAGGTCAGCATCGCTTTTGCCGAAAAGCGTGCACGGGACTATCCCTACCCGGTGGCCCACTCGATCCGCCAGGAAGTCTTCACCCGCCGCGGTGGCATGTATTTCGGCATCGCCCATCTGCTCGGTTACCCGGTGGACTACAACCAGTCGCTGTACCGTTTTGCCGACTTCAACGCGGGCTGGTACGCCAGCCGCAATGCCGCTTTTCAGAATGCCGTCGGCCGTGCATCTGGCATACCGCTGGCACTGGATGGCGACCTGACTATTCCGGGCTCTTACGCGGTTGGCTCCACCGAGCGGGCTGTACGCGCCCTGGGCAAGCAACTGGGCCTGAGCAATAACGCTATCCGCCGTCAGCTTGAAAAAGGCGACAGCCTGGACTTCAACGAAACCGACCTGTACCAGGACGTGTTCGCCCTCGCCGACCGCCAGCAAGGCAAGCCGCTGCCCCGTGCGGTATTACCGGGCATCACCCTGCAAAGCCCGAAAATCACCCGCAACCTGACCACCGCCTGGTTTGCCCAGCGGGTTGATGAACGCCGTCAGCGTTGCATCAGCCGGGCAGCGGCCAGCCGTTGATTTTCTGTGGGAGCGAGCCTGCTCGCGAGGGTATCGACACGATCTACCTCACAGACCTTGTCGTCAGTATCGCGAGCAGGCTCGCTGCCACAAAGAGAGGTGCGCAGGCCTGCGAGCAAACGCACAGCTAAAATGCTACAAATTATGTAGCCAGCGCATGCAGGCCTTGTAGTCCCTTGGGCAGGCTGCGATAAGCTGCGCCGCAAGTTCAATCAACAGTCATCAGGAATAATTGATATGTGCGTGGTTTTTGCATGAAATGGCTCAAAGGCATCATTCTGGGGGTCATCCTGCTGGCAGTCGGCGCCGTGGGGCTGGGGCTGTTTTACTTTCTGCCCCAGCACGATGTGGTGATGGTCACGGGGGTTGAGGTCAAGCGCATGGATCACAACGGTGTGATCAGCGCAGAAAACCCGGCTGACGGCCCGACCCGGGATGTGTACTTCATCAACACTGAAGACCCGGTGACCAAGGAGGTCATGGTTTATCGCAACGAAGACACCGGCTGGTCCTTCCCCTGGTATTTCAAGTTCGACTCTGCCGATATCCAGGCCAAGGCCCAGGGTTACTCCCGCGATGCCAACCAGCTGGCGCTGATCCGCTACTACGGCTGGCGTATCAAGATCTTCTCGGTGTTCCCCAACATCACCGCGATCGAAGCCACCAACAGCCGGGATGAGCCTTTCCCCTGGTTCAACACGGTGTTCTTCAGCGTGCTGGCACTGCTCTTGATCGTGATTGCCGTCTTTATCAAGCGTCGCGTCAAACGTCGCCCGCAAATGCCGGTCAATTGATCGCTGCGCCCCTGCGGGGGCGCATTCCAGGGGCCGTCAATCGGTCACCCGCGACACCCTCCCCTACGGCCACACCGGCAGTCCTTGACCTCAAGGTTTGCCGGTAGCAACAGCCAACTCGTCTGACACCTCACCATCGGCCTCGCGCTCATGCTCCAGCACCGCCTGGGCCAGGTCTTCGGTGACGCGCATCTCGACCCCGACGGCCGACATTTGTGCCGCCGCGGTAAAGGGTGCAGCGGTCACTGGCTCCGAGCCCTTGGCACGACGCCAGGCAAACAGCAGCACCAGGCCCAGGTTCAGCGCGGCCAGGGCCCAGAATAGCCCGGCTTCACCGACCCGGGTCATCAGCGGCGAAATCACCAGCGGGCTGATGGCACAGCCCAGGGAGTTGATCAGCAACAGGCCCTGGATCATGCTCACAATCGCCCCCGACGATGCCCGATCCGCCGCATGGCTGACCGCCACCGGGTAAATCGCGAAGATACCGCCCCCCAGCAGAAAAAACGCCACTACCAGTAACGGCGAACCCGCTGGCAGCATCAGGATGATCAATGACAGCACTGCGCAGGCAGCGCCCAGCACGATCAATACCAGATGCCGGTCCTGATGGTCCGACCAGCGCCCGACCGGGTACTGCAACAGCATGGCGCCAAGAATCACCCAGGCCATCATATGCCCGACCTCGGTCACGTCCAGGCCGATACGTTGCAGGTACAAGGGCAGCAACGCATACACCGCGGCAATGGCAATACCCGAACCAAAACAGCCAATCACCCCGGTGGGCGTGGCACGCAGCAACTGCAAGGGCATCAGCGGTTCTGCGCGTTCAACAATCGGGGTTGCCCGCGGCAACATGACAATGGGCAACAACGATAGCGAGGCCAATATGGCGGCGATCATAAAGGGCACCGTGTCACCGGTCAGGGCAATGGCGCCCAGGTTGACCTGCCCCAGCAACCCCGCACCGTAGAGGGCAATCATGTACAGGGCCAGCAGGCGCCCGCGAATCTTGGGGTCGGCGGCCATCAACAACCAGCTTTCCACCACCAGGAACACGCCGACGCTGGCCCAACCGTTGACCAGGCGCAGGACAAACCATGTCCAGGGCTCGGATGACATGCCCTGGAACAGGATCGAGGTGGCAATCAATGCCGCGAAGCAGCTGTACGCGCGGATATGACCGATGCGTACGATCAGCCGGTCATTGAAGATCGAGCCCAGGGTCAGCCCGATAAAATACGCCGAAGACACGATACCGACCATGGTCGCCGACTGGCCCATGGTGTCCAGGCGCAGGGTAGTCAGCGAGGCAAGCATGCCGTTGCCGATACTGATGATAAACAGCCCAAGTAACGGCGCCAGCGCCATCGCCAGCAATTGGACAGACATGATTGACTCAAGACCTCATTGATCAATGGATAACCCGCTCGGGCAAAAGCACAGCGGCACCTGCCGGCAAAGGCCGGGGCGAGACAGAAAAACCGGGGTGTGTGATTGTGCATCCTCGACGCCACGGACGTGGCCGGCGAGTGACAGGCAGGGCTCAAGACAAGCATCGACCAGGCAGAATCAGGGCGCGCATAGTAGCCGCAGACAGGTACAAGTTGAAGAGCGCGGCCCGGGATTTGTCAGGCCATTTTGACGCAGGTACCCTCCCCCTTGTTACCCGGCTCTGGAACCGTGCCTTTTTATCCGGTACATGTCGCCATCGGCATGGCTGAGCAACGTATCGGCATCCTCTCCGTCCACGGGGTAAAAGGCCATGCCAATACTGCAGGATGGCATTTTGATCCCGCCGAATTCAGCCCCGAGCGGCTCGGCCATCGCCGCAGTAATCTGTTCGATTTTCCAGGCCACGTCGTCCGCGGACTGGATATCGGTCAACAGCACGGTGAACTCATCACCGCCCATGCGCGCCACCGTGTCCGATTCGCGCACACAACGGTGCAGGCGTTGCGCAGCCATGCACAACACGCGATCGCCCATGGCATGCCCATAGACATCATTGATGTCCTTGAAGTCATTCATATCCACAAACAGCAGGGCCAGGGTGCCTTGGCGCCGGTGTGCTGCACGCAGGGCAGATTCCAGGCGGTCATTGAACAGCGAGCGGTTAGTCAGTTTGGTCAGCGGGTCGTGATGGGCCAGAAAACGCAATTCGTCCTCGGCCGCCCTCAAGGCTGTCACGTCCCGCGCAACCCCGATCCGCGCACCGACATCCTCAGACCAGAAGGCAGCCCAGAGGATATGCACGACAGCGCCATCCTTGCGCACATAACGGTTGCGAAAATCGACATGAGCCTGGCCATTCATCACCCGAACAATGGAGGCCCGTGAAATCGCCAGGTCTTCAGGGTGTATATAGTCCGTGATCAGGGTCCCCGTAAGCTCGTCGGCACGGTAGCCGAGCAGGGTCTGGCAGGCATCACTGACAAAGGCAATCCGGTTGTCCCTGTCGACCACAAACACCGTGTCCAGCATCAGGTGGATCAGTTTGGGATAGAGCGCCTGCAGGTCAACGGCCATAGCTCAGGGTGTCCGATTTGAAAATCGCCTTGATCATAGCCTGATAGCAAAGCAATGGCCAAATTACCATTTTATGTGGCATTTTTGGCGTCAAAATCCGGACGTCCGCCTCTCTCACAGTGACATCCAACGGATTGCATCGAGGTGCTAAAGTCAGCATTTGCTCAAACACAGGGACGACCCATGACAGGGCGATATCAAGGAAGCTGCCTGTGTGCAGCGGTCCGTTATGAACTGCTCACAACGCCAAAAGCAGTGAGTCATTGCCATTGCGGACAGTGCCGCAAAGGCCATGGCGCAGCATTTGCTTCCTATGCCAGCATTGCGCGCCGCGCATTGCGGATAGTCCAAGGGGCGGACAGGATCACGGCCTACTCTTCTTCGCCGTCAGTGCTGCGCGAGTTCTGCTCTCAGTGCGGTTCGACCCTGTTCTGGTCACGCAGCGAAGGTGAATTTGCCGACTGGATTTCCATAGCACTGGGCACGCTCGACAGCCCCTTTGTGGCACAAAAGCAAACACACCTTTACCTCGACTCGCCTGTGCACTGGGTTTGACCCTCGCCCTATGGGAGAGGGTCAGGGCGAGGGGCTTTCAACCCCTTCGCCTTGTTATCAGCCCTTGGCCGCCATGGCCGTCACTTCAACCCGCATCCCCGCAACGGCCAGCTCGGCCACGCCCACAGCTGCCCGCACCGGCCAAGGCTTGGCAAAAAATCGCTTGTACACTTCATTGAACGCTGCCCGATCAGCCATATCGGTCAGGTAAATGGTCAGGTGCAACACCCGCTCCATCGAGCTGCCCGCCTTCTCCAGCGCCAGCTTGAGCGCCTGCAATGTGCACTCGCTCTGCTCGACAATCCCGCCCAGTTCCAGGCTGCCATCCGCACGGGTTGGAATCTGCGTCGAAACCAGCAAACCCGCAAAGCCGGCAACATCCGAAGAGATGGAGTCCGCATCAGGATCAGGGATGAAAGTCAGGTCGTGTTGCGACATAAGTGATCACTCGCTTGAGTTAAAACACCTATTGTCCAACGTCCGCTCGCGCCGTGCGCGTCTTTTTGCGCAGCAGCACATTGCCGTGCTTGGCTAAAACTGCCCGTGATCCATTACCATGCGCTTCGCCATGACGTCGTTGCATAGCCTGGAGTGCTCTGTGGAAATCAAACACCTGCGATCATTTGTGACCCTGGCCGAAGAGCTGCACTTCGGCCGCGCCGCGCAACGGCTGTCCATCGTGCAACCGGCCCTGAGCATGCAGATCAAAATGCTTGAAGAAGAGCTGGGGGTGCGTTTGTTCGAGCGTAACCGGCACTCGGTGGCACTGACCGAAGTGGGTACTCTCTTCCTGCCCGAAGCCAGGGCCACGCTCTACCAGTCGGCCCATGCCGCGGATGTAGCCAGGGCGTGCGGGCGCGGCGAAATCGGCCGGGTACGCTTTGGTTTTGTGTCCTCGGTACTGCCCCAATTGCTGCCAAGGCTGATCCGCTCGCTGCATGCCCGCTTCCCGCGCATCGAACTGGAACTCAAGGACATGCCGGGCCCGGATCAGGCCGTAGCACTGAAAAACGGCCAGCTTGATTTCGGACTGATGCGTCTGCCGGCCACCATCCCGGGCATCCAGACCCGCGAAGTGCTGCAGGAAAGCTTTATTGTCGCCCTGCCCGGCGACCATCCGCTGGTGGCCTGCACCAGCCTGCACCCAACCGACCTGAGCCAGCTGCCGGTGTTTATCCTGGCCCGGCGCTACGCCCCCGGTTTTTACGACGAAGTGATGCAGGCGCTCACCCACCGGGGCGCGCATCTGCAAAACGCAACCGAGCTGGGCGAGTTCACCACCATGCTGGCGCTGGTCTCTGCCGGGTTGGGGGTCGGTTTGCTGCCGGCCAATGCCGGCCGCGCATTACCTGCCAATGTCATCTCCAGGCCGCTGGAACTGCAGGGCTACCGGGCAACGACCGGGCTGGCATGGACCGAGCTCAACAGCGCAGTGAAAAGCACCGTGTTCAGCTTGCTGGATGAGCTCTTTGCGCCGGGTCAGCAGCCCGTTGAGCACTGAGCAAAACCAGCATCTCCTTGCCCGCCATGATCAGCTCAGGGCACGCACCATTGACCTGGCAGGACACGATCAGGCCCTCGCCGATCAGCAGTAACTGCATGGCTGCCACGCGCGGATTCATATAGCCCGCTTGCGCACATATTTCCTCAAGATAGGCCTGAAGGGCCTGCTTGTGCTGGTGCGCCAGCCTGTGCGGCTGCTCTGACAGACTGGCATATTCAGCGGATGCATTGATAAAGGCACAGCCGTAAAAATCCGCTTCCTGAACCCAGGATGCTATGAAATCAAGGTAGCCAGCCGGGCGCTGTGAGACCGCAACCGCATCCACTGCCGCTCGCACTTTCGCCATGAACTCGTTGTGGCGGAGTTCCAGAGCTGCCTCGACCAGATGGTCCTTGCTGGAAAAATGCCGGTACAGCGTCTTCTTGGTAACGCCTGCCTCCTGGCTCAACTGCTCCACCCCGGTGGCGTGAAAACCCTGTCGATAGAACAGGCGCAGGGCGGCGCGGGTGATTGCATCAGACGTACTCATGGGTACTGGCCTCCTGTGGAATGCAACACAGTGTATACCGATCGGTTGACTTGCAGGGATACCGATCGGTATCCTTTTGTCACATCCCCCGTCGCGAGTACTCCCATGTCTGCACGTCGCCTGCTCACATCCGGTGCGCCAGCCGCACCCTCCCTGCGTTTTACGCTGACATCGTTTATGGGTGCAGTCATCGCCATTGGTGCTACTGGCTGGCTGAGCAACCTGTCAGGCACTCCATGGCTTATGGCTTCAATGGGGGCCAGTTGCGTATTGGCCTTTGGCGTCCCCGACTCGCCGCTGGCTCAACCACGCAGCATCATCGGCGGGCATGTCATATCCACCCTGGTCGGACTGATTATTTTGCATACCCTGGGCAATTCGTGGTGGGCCTGCGCATTGGCCGTCGGGCTGGCTCTGGTTGCCATGCAACAGTCCCGTACCCTGCATGCCCCGGCAGGGGCCAACCCGATTGTGGTGCTGATGACCGGCGCGCCGCTGTCTTTTCTGCTGACCCCGGTGCTGGCGGGCTCCATTGTGATCGTGGTGGTTGCCTGGTGCCTGAATAACACACGCCACCGCGGCAGTTACCCCAAGTACTGGTGGTAGTGCGCTGCCTGCAACACCAAAGTAAATGATAAACATTCCTGCTGCTGATACGATTCAGCCCCGCTGCCGAGTCTGAAACGCGCGTCATAGCCGTTTCAACCCACGCACTGAACAGCGAAGTATCAACAACTTCGCACCGTTTATTGCCCGGTTCTCGGCAGCGCGTTCAGTTATCTGCCGTCATTGGTGTGGAGTGTTACGGATGTTGCAAAGGAAGCATGGATTCAAACGGGCAGGCTTTGTGCCACTGGGTGTATGTACCGGCCTGGTGATCAGTTGCACGGTGCTTGCGGGTGAAAACGCGCCCATGCAACTGCCCAGTATTCAGGTCGACGGCGTGCAATCTGCCGAAGACGATACGGACTACCGTGCGGGCTACAGCTCGACGGCTGACAAGACTGAAACGCCCTTTCTGCAGCAGTCGCAAGTGGTCGATACAGTGACCCGCCAGCAACTCAAGGATCAAGCACCGCAAACCCTCGACGACGTGATCAAGTTCATGCCCGGGGTGGTGGTCAGCAATAACTTCGGCGGCACCCAGGACAGTTTTATCAAGCGCGGATTCGGTAATTCCGATGATGGCGGCGTATTGCGCGATGGTGTACGCATGCCCATCGGCCGCAACTTTCAACGTGTCACCACCGAGCGCGTGGAGATGCTCAAGGGCCCTGCTTCACTGCTCTACGGCATGCAGGAACCCGGCGGAGTGATCAACGTGATCACGAAAAAACCGCAGTACCAATGGAACAGCACACTGGGCGGCACCCTGAGCGATCAGGGCGGTGGCGATGGCTGGTTCGATGTCACCGGGCCGCTGGGTGACAGCGGGTTCGCCTTTCGATTGATCGGGCAAAACCGCGACGAGGATTACTGGCGCAACTTTGGTCAGAACAAGTCGAAACTGGTCGCCCCTTCGCTGTCCTACGAGTCTGACGATCTGTCGTTTCTCGCCGCTTATGAATACAACGACTACAGCAATACCCTGGACCGTGGCGCGCTGTTCTACAACGGCCATCATGTGGGCAGCCGCGACAAACGCCTGGACGAAAAATGGACCCGCGCCCAAGGCCAGCGCCAGTCGCTCAACACCACCACCGAGTACCGCCTCGACCCCACTTCAAGGGTGCGCCTGACCACGGGCTGGGTGTATGACCATTACAACGACTACCAGGCCGACCCCAGTGAATATCGCCCGGCAACAGGCGAGCTGACCCGGCGGTTTCGTCGTAACGTGGGCGCCAACCGGGAGAACGCTTACCTGTCGCTGGACTGGATTGGTAACAAGACCTGGCTCGGTATCGATCACGACCTGGTCACGGGTGTCGACTATGAAACCCGCCGCGAAGCCAACGGCGACTTCCTGCAAAGCAGCAATGTCGGCGGTTTCTACCCGGCCGACCCGCAGTATGGCCTGCTGCCGCCGGTGGGTAAGGTGAACCCGTCCAACACCAACGGCAAAAGCCATATCAAGGGCCAGTCGCTGTACGTCAAAGACACTATCCACCTGGGCGAAAAATGGATTCTGGCCCCGGGCCTGCGCTATCAGCATTACTCGATCGACTCTGGCGCGGGCCTGGACTTCAAGCAAACCACCGATGAGGGCGAATCCAGGCTTTTGCCCTTCCTGGGGCTGGTGTATCAGATGCGTGACGACCTCTCGCTGTATGGCAACTACAGCCAGTCATTCGCACCCAATGAGATGGAAACCGGCACCACGTTCGAAGGCACCTACAAGTCTGAAACCGGCCGCCAGTACGAAGTCGGCATGAAGTATGACAACGGCGACTGGACCAGCCAGTTGGCGGTGTACGACATCCTGAAAAAGAACGTACAGCAGAACACCGGCGAGCTCGACGCGTTCGGCAATATGATCCAGCGCATTGCCGGTGAAGTGCAGTCAAACGGTCTGGAATGGAGCATGAGCGGACGCCTGAACGCGCAGTGGAGCGTCATCGCCAACTACGCCTACACCGATGCACGGATCAAAAAGGACACCCGGCAAACCGAGGGCAACCGCCTGTTCAACGTGGCCCGTCACGTGGGCGGGGCTTACCTGACCTATGAAGTTCCGGCCGATATTTTCGCCGGGCGCTTGCGCCTGGGCTCCGGGGCCCGTTATGTGGGCAAGCGCGCAGGGGATATCAGCAACTCTTTCGAACTGCCGGACTACACCACGGTGGATGCTTTTGCATCCTGGAAGACCAGCCATCTGCTGGGCAAGGAAACCTCACTGCAGCTCAACGCCAGCAACCTGACGGATCGCAGCTACTTTGTGGCTTCGGGCGGCAACACCCGGCGTGTGAGTTGGGGAGAAGGAAGGACGCTGCGCCTGACTGGAGAAGTCAGCTTCTAGCCTGACAGGCAGGCGCGCTCGCGCCTGCCCCTTGGCCCGGTGTTAAGGTCGGGCGGCCGTCACCTCGATCTCTACCAGGTAGTTGGGGTTGGCCAGGCCGGCTACCTGGAACGCCGAGCGGGTTGGCAGCTTGGGCTGGGCCTTGGTGCCGAAGAACTGGGTATAGCCCTTCATAAATCCGGCGAAATCCATTTTGCCGGTTTCCGGCGTGCCCACCAGATACACCTGCATCTTGATCACATCGCCCATGCTCAGGCCCAGGCTTTTGAGGGTAGCCTCGATATTTTTCAGCACGTTGACCGTCTGCACTTCGGTGTCGCCATAGGCCGCCAGGGTCTTGGGATCGGCCTTGCTGTCGGCAATAGGCGGCACCACGCCACTGAGGTTGACCAGGGTCACACCCGGTGGAATTTCCACGGCCAGAGAGATCGGGAAGTCCGAGTTGGGCAGCTTGTGACGGATCACTTCTGCGGCGTTGACCTGGGTAGTCATCAGGCCGGCCAGCACCGAGGTCAACACAAAAGCGGGGATCAATTTTTTAGACATTTTTGTATTCCTTGAGGGTCATGAAAAAAGCGCGCAGTCCATGGTTGCTTGTCAGCGTCGGGTGACCGCCTGAACATCCTCCACTGTCACGGAGTCAGCATAGTGATTGCCAAAATGAGTCCGTACATAGTTGACCACCGAGGCTATCTGCTGGTCATCCATGTACTTCTTGAAACCCGGCATACCGCCCTGCCCTGATGTCACCATATACACCGGGTACACCTTGGCCCCCAGTTTCTGGTTGGCAGCCAGCGCCGGGTAGGCGCCCGCCCCGTGGGAGCCCTGGCCTTCAGCCATATGGCAGCCCTGGCAGACCTGATTGAACAGAGCTTCGCCGCTGGCCTGATCGAACTTGCCGGAGGTGGACAGCATGGGTGCATCTTCAGCAAGCGCAGTGGCACTGACCAGCAGGCCTGCCAGGGTAGCGGTGGTTAAAGTCATTCTCATGGCTAACTCCTGGCTCAGGCCGCTTTCGCGCTGGCAATAATATGGGTATGCAGACGCTTGATCGCATCCTGGGAGGACAGGATCGCGCCCTCCATCCAGGCCGGGATATAGGAAGCATGCTCACCGGCAAGGACGATGCGACCGTCAATCTGGCACAGGTTCTTGTAATGCTGCTGGCGGGTTTCAGGGGTCCACAGGCCATAGCAACCGTTGGTCCAGGGCACGCGGTGCCAGCCGACGGCAATGCCGTTTTCGAACTCTGCCGGGTATTGGGGGTGGACCTGGGCACCGTACTCAACGGCTTTCTGCACGCGCATTTGCGGGCTCATGGCAGTGAACTCATAAGCGTTCGGCCCCCAGATATAGGCACCGAGCAATACGCCCTTGCCCTGCTTGCCATAGTCGGTGCTCGGGTAGCTGATTTTGCTGATCGGCGTATCGGTGTAACTGATGCCGCCGTAGATATGCTCATCCTGCTCCCAAAAACGGCGCTTGAATTGCAGTCCGACCTTGATCGAAGACTCGTAAGGCACGGCGCGGATCGCGCTCATCATCGGTGCACTGACATCAACCGGCAGTTGCCCGAGGATCGACAGCGGCAATGTGCACACGCACCAGTCGGCCTGCTCCTGCTGTGCCCCACCGCTGCCGTCGCTGTTTTGATAGGTCACGGTCACGCCTTTGTCGTTTTGCTGGATGCGCGTGACCTTGGCGTTGTAATGGATCAGGTCATTGACCTGCTTCTGGAAGGCCTGGGCAATCATGTCCATACCGCCTACGGGCTGGAAAATGCTGCTCTGGAATTCATATTCCTGGCCGCTGGCGATGCTTTGCCACAGATTCGAATCCAGCAGCGCCTTGCAGTCGATCGGCTCGGACGCCACCGCCTCGGGCATCAGGCCACCACCATCGTCCACGGCAAAGCCACGGCGCATGCTGGTCTCCAAGGATTTTTTGTAGGCGTTGCTGGCATCCAGCGCACCCCATTTGCGCATCACTTCCAGCAGGCGTTCGCGGTCTTCCCGGGTCAGTGCCTGATCCAGGCCGTGCTGATTGACGGCCTTGCTCAACAACTCGGCCACATGCCCCTGAAAGTCCGCCTGCACTTCACGATAACGCTGCGGCTTGCCGCCAAACGCCTTGGTGGAGTGCACCATTGCGTTGTAGTTGACCTGAATAAAGGGCTCCAGTGCGACGCCAAATTTGTGGCAGTAGTCGAGCACCGCATGGTGGTGATACGGGATGCGCCAAGGGCCGGGGTTGAGGTACAGACCCTTGTCGAATTCGCAATGCTGGGTAGCGCCGCCCAGCTCGGTGAAGCGGTCACCGCCACGCAACGTCCAGCAACGCCCACCGGGTTTGGCATTGAACTCCAGCACCTTGACCTGGTAGCCGGCCTTGCGCAGTTCGTAGGCGGCGGTCATGCCGGCCAGCCCGGCCCCAAGGATCAGTACGCGGGTGCCTTTCGGTGCGCCGCTCAAGGCGAAGTCACGCTGGTAATTTGATTCTGCGGCAAAGCCCAATGAGCTCATCGCCTGATACATCGCAGCGGCGCCTGCTGTCACGCCGATCCAGTTGAGTACTTTGCGTCGGCTCACAACCATTGCTTTCTCTTGCATGACCAGTCCTTTGCATCGAAGGGAAATACGCAGGCAATGACTGACGAACAACCCGGCATGCGGCATCGCCCGACCACAGAAATGTCTGCGCCCGGTGATGTCCCAGAGCAAGCGCTATGCCATGAATTAACGAAGGGAGAAAAAACCGCAACCAGAGAAAAGATTGCAAAACAGATACGGCCAAATGCTTCTACTTAGGTCGGGCAGGTCTGTTTTTGGTGCAAAGCGGATGCGCCAGTATTGGGCAGCTCAGGTGGCTGTGTACCTCATGGGCGCATCGCTGCCGGGTCGGGGCAACGCCTCAGGCATGCGGCGTCGGATAGAGCAGCAGTACCAGCCACCCGGCGACATAGAGCCCCAGGCCAAACGTCAGATGGGTGATCAGGGTTCGGCGCCTTGCCACGTAGGGAGCCGCCGTCTTCGATGCAGCGATGCCGAAGCCGAAGGCGGGCTGCAAGATAAAAAACGGTGCCGCCATACTGATCAAGCCAGCGGCCAATGCAGGCATCAGCGTGGGATGGAACAACCACTCCACACCCGTGAGTACAACCAGCAGCAACGCGAAGACAATGCCCGTCAGGTAATGAAAAACCCAGCCGATCAGACGCTCATGCCTGACACGCGGCGCAGCCACAATCGAGGTATGCTGAAACTGCCCCTGGCGCATGAGGCCCAGCCAACGACCGACGAGCCCATAGTCAAGGGACGGGATACCAAAGACCCGTGCACGAATTAAAGCGCCTGCGTCCATGATCAAGGTGGCCCCCACGCCAACCAACAGAATACGCAGTACCATCTCACTTGTTTGCATGTTGTACCCTCTGCATTAAGCCTGTTTTGTCGGCCTGGTCAGAGCAGTCTGCAAGTTCAAGTCGACTTGAGGTCAAGCATGAAAGAAATGGAGATCGGTGAAGTGGCACGGCGCTGCGGCCTGCCGCCCTCAACCCTGCGCTACTACGAAGAAAAAGGGCTGATCCGCTCGACAGGCCGTCGGGGCCTGAGCCGTGTGTTCAGTGCGGATGTACTTCAGTGCCTGTCGTTGATCGCACTGGGGCAGTGTTCGGGGTTTTCACTGGACGATATCGCCGCCATGCTGAAGGCGGACGGTCAGCCTGAAATTGATCACCAGCGCCTGGCAGAAAAAGCTGACGAGCTTGATCGCACCATCCAGCGCTTGAGTACAATTCGCGACGAGCTCAGGCGAGCAGCAGCCTGCCCCGCTCCCCGTCATATTGAATGCCCTGCCTTTCAGAAAAAACTGGCCTCTGTCAGGCCACGCAGCCTCGACAGGAAAAAACCGGGACGCAGTCAAGCTCCCACGGACAAAAGTCAGAACACCCCATGAATGGCGTTAACAGCCCTGCCCTGTGCGGCTGATAGTGCATCATCGTGGATTTCAGACTGCAAACCAAATTGGCCAGCCAGTGCTTTACGCCCCTTGGGCGTCACTGCAAGCGCCCGGCTGTCGAGGTCCTGGACTACCCATTTGCGGCTCAGGGCCAAGCTCGCCCAGGGCGCTTTCGCCACTCGCCGTAAGTTCATACAAACCCCGGCCGGTAGCTGCTGCAATCAACCTGCCTGCGGCGCAGACGCGGGCGGTGTCGGCATGGTCTTTGCCATCGGCTGGTACACCAGCCCCGCCGACTCGTCCACGTCCCCTGAGCACCTGAAGCCATACCGTTCATAGAAACCCACCGAAGGCAGCGAAGCTGCTCACACTCAGCACGGGCCAACGAACGCATGCACACTGCGCTGGCAGCCACTTGCCGACTCCATCCGAGGTATTTATGGGCAGCGAAACGTTGAACATGCACATGACCATTAGCAAAGAACGACCGCAAGACATCGAAGCCATCAGTCGCCTGACCGAGGCAGCGTTCAGGAACGAAGAGTATTCAAGCCACACCGAGCATTTCATCGTCAATGCACTGCGGCGCACCGGGCAACTGAGCATCTCCCTGGTGGCGGCAGAACATGACGAAATCCTCGGCCATGTCGCCATTTCCCCTGTCAGCATTTCGTCCGGGGTAACCGGATGGTATGGCCTGGGGCCGATCAGTGTAAGGCCTGACCGTCAGGGCAAGGGCATCGGTTCGGCATTGATGTGGGCCGCACTGCAACAGCTGCGGCAACAGGGCGCAGCGGGTTGCGTCGTGCTGGGCGACCCTGCCTATTATGGCCGCTTCGGGTTTAAAGCCCACCCCGGCCTTGAGTTGCCCGACGTTCCCCCTGAATACTTCCAGGCCCTGTCCTTTACTGGCGAGCTGCCTGTCGGGGTAGTGAAATACGCTGCGGCGGTTGATGCACGCGAGTAAGTGACCGGGCGTGGTGGGCATTGTTGTTCATTTAAACGATTTCTGCCTTTGTGGGAGCGGGCTTGCTCGCGATGGTCGTCAACGATGACGCGTATTAGCTGAGTAAATGCGGCGCCATCAAGAACATCGCGAGCAAGCCCGCTCCCACACTTGAGCAGCATTGCGGGCGTGCTGGGCATTGCTGCGTTAGCTCTGATTACTTACCGGGCAGCAATGCGATCATCCGGTCAAAGGCCGCCAACGGGTACCTGTCATTACGTGGTTGCGCAACGGGCATTTTTGCAGGAAAGCCCACGTGCACACTGCCGGGCAGCACGTGCTCGATCGCGGCGTACCAGGTCAGTAACGCCTGCTGCAGCCGTACATGCAGCTCGAAATTGCTTCTGCGCCGAGTGGAGTCTGCACGGGCTCGCTGCCGTGCCAGTTGCGGGTCTATGCGCCCGACAATGTAAGCGTCTGCAAAGCCGATACGCCCCTGTGCGACAGTGTCACGGGTGGCGTCCAGTTCTGTTAGCCAGTCGTTTGTGCTGGCCTCACCGATCTGCCAGAGGCACCACAGGTAATGAAGCTTGAGCGGGTCGCTGTCGCACACCGCCCATTGAGCCCTGGCTTCCATGGCCAGCGCGGCCTGCCATCGATCGACGTTACGCTCGGCCCAGAAAACTGCGGCTGCGACGGGATCACTGGCACGCTCCGGCACACCGTCAAGACGGCCGTGCTCAGCAATCACATGCGGCCCTCCATGCCGGGTGCACCACGTGGTTTTACCGCTGGCGCTGATGCCTTCAACCACCAAAATCATTGATATGGCTACTCCGGCCACAATAGGGGCTCAGGCAGGAAACTGTTGATCAGACCCGGGATAACCCGGAGCTCAGGTTGGACTCAATAACTGAAAAGCCTGTTCCGCGCCTGCTCCACTGGCTACACGCAAGTACATACAGGGGCCCCGGCTGGCTTGAGCCGCATGAGACTTGCCGACGGATGCCTGAAAAATTTACACACTTTTACTCAAGTCCTTATATCACCCGCTAATGGCTATTTGCTATTGTTTTGGATCCAATCATGGAGGCGTAAAAACATGGACAGGGCCAAGGTATCCAAACGCGGCTGGGCGTGGGCGTACCGGAAACTACGCGACTTGCACTGTTCACGGCTATCGTCGTTTTACAGAGCAACCCTGTATGCGGTTCGCGGTGATAGCGGCACTTTTCGCTGCGACCTGACCAGGCAGAAAATCCGCCTGCATCGATAATAAGCGCCGCTCCCATACGTTGAAGAGGATCATCCTGTTTGAGCTAACCTGGCTTGAACTGCCCTGCTGTCTTCCTGTCTTTGCCCTGCTTGCCGGCGTTGCATTCAATGCTGGAGCGCCCGGGCATGTCCATACGTACTGACGCCTTCAGAGCGACCGAAAGCTTAAAGCTCGTACATCTGCATGACGAAAATCTTGCTTTGGTTAGGAATGTGCAACATTTTTTGTCAGAATGAATTATGCATAATAATTCTCATTCACAGGTCTGCCCCTCCATGCAATTCGCCTCTGCTTCCCATATGCCCATCCGTATTCTGGCTATTGAGGATGATCCGGTGCTTGCCGCCGACCTGGATAGCCATCTGGGCCAGCGGGGCTTTTCGGTCACGTTGCGTCACGACGCAGACGAAATTCTGCATCTGGTGCGCTCCGAGGGTTTCGATTTGATCCTGATGGACATCATGTTACCCGGCAGCAGTGGCCTGGAGGTGCTCGCCCAAGTGCGCCAGTGCCAGCGTGTCCCGGTCATCCTGATGTCGGCGCTGGGTGCCGAGCAGGACCGGATAACCGGTTTCAGCCAGGGCGCGGACGATTACTTGCCCAAGCCATTCAGCATGCAGGAGATGGATGTACGCATCGATGCCATTCTGAGGCGCGTGGCCTACGAGCACGAGGCCCAGGTAAAAGTGCGCAGCGATTCGCAACTGGAACTTGATCAGCAGGCCATGGATGTTTGCCGCAACGGCCGCTGGGCCGATCTGACCAGCACCGAATTCCGGGTACTGGAAATCCTCATTCAGCATCCCGGCGAGGTGTTGAGCAAAGCCTTTCTGTACCAACAGGTCATGCATCGGGCGCACTCACAACATGACCGCAGCCTGGACATGCATGTCAGTCGGGTTCGTCGCAAATTGCAGGCCATCGGTTACAGCGCCGGGCGCGTCGAGACCATACGCGGCATGGGGTATGTGCTGGCGCCGTTGCAGTCATGAGGCTGCCGAACCGGCACTCGCTGCTGTGGCAACTGGTCGGCGTGCTCGCGCTTTTGTGCATGCTGGTGATCAGTTTGCAGGCCGACCTGAGCAAGCGTCTCAAGGATGCCACCGCCCTCCTCTCCGAACCGGCCAAGCAGAGCCATATCGCTTACGCACGACAGGCCGAAACGGCGTGGCGGGAACGCGGCACGCAAGGCGTTGACGAGTTCCTGCGCAGCTTGCGCAAACAGGAACGGGTGTGGGCCGCCGTCGTCGATGAGCACCAGCAATCATTGTCTTCGCAGCCTCTGGATGAACATGAGCGTCGTAAGCTCGACTTTGTCCGTCCGCTTCACTGGACCGTAGGACGGCCAAACGGCTGGCCAACGTTCTATGTGCCTTTCAGCGACGACAAAGCGCGTCTGGTCATGGAGCTGCCGCATCGTTTCAACCCGCGTGAGCACTTGCGGGTGTGGGAGGTGCTGCTGCAATGGGTACTGCCGGCGGGCTTGGCGCTGCTGCTCGGCTTCCTGCTCTACCGTGTGTTGATCGCCCCCGTGGTGACCCTGCGCCGCCAGGCGGCAGCATTGAGCTCGGGCAACCTGTCGGCCCGCGCAGGGCCGCAGGTGGCTCGGCGGCGCGACGAGCTGGGCGACCTGGGGCGAACCTTCGATCACATGGCCGAGCGCCTGGAAAACACCCTGGCGCTGCAGCGTCGGCTGATGCGTGACTTGTCCCATGAGTTGCGTACGCCGTTGAGCCGACTGCGCGTGACCGGTGAACGTGAACCGGACATGGATGCCATGCGCCAGCGCCTCGAACGTGAGGTACAGAGCATGGACCGATTGATCGGCGATACGCTGGAGCTGGTGTGGCTGGACACCGAGCGCCCCGCCCTGGCGCTGGAGCCGGTGGAGCTGGACCAGCTATGGGAGGTGTTAAGTGGCGACGCCAGCTTCGAGAGCGGTTGGCCGATCGAGCGTCTGCGCTGTGATTTGCCCCCTGACTGTCGCGTCATGGGTAACCTGAACAGCCTGGCGCAGGCGCTGGAAAACATCTTGCGCAACGCCATCCGCCATTCACCGCAACACGGCGCAGTCACATTCACCGGGGTCAGCAAGGGCGCCTATTGGTACGTGTGGATCGAAGACCAGGGGCCCGGCGTCGCTCCCGACAAGCTCGAACAGATTTTTCAGCCCTTCACCCGACTCAACGCCGCACGCCCCGGCGGCAGTGGCTTCGGCCTCGGTTTGTCGATTGCGCGCAGCGTCGTGCAATTGCAGGGCGGCGAAATCTGGGCAGAAAACACTGACAGTGGATTGCGCATAAATCTGAAATTACAAATGTATAAAATGTAAATAAGATTTACTCACGTTTGCGAATCACTTCTATTAGCGCCGCCCATGGAGATTCAGGCTTAACCGAGCCCCCTGCTGACAGGATGCTCAGACACTCCATTGGGCTCATCCACTAACAGGAGTGTTGTCGATGTACCCGCGATTCAAGCTCAATCATCTTGTCCTCGCCTTGATGGCCTGCTCGCCCGGCGCTGCGCTGGCCGAAACCGAACTGCTGGCGGCGCCGGCGTCAGACAATGTCTTGCAACTCGATGATACCCATGTTGTGGCCACTGCCGCGCAAGAGCTCAAGCAAGCCCCCGGGGCATCGATCATCACGGCCGAAGACATCAAGAAACGCCCGCCCGTCAATGACCTGTCCGATATCATCCGCAAGATGCCAGGGGTCAACCTGAGCGGCAACAGCGCCAGCGGTACACGCGGCAATAACCGCCAGATCGACCTGCGCGGCATGGGCCCGGAGAACACCCTGATCCTGATCGACGGCAAGCCCGTGACCTCACGCAACGCCGTGCGTTACACCCGTTCCGGCGAGCGCGATACCCGTGGCGACAGCAACTGGGTGCCGGCTGACGAAGTCGAGAGCATCGAGGTGCTGCGAGGCCCGGCGGCCGCACGCTACGGCTCCGGCTCGATGGGGGGTGTGGTGAACATCATCACCAAGCGCCCGACACAGGAACTCAGCGGTTCGCTCTCGGCGTACACCAACCTACCCGAGGACGATGCCGAAGGCATGACCAAACGCACCACGTTCAGCCTCTCCGGCGCGCTGAGCGAAGCGCTGGCATTTCGTGTCTACGGCAACCTGAACAAGACTGACGCCGACGACTCCGATATCAACCTCGCGCACACCGACACCGCCTCCGGTTCTGCATTGGCTGCCGGCCGCGAAGGGGTCCGCAATAAAGACATCAACGCGTTGTTGAGCTGGGCGCTGGACGATCAGCAGACCCTCGATTTCGAGACCGGTTTTAGCCGGCAAGGCAATATTTACACCGGGGATGTCGGCACCGGGGGAACAGACTCGCAGACGCCCGGCAGCACGATCAACCAATGGCTGGGGCGTGAAACCAACACCATGTACCGGCAGAATTTTTCCGTTACCCATCGGGGTGACTGGGCGTTCGGGACATCACGGGTGTTGGCGCAATACGAGAAAACCCGCAACAACCGATTGCAAGAAGGCCAGACCGGCGCGGTCGATGGTGACATCAGCGCCAACGCAGACAAGAGTACCAGTACCTATGACAGCTACTTGCTCCAGGGCGAACTGAACATTCCCCTGCAAGTGCTGCTGCCACAAACCTTGACCCTCGGCGCGGAATGGAATCGCCAGGAGCTGGACGACCCAAGCACCTTCGACCGGGCCGTCGGCACCACATTGCCCAACTCGGCGTTGGGTGCACGCTCGTCCTATATGGACGCGACGATCATGGCCTTGTTCATGGAAGACAATATCGAGTTGAGCCCCAAATGGTTCCTGACGCCCGGGCTGCGCCTGGACCATCATGATCAATTCGGCGCCAACTGGAGCCCGAGCCTGAACAGTTCCTACATGTTGACCGACGACATCACGTTGAAGGGCGGTATTGCCCGCGCCTTCAAGGCGCCGAATTTGTACCAGTTGAACCCCAACTACCTGTATCGCAGTAACGGCAACGGGTGTGCACCCACACTGCTCAGCACGGGTTGCTATGTGTTGGGCAATAAAAACCTCGAGCCCGAGATCAGCATTAACAAAGAGCTGGGCATCAGCTTTGCCCGGGATGGATGGACCGCCGGGATCACCTACTTCCGTAATGATTACGACAACAAAATCGTGGCTTCGAACGATTTGGTCGACAAGACCCTGGCCAACGAGGCCATCCTGCAATGGGATAACGCCAAGGATGCCGTGGTCAAGGGATGGGAAGGAAACGTCGGCATTCCATTGCTCGGTGAGAATGGCAATACGCTGAGCTGGAACACCAACTTCACCTATATGCAGTCCAACAAGGACGGCGACGGCAACCCGTTGTCGGTGGTGCCCAAGTACACGGTAAACACCATGCTCGACTGGCAGGCTACGCAGGCACTTACCCTGAGCCTGACCGGGACCTATTACGGCAAGCAAGAGCCGCGGGTATTCAACCCGACACGTGATGTTGCCGTCATCGCCACAAACGAGCTGCAAACCCTTGACCCTTACCATATCTGGGGTGTTGGCGGGACCTACCAGGTAAACAAGAACCTGTCGCTCGGTGCCGGCATCAACAACCTGTTCGACAAGCGCGTGTACCGCGAGGGCTCGGGCACCACAGCCGGGGCCAGCACTTACAACGAGCCGGGGCGCGCGTTCTACGCATCGATCAGCACCTCGTTCTGATCCCGGCGCTCACAGGCGCACTTGATCACCCACCCAACGCTCAGCCGCTGACCAGGCTGGGCGTTGGCGTACAGCTTGATAAAAATACTCCGGTATCGTGCCGGGAACTGATGAGCATGCCAGATGAAAACACCCCCCCATTACGGCCCGACAGTGTCGCGTATCCTTGCGGCGCTGTGCGGCGGCTACCTGTTCACTTACGCCTTCACTGCGGCACTTGCGCGCTTGCTGCCGATGAATAAAGTCGATGCGCTGGTGACGGCCAGCCTGGTGTCATTTGCGGTCTACAGCCTGGCGATTCTTTGGGCATTTGCCTGCCGCAGTGCCCGCCGCGCATGGGCCGGGCTAAGCCTGGCTGTGCCCTTGGCGACGATCGGTTTCTGGCCGCAGTGGATGGAGATACCGGGATGAAAAGCAAAACCATCACCCAGTCCCTTGCCTGGCTGCACACGTGGGGCGGGCTGATTTTCGGCTGGATCCTGTTTGCAATCTTCCTCACCGGCACCCTCGCAGTGTTTGATAAGGAAATTGATAGCTGGATGCGGCCGGAAATACCGGCCCACACGCTCACGTCAAGCGAAGCCGCACAACGCGCACTCGACTATCTGCACGCGCAGCAACCGAACGCCAGCACCTGGAACATCGGCCTGCCCACCGAGCGATCACCAGGGCTGACCGTCTCCAGCGGTGAACAACGGCGTGGCGGTGGCGTGAACCTGGATCCGGAAAGCGGCGCCCCGCTTGACGTCCGCAAGACAGCGGGTGGCGGGTTCTTTTTTCGCTTCCATTTCACCCTCGACCTGCCGCGCAATATCGGCATCTGGGTGGTTGGCCTGGCCGCCATGGGCATGCTCGTCGCACTTGTCAGCGGCATCGTCATTCACAAAAAATTCTTCAAGGATTTTTTCACCTTCCGCCCGGCCAAGGGCCAACGTTCCTGGCTGGACGCGCATAACGCCACCGGTGTGCTGGTACTGCCTTTCCATCTGATGATTACCTACACCGGCCTGGTGATTTTTTACCTGACCTACATGCCCGCGGCGATGGACGCACTGTTCGATGGCGATCGTGTCGCGGCCAGTGGAGCGCTACGCGGGGCGCCTGCTGAACAGCGTGCAGAACACAATCACGCACCCGGCAAGCAAGACATCGCCACTGCGGGTGCACGCCGTGAGGGACAGAGGCCAGGGCGTGGCGAGCCTCTTCACCCCGTCTCTCAGCCTGCACCGCTGACCGCCATAGGACCTTTACTGGCCGAAGCCGAGCGAAGCATGGGGCCGGTTTCCGGACTGTCGATTAAACATCCCGGTCGCAGTGATGCTCGCATTGAAGCGCGCCCCTTGCTGGGTAATCGTATCGAGCTGACCAAGGGCGCCAGCATGGTGTTCGACGGCGTTACGGGCAAAGTCTTGCGGCAACCGCAGCAGAGCCGACCGAGCCTGCTGACCCAGAAAGTTATGTCCGGCTTGCACTTCGCCCAGTTCGGCGGTTATCCCATGCGCTGGTTGTACTTTGTCTGCGGCCTGGCCAGTTGCGCCATGCTGGCCACCGGTGTGGTGCTGTTTACCGTCAAACGGCGCCGTCGTCACGATAGCGAAGGGGTGATCGGTGCGATGCTGTATCACGCTGCCGAACGCCTCAACGTAGCGGTCGTGGCCGGGCTGGTGCTGGCGTCTATCGCACTGCTGTGGGCCAACCGGTTGCTGCCGTTGCAATGGGCCGGGCGTGACCAATGGGAAGTGCGGGTTTTCTTTCTGGTGTGGCTCGCCAGTCTGGGCCATGCCATCGTCAGGCCCAGACTCGCTGCCTGGCGCGAACAGTTGGGCCTCGCGGCCTTGATGTGTTTGAACTTGCCCCTGCTGAATCTGATTGTTGTCAATCGAGGGGACGGGCTCTACCTGGAACTCACCCTCGTAGTGATAGGTGCGCTGCTGGCCTGGGCAGCCTGGCAGACAGGACAACCGGCCAGACAAGCAGTACCGCGTAAATCCTCTAAAACCCTGGAGCAGCATTGAAATGAACCTTGCCTTGATCGCGGGTATGTTGCTGGCCTGTGGCGGCATGTTGGGTTTGTGCCTTGGGCTGGAGCGGTATTACAAACAGCTCAGGCAACCCACGCCCGCCCCTGTCGTCCTGCGAACATTACGCTGCACCGGCTGGATTGCCCTGTTGGCCAGCTTGGCCTGTTGTATTCAAGCCTGGGATGGGCCCATGGCTGCCGTGGCCTGGCTCGGCAACCTCTCCCTCGCGGCACTCACGGTAGCGTTCCTGCTGCCTTACGCGTCTCGGCTGCGCAGAGTGCCTGAGCCAGAGAGGGCTGAGGTCAGGCAAACAACCTGAGAGACGCTTGGGTGGGGGTTGCCTTCAAGGCCGGGACGACTCAGATTACGCAACAGGATGTAACTTCTGACTTTCCAAGGTGGAATAGATGTTGAACAAAGCCCTGAAACGCAACGCCCTCCTCGCCCTCCTCTCTGCCGTTTTGCCCTCTGTGGTCATGGCTGCCACCCCTGAAATGCCCAAGGGTATGACGGTCAAAGAGCTCATGCCCAGCAAGCCGTTCCCAACGACGTACCCCGGGTTTGAAGGCCAGAAAAGCAAGTTTCCGGCGCAACTTGAAGGCAGCGGCGAGTTCGAGGTGACGCGTGTGGCCAGCGTTTGCGCTGACCCGGACAACCCGATCAACTTCGCGATGGAGGCCGAGAGTTTTATCCGAATGGGTAACAAGCCGGTGGCCGATGTACTGGAAAAACGCAACATTGATTGGGAGATGTGTGACGCCTCGGTGGTAGGCCAGAAACTCAAGGTGGTTCGCTTGCAGCTGTTGGGCATGGGCTGCGGCTTTCCCTTTGTGGGCCAGCAAAAAATCCCTGTCGACCAGATCAGCCAGCATGCCTGCTTTTACGTGCCAGTGGTTGAGTTCAACGGCAAGGAGCAATTGATGGCCAGCGATGCGCTGAAAGGTTTCGAGGGGTTTGCGGTAGAGCGTTTGAGTGCTTACCTGAACCCGTAAATGCCTGTACGCCACAGGCTTGATGCCTCGCTACCCCTTACCTGCGCCGAGTGCCTGGCGTCCTGAAAAGGGGACAGCCTCAACGCGCTGGCCTCTGCCTGCGCGTTGCCCCATCAGCATCAGCCCCCCGCCCAACAGCAGCAAACCGGCGGCGAAGAAGATGTAAATCCCATACACACTCACAGGCAAGGCGAAGTACTCCACCCAATCTTGCGCCCTGTTGAGGGTCTGGGAACACAACAGCGTGCCTGCCAGCGACGCACGCAATGGCCAGCACCGGTGTAAGCGTCGCCGACACACGGCCCATATAGCCTGCGGGCACGGGCTCCTGAAGCATCGGCCCTTGAACAATGGGCGTACCAACAACGCGGCAATCAACCCGCCTACAGGGAATGCGGCGAGAACCAGACCGTATTCATAGGCCGTTAACCCCAAGGTTTTGAAGGCATACAAAGACAGCGCAACGTTATTGACCCCGAGTGAAAAACCATACAGCGCAACACCCATCAGCAGGGCTCGTATCGAAGCGTGGCCCCAGGAAAACCGCAAGCCAGCCAGTAACCCACTCCAGAATGGCGGCCGCTCCTGCACCGCCAGCAACCTCGTGCGAAGACCTCGGGTAGACGCGATGCACAGCGCCGAGCAGGTAAAGACCAGCACATTGATCGACACGGCCCAGACAGGCCTAACGCCGGCCCCAGGGAAGCCGAGAGCACTGAAATGCCTGTCAGGGAAAACATGGCCTTGGCGGACGCCTCCACCCGACGTTCAGACGGGATGACCACTTGCATGATCGCTTGGCGAGACGGGTTGAAAAACTGTGCCGCCACACTGTTTATCAACAGTAAGAGCAGTACCCCCGTGAACATTTGCATCGGGTCGAGCCCGGACAACGATTACACCAGCATAAATGCCAGGAATTTGAACACCCTGATGGCGTCAGCGCTGATCATCACGTAAAGCGGGATCATGCGATCGACCCAAGCGGACGCTGAGCGCAGCATCACGCTTGTGCATCAATTGTCCAGTGAACTGGAATATCAGGCCCAAACCGGAAAACTGTCATTCACTCCCCAGCGAATGAGCATTAAGCATGCCATTTTGGATTTTGGATGCGTCCTGCAAGCTGCCCTACACATTCATTGGCAACCCAGTGTTTCCATCTACGACAAGCGCATGTAATAATCATTCCTATTTGCGAAACGATACCACATCCTCAGAGAAGTCTGACTCTGACCGTAGCGGAGTCGTCTCGCGGTCGCTCCCGCGGCCAAACTTATGGAATTCCTGGATGAGCGACGCCCAGCACACTGCATTGTTTACCGCCGTCTATGGTGAACATCACACGTGGCTGCAGCGTTGGCTGTATCGTCGCTTGGGCTGTCCCGAAGTGGCGGCGGATCTGGCACAGGACACCTTTGTACGGGTACTGCACAAGCGCGCGCTGTCTGAAGTAGAACAACCGCGCGCCTATCTCGCGACGATCGCCCACAGCCTGTTTGTAAACCTGCTACGTCGGCGCCAATTGGAGCAGAGCTATCTTGAAGCGCTGGCCCAGTTGCCTCAAGCGCTGATGCCTTCGCCAGAAGAACGTTTACAACTGCTGCAAACACTTGATGCGCTCGACATCATGCTCAACGGCCTGCCATACAAGGTGCGTAAGTCTTTTCTGCTTTGTCAGCTTGAGGGGCTTACCCATCGTCAAATCGCCGAGCAATTGGGCGTATCCCAAAGTTCGGTACGCCAATACATCGCTCGTGCATTATTACAGTGCATGACAGCTGTAGCTCAGGACAGATTCTGATGTTTGATACACCTTGCCCACTAACCGCTCCCAGCCAACAGGAGGCTGCCGAGTGGTACGCCGTTTTATCGTCGGGTGAAGTCAGCGATGGTGAAAAAAGTGAGTGGCAAGCCTGGCTTGACGCTGCGCCAGAGCATGCAAAGGCATGGGCATTGGTAGAGGAAGTGGTTTCGCGTTTTCAAGGGCTGCCACCTGCCTTGGCGCAAACAGCATTGGACACGCCGGCACTGGATCGTCGTGCGGCGCTTAAATTACTGGGTGTTCTGTGTGTGAGCGGCGGTGCACTGGCTGCGGGAATGAACAGTTCAGCCTGGAACCGTGAATTCGCTGACCTCACCACTGGCACAGGCGAAGTACGCTCATGGAGCCTGGCTGATGGTACACGCCTGAGCCTCAATGCGCGTAGCGCTGTGGATGTACTGATTGAACCCCGGCAACGCTTGATCCGTCTCTATCAAGGGGAAATCCTGATCCAAACCGGCCATGATTTGCCCTTGGCACAGAGCCCGTTTCGGGTCGAAACCGGACACGGCCTGATCCGGGCGCTGGGTACTCGCTTTATGGTCAGCGCGCGCGATCATGATGTTGAGGTTTCATTGGATGAGGGCGCACTTGAAGTCCAGCCATTCGGGGCGGCGGTGCAACGTCTGCATGCGGGTGACGCCACGCGACTGGAACGCAATAAAACCTCGTTGATTCACCCTCGAAATCCCCATGCAGCAGCTTGGGAGCAAGGGCTGATCTTTGCAGACGGCATGCCTTTGAGCCTTTATCTCAAGCAGTTGGCACAGTATCGCCCTGGCATCCTCTCCTGTGACTCGACTGCCGCCACGCTACAAGTTTCCGGCGTGTTTAAACTGGCTGAGAGTAATCGCCTACTGGCCCGCCTGCCAGAAATCCTGCCCGTCAAGGTTCGCTACTTTTCCCGCTATTGGGTCCGTGTCGAGGCCCTTTCTGCGGATGTTTGAAAAAATAATCGGCGCCGGACTGACACTTTTGAATTTTCGCTTGGCTTCCATAGTGCCTATCACTTAATGGAGCGCTTCTGGTGGTCACCCCCCAAACATCACAACCCCCTTTTAAAATCTCCAGACTGACCCGCAGTACGCTGACCTGCCTGGTTTTAGGGCTTCCCCTCGACTCCTTCAGCGCGCAACAAAATACCTCAACCCAGCCCGAGCAACAGGTTGCAATCACGGCAGGCTCACTGAGCCAGGTGCTTGCAAACTTTGCAGCGGCAAATGGAGTGGCGCTCATCTACGACACCCGCTTGACCGAAGGCTTGTCGAGCCCCGGATTGCACGGGCAATACGGTCTGTATGAGGGCTTTTCGCATCTGCTCAGCGGTACTGGTCTGGAGCTGGTCGGCAGCGGCAACAATTTCCAACTTCATCGCCGCGCGGCACTGACCCTGGAGGACACCCAGGTTCAAGGGGCAAGCGCAAACCTGGGCGCTACCACCGAGCACAGCGGCTCCTACACCACTGGCAGCATGGGGGTGGCGACGCGCTTGCCCCTGTCGATACGCGAAACCCCGCAATCGGTCAGTGTGGTCACGCGCAAGCGCATGGACGATCAGGGCATGACGCGCCTCGAGGATGCACTGGCGCAGGTCACCGGGGTGAATGTGATGTACGAAACCGCCGACCAGGTGCGTTTTTACTCTCGCGGGTTTGCCATGGACAATGTGCAGGAAAACGGTACCAGTTCTTCGTTTCAAGGCAGTGTGCCGGGCATGGGCTCGGCTGAAGCCTCCAGCGACTCGCCCGACATGGCGCTCTACGACCACGTTGAAGTACTGCGCGGTGCTTCGGGCCTGACCCAGGGCACCGGCGAACCCGGTGGCACCGTCAATCTGGTGCGCAAGTCGCCGACCCGTGACTTTCAGGCCACGGCCAGCCTGAGTGCCGGTTCATGGGACAAGTACCGCAACGAAATCGACGTATCGGGAGCGCTCAATGACGACGGCTCATTGCGCGGCCGAGTGGTCACGGTTTATCAAGACAACCAGTCATTCGTCGACTATGTGGCCTCAGACCGGCAGTTGTTCTTCGGTACCCTGGCCTATGACTTTTCACCTGACACAACCTTGACCACTGGCTACACCTGGCAGAAAACAAACACAGTGCCCAACCTGTATGGTGTTCCGATGTCGAAAGACCACGCCAGCCTGGGACTGTCGCGCTCGACCTTTCTGGGTGCCAGCTGGAACAACATGACCTATGAGAAAAACAACCTGTTCGCCGAACTTGAACACCACTTCGTCGATGACTGGACCCTCAGCGGCTCTCTTAACTTCACTGGCACGCACGGCGACGGCCAGTTTATCGGCACGTTCGGCAACGGTGTCGCAGGCGTCGGCCCTGACGGGACTGCGCGGCTGAATAACTACATTCACCGGGACAACACAGGCGACCAATACGCCGCCAATCTCAACCTGACCGGCAAATTTTCCCTTCTGGAGCACATGCATGAAGTGGTACTAGGCGCCGATTACCAGAGGGAGAATTACCACAACCGGGTGGGCACTCTGTCCAATACGTCATTGGTCAATGTCTACACCTTCGATCCGTCCGCCATTGCTGAGGCGGAGGTGCCATACCGCAACCTTTATCGCTATGACAACTACCAGCGCGCTATTTACGCGGCTACCCGCTTCAACCTGAACGACGATCTGAAGTTGATTCTGGGCGGCCGTTACAGCAGTTTTTATTTCAATTCACGCTTCAAGAACCTCACGACAGGCAACGAAACACGCTCACCCTACAGCGAAAACGGCACCCTTACGCCTTACGGCGGGCTGGTGTGGGACTTCACAGAGCACCTGTCCTGGTACGCTAGCTACACCCGCATTTTCAAACCGCAAAACGTGGTAGACGAGACCCATTCACCGCTCAAGCCCATTGTTGGTGCCAACTATGAAACGGGTATCAAGGGCTCCTACCTCGGTGGCGAACTCAATGTTTCAGCGGCGGTGTTTCGCATCATTCAGGAAAACCGCGCAATCGATAACGGTAATCCAGGCTGTGTTGAAAACTGTTACGAAGCCACCGGCAAGGTTCGCAGCCAGGGGTGGGAGATGGAGGTCTCGGGGGCACTCAACGAGCGTTGGCAGATGTACTCCGGTTATACCTTTACCCGCAGCGAGTACCTGGACGATGTTTCCGACACGATCAAGGCGGGCGATCCCTACAGCCAATGGTTTCCCAAGCACCTGCTACGGATGTACACCGACTACCGCCTGGACACGCCTGGAGAGCGTTGGAGCATAGGCGCAGGCCTGACGACACAAAGCAGCACTGACACCACCCGCGACATCTATCAGGGCGGCTATACCCTGTTCAATGCCAATGTCGCCTATCGCCTGGACCGGCATACCACCCTGAGCCTGGTGGGCAACAACCTTGGCGACAAGACCTACTACATACCTGTGTCCAACCGCCATCGTGGCGGCAACAACTTCTATGGCGACCCACGCAACGCCACGCTGACAGTCAAGTGGGTTTATTGAATCCATCGACTTTTAGAGCCTGCCTCGCTGAGGTTGAACTGCATAAACACCGACCCCTTTCCGGGGCCATGATCGATGCTTGAGCTACGAGGCTTGAAGGTGCACGGGTAGTCCATGACGGTCCACAATACCGCCCATGGGCTGCCCAACCTCGAACGCGACATTGGCGGTTGCATACTTGTTTCGTGGAGTCGGTAGATGGCCTTTGTCTATCCTACAAGCGCTATCCAGGTGAAGGTGCGTTTTGATTACTGGCAGGATATTGTCTGTTCTACGTTCGCGCTCACTGCCAAAAGTAAGCTGTCCGATGCTCCATTCGACGGGTCTTTAGACGTCACGATATACGGACTGCTCCGGTAGATCCAAGTCGCTACCAAGGAAGCCCGATTACGAGTGCACGCAGGTGGGGCACTTATCGCAGTAACTGCTGCAAGATGATTTTCATCATCTCAATATTCAGCAAACAAACTCAGTACATGAGTATCAAGCAAACACTCCGCCTCCATATCAAACGGCAGTACCCATAACCTTAAGCCACCGCCAAAATCAAATGGGGCCAACGCTTGTTGGAAATCCGCGCGACGTGGATAGATCAAGACTAACTCGCCGCGTCCCTGCAGGTATTTCTGGCCATAGGCAAACAATTGATAGAAATCACTTTGGCTTAATCCGTATTTCTTGTCACGGTCGGTCGCACTCAGTCGTTTCCATTTGCTGTCTAGCACCCAACTTTGCCCGCCCTTGCGCACCAGCAAGTCCGGTTCAAGACGAAACATTCGCCCATCCTGGTGCTCACATAAAAACTCACTGGCCGCTTGAGCCGTGAGCTTTGCGCCAGGGGGCAATGAACGCCGTAACCAGGCCTCAACATAGCGCTCGAATAGCTTCTCCATTGGGAATAACAAGCTAATCCCCTGCCACTCGCCCGCGACTGCAATCGGCATCTGCTGGTTAAGAATTAGCTCGCACCAGGGTTTAATGGGCTGGTAATGGGCCATCAACCGATCAGTACGCCAAGCCCGAAAATCATCACAGACTGATTGGCTAGCAGGTACCCCGTGTAAGACACCACGCAACTCATGGCTCAATCGCCAGTTGGCGGGATCCTGAGTCGTGTGGCAAACGCGTTCAAGGGCCAGCTTGAGCAACCGATTCTCCGCACGATCGGCAACAAAAATATCATGGCGCACTTGAAAAAAATGCTGGCGCGCCGGTGGCTGACGCATCTGCGCAACCACGTTAAGTTGCCCCCGAAGATAGCGCTGCTCTTCTTCGACACGCTGATAATCAAAACGCATGCCGCGTTTGATCAGATGATCTAGCGCGGCGAGAAACTGTCCCATCACCCATTCGGACAGGGGCGCGTCGTAAACCTCCAGCGCAGTAGGACTGACTTCGCGGGGTTTCAAGTTAAGTGATCGCTGGATCAACCGTCGCAGCAACGCTCGGCTTTGGACCTCACAGTCGCCACTGTCAAAGTGCTTGGGCAAAATTTCCAAACGCGTGCCGCAAGGCGTTTCCAACACCCCGACATAGCTATCAAGTTTGAGCCAGCGACGCCCTTCCACTTGCACCAAGGCTGCGCCAGCTCGACTAAACGACGCACTTTGCTGACATAACCAATCAAACGCACTGGCAGACACTTGAGCCCTGTCGAGTGTTGGCTCCACAGCATCCACCGTTAGCCTCGCATATTCGCGCACCGTGATTAACGTGCTCACGCGTTACCGGCCTCGATGGCTTTCATCACCTTGCGTCCCAGCGTGCGGGTGTTGTGCTCAGAGCCCTCACTCGTGGTCAAGGGCACCCCTAACTGGCCCGCGACATCCCGCAGCGATGGCATTGCCACGGCTAAACATGCCCCCCCTTGCAATACCTCCGTGGTGCCACTGCTCAATTGTCGAATCGTCAGCGCACCAAACTCCACCTGGCGCACAATATTCGGCTTGGCATCAGTAGCGTGATGATCAATAACGCCCAGATAGGCTTCGGAACGTTCGAACGCCTCGCTATTAATACTCCATGGCAGATTATGTGCTGTCAGATTGACCTCAGCACCGAATAAGGACTCAATAACTTGGTTCGCTTGGGTCAGAAAGCAATACTGCAGAGCTTTGCGGTGATCGTTCAAGACCCACTGAATGTGTAACCAGTCGTCAAAGAAGTATTCCTGCAACAGTGGCAGCACTTGTTGCCGAAAGATCGAGGCAAGCCGCTCAAGGCGCCGATCATCAATCAGCGGCATAAAATAGGCATGGCCTAAACAATGGTCGCGATCCAACAAAACCTCAATGCGTTGATTCATAACCCGCAGCAGTTGACCAACGTTGATCCCCTCCACGTTCACATGATCCAGTAACTCAGGCCTTGGAGGCATTTCCTGGAAGGTGAAACGCCGCCGCAGGGCAATATCCAAGCCTGCCAGCGAACGGTCCGTGGTGTTCATGGTGCCAATCAAATATACGTTGGAGGGCACGCTGAACGAGTGTTTTGAATAGGGCAGCACAACCGACAGCGCTTCGCCAGCACCGGCCCGCTTGGAGGGTTCAATCAATGTGATCAGTTCACCAAAAATTCTCGAAATATTCCCGCGGTTAATTTCATCGATGATCAGGACACGTGCATTGGAAGGCTCATGACCGGGGAGTGGTGCCTCTCCCGGTATCACGCGATTCAACACATCCTCGACCAAAGCTGCCAAGAGGGTGTTATAGCCGTTAACCAAAAAAGGCTCTAGCTTAGTATCCGCGACCCGTTCAAATACGCGTTTTTCACGAATGTCGGTCAGCGTTATACGTTGCCCACGCACATAGTCGGCAAGCGTATTCACCACGCTCATGCCTATGGGCAAGACGTTATCATTGGGCTTTCGTAGTTCCACGACATCAGCCGACGCGCGGATCACTTCATAGCCTGAACCGAATCGGTCCCCTGGTTTAAACGGTGGCGCTTGAACGCTAAATCCTGCAACGGATGCATCAGCGCCCAATAAAACCTTCAGTTTTTCGGTGTCAATCGACCCCTCACGTAGCTGATAGATGGTCGCCTGGCTAAAGGTCTTGTTCATTAGCAACTCACACGGCAAAGACGGTGAGTAAACCCTCAGCCAATTGACCTGGCGGCACTGCCCATACGCCTCATCCGCATCGGCCCGCTTGATGGCTTGATAATCACTGGTGAACTCACCGATGGCGCGAAATTTGTGATTGCCATCGCTCACCACAACCAAATCGCCTGGTTTAACTTTCAGCAGAAACGTAGCGACCGCTGTGATGTTGTAGGCATCGGGGGCCAGCGTATAACCGTCCTCAACAAAGCGCTGATGGATGGCATGGCGGTTCTCACAACCGGTGAAATCCACCTGATCACCATACCCTAACAACGCATAGCCATTGCTGATGCACTCATCATAGATATAGGCATCATCGCCCAAGGTATTGCCTAAGGACATTTTCCAAATGCGCCGACCGCTGATCTCAATCGGTGCCTGCGCCTGCTGAGTCACCTTCACGGCGGCTACATCACAGAGGCTTTTAAACACACCATCGACTACTTCATAACGCAGTTGACCGTCCGCTCCGGTTTCCGCACGCAAACCTTCTACAAAGTCTTCGTAACTGAAACTCTGGTGAAACGTAACAAACCGGATCTGGCCATTCTGGACCAGCTCATCAAAACGCATTTTTAGCTCGACTCGATCATTAAAATGAGTCGATAGCCACTGAGGATCAAGAACCTTTAGCGCTGCTTCGATGGTTGCATAGGTTTTTCCGGTTCCAGGAGGGCCGAACAGGATCTGGTTGAGAGGCGGTGTTACAGCCGAGCTATCCATACCCCCCTCTCCCCCTTGAGCTAGAAAAGTTTGATATCTCAACCACTGTTTCAGACCGTTGTGTACATTGCTGCTATTAGTGTCGCCCATAGCAGCATGATTACCTTGCGGCCCATAATCCATACACAGTTGGTGTAACTCAGGAAGATCGGTGATCAGCAAAATATCCTTGCCACAGTGCCGGCTCACCAGGTTCACACCCGTCAAGTAATTATTGGCTGTGTTTACGGCTTTACCTGACATGATCATCCAATCCTTGAAGCTCTTAGCGTCTACTGCACTCACAGCCCGTACTCCAAAATAGATTTTTCGATCTTAGTCGATACCTTTCAAAACACTACTAAAGTAGCTGCCACTCACCGCCAGATCGACCCACGCAGCTGTTTTGATCTGCCTGGCATGCACGGAGCGGTACAGAATAGCAATTGACACAGGATCAGCCTCTCGATCAATGAGCCGCTTTTTGTTAAATCGTCTGGCCTCGCAATGTTCTCGAATAGTTTATGCATGAAGTACAACTGACCGTTAAGGAGTGTCATTCAAGGTTGCCGCACCGCTGCCACAGCACGTAGAGTCAGACATGAATCTCTCTGGCAGGCATATGGAGGGTATCTATAGCCTTGGCAACGGATGAGCAAAAATGACTGAATCCCCCTTTCTCAAATACAAAGACGTGCTCATCAATGATCACAGCGCCTCCGCCACATGCTTACGGTCGATCTTGCTGTCAATGCTCAACCCATGCCGCTACACGATAGGCGCGCATGATCTGGCGCAACTAAGCCCGGAGCATTTTGAAGCGGCTCAAGTCTTGCTGAACGTGTACAAGGACGGATTGGAGAATGATCCCGAAGCCAGGTATGCCCTCCAAGATATTGAACAGCGATGGCCTGATTTTTTGAGGGTGCCATACGGTTTGCACCCCTTCCCAGACCCTGATTCAGTTTTCGTGCCCGATCAAGCTGACCTCATCGAGCACTTGCAGCCGTTCTTTAGCATTGATCTCAACGTGGTTAACCCCGAGTGGTCTGGGTATTTGACCATGCTAGGGCCGTTGGAGCCGACAGAACATCAGTTGGTCGGCCAAGCGACCGAAGAGACCCCGTGGCATTCTCCTCTTTTGCACACAAACTGGATTGGCTTCAAGCTCGAGGAGGGACGATACCGCCTGATGGGCGATCCGCGCTTTTTTTTCCTACATGGGGATAACGAGCAATTGAGCGACCCTTATGAGGACGCGCGAAAGAACTTGATTATCCATTATGCGGATCAAAAACTGGCCTTTGATGCGGCTAAAAAAATGTATAACGACTCAGGTCGTTTATTCTCTCCATCAGCCTTGGCGCATAGAGTCCCCCTGTACGACGTTGAGCGGATGACCTTCGTTAACCAGATTGGCGGAGTAGCCGACTACTCAAAGCTCACAACTTCCTGCCTGACGCTTGGCTACGAAGTAAACGATAAAAGCGGTATCACCGCAGGATATCCATTCAGCCACGCTGGCCACCCATTTCACCACGTGGCCAGCGTACCGGCACACCATTACCAGAGCTGGGGGGCGGATCTGATAATGATGTTCTATGAGCCAGTGGAGCAGTTAGTGCTGTTCACATTTTATTGGGACAACAGCCAAGACAAAGGGCCTGGCGAATAGTCGCATTGTAAAGGCACATAAACCCATCTGTGGCTGTTCAAGGTCGCACACACCGGTGGACCTTGAACAAACCGAGGAATAAGGCGCGAACATTTGGTCGAGGCTGCGCCATATCGGCCTACGGTGCTCTAGCCGGTGCTATCCCTTGGTCAGATCAACCAATGGCGTTTGCCGTACCTCAGTTTCCCGCCCACCCTGAATGTCGCTCACTCGCTTCAAAGCCTTATCAACAGCCACCTTATCCGCCAATAAGCTATAGCTAATGTGGAACTGCTTGTGTTCCTTCGGCCCAATTGTTGGTACCAAATTCAGTGGCCGCTGATAACGGCGGTTGTAGGAAAAACTTGTCCCCGGTTCCAAGCCGGTAACATAGCCCTGGCCTTGGGTATCGGTGTTTTTCCACAGGGAAAACACGGGCAGTGTCTGAGTATTGAAGCCGACTGAAACGCCCAGGCTGCCGGCCTTGTTATGCAACACGGTCAACGTATCGCCCTTGGCATCGCCATACGGCACCACGTTGTAAACCGTTTCGTCGTAGTCCTTGGTCGGTGCACGGTAGGTTTGCCAGTCGGGCAGATCGTTCTTGGCCTTGTCGTTGAACGGCGACACCTGTTTCACCGGTGCGGCGAAACGAGCGCCCTGCTCCAGGAACGGGGTGCTGAAGTTACTGTGATAAAGCGCCTGGTATTCCTTTGGATAGTCACCGTTGTTGGTTAGGGTGTCGTTGAGGGAGAACACTACGCTGCCGGGCTCGGTGACCAATTCGGTAGCGACGGAAAAATCGACCTTTTTGAACGCCTGCTCTTTCAGTTCGCCGCGCAGGGTGATGGCATACGGCGGTTTTTCATCGATATGCAGGGTGACTTTACTTGCAGGAATGTTAGCGGCCCGACCATGCAGGGTCAGCAGTTCGCCGTTGTCGACTCCTGGGTGGCCGACCCATTCGTATCCACAGCGGGTGACCAGCTCATTGAAACCTTCCAGCCAGCCCAGACCACCACGACCATTAAGCTCGATAAAGGACGGGTTGACCACTTCCTTGACCGGCGAATCCCAGCCCATGCGCACATTACCTACCGAGGCCTGCAAGACGTTCATTCCGCGAGTAGGCACTACCGAGAGTTTCATCGTACCGTTATCGATGTCCACAATGCTGACGCCCTCCTGCCGGCCACCGTGCAAGGTGCGCAAGGTGATGCTGAAGGGTTTATCGGTTTTTACGCCGAGTTGCTGGCTGCTGATCTGCCAGTTCTGGGCGCCATGGTCGGTGTCGAGCAGAACGTAATCCCAGGCCATGGCGTGGGAGGCAGCGGACAGTGTAGTGAGGGCAACAAAGAGTTTGAGCGGGGTCATGGCAGCAGCCTTTCTTGGAATTGTGCCTTTTTATAGACTTGATGAAACGTTTCATCAAGCTTTAAAACCGACCCAAAGCCGCAAAATACCCAGAAAAATCGGGGGAACATCGAATATTTTTTCGATGTCATCACCAGCACACTTGCTCCCAAATCAGATCGAATATGAGCGCCCGCAGGTGAGGCACTTATCGCAGTAACTCCTGCAAGATGAACTTCACCCACTGCGGATCGGAAGCGCCCCTGATGCGCAGCCTGGCTGTTCCTGGCTCAATACCGATCTCGGAAACCGATTCTATTGACGAAACATGGTTAGCGATAAAACAGCATAAACAATCACACACACTATTCCACCCAGCCAAGCTAAAGAACAGTACTCCCCTCCCCACCTGAAGTGCTACTGTCTTTATAAGTCGAGCACGGCGCACGACTTGTAAATCGAACTTCTCACAAGGACAAGCAAAGTGACAAAATATTACTTCCTATTCACTTATTCAATTTCTCCGACAGGAGATACTGACACTGCAGCCAAAGCAGCTGACAAAGTCAGAAAAGGGATTGCCAATATAGAAAATTCCGACTGGAACAAACTCTCCACTGTTGAAACCACGTTCTCCGGCCGGCTGACACTGACAGCTGAAACGGTCTGTGAAAAAAGAGAGGAAGCAAGAGGCCTTGTCTGTCGTGAAGTGAAAGCCGTAGTCGACGCTCATAAAGCGTGCTGCGAGATACGTGCCGACATCTCTTTACTCGTCGACGGCCTCGGCCCGCGCATGGATATCGTCATTTAATTGCACGCCAGTCCTCAACCGGGTGCAATTGAAAAGTAACTTGCAGCACTTCCCCTGCCCCTTCCCACCCAAGTCGGGCGAATTCAATATATATTGCCAGCACTTACCGGGACATACGTTTTTCGAAGGAAGAAAACACTGTAACTCAAACATGACAACCTGAACACCACCTGACAGTTACACCTAAATATCCAAACTATAATTAATAAACATCGCTCCAACTTTCTTCACTCAAGATCGAGCCAGTAGTTTTGCATCTGAATACGATCTTCGGAGACGTAGTTACTTGTGTAAGTGATTTAAAAAACGGGTTTTGTCTGCAAGACTGAAGTAGCACGCAGCGGCTTGCTTACTCCTGATGCAGGCCCAACCCGTTTCAATCAGCGAACCAGGCCTGCGACGAAATCAAGAAGCGCGCGAGTCTTTGCGGGAACATGATGTCGCGACGGGTAGTATGCATAGAGCGGAAAACGCTGCTCCGACCAATCGGGAAACAGCTGAACAAGCTGCCTGGAAGAGGTATATTCTTCAATTCCCAACTCGAACAACTGCGCAATACCGAGCCCGGCCAAGCATGTGCTATAGACCGTACCCGGATCGTTGACGGTCAACATGCCCTGCGGCTTGACTGTGACCTTCTTGCGGCGCTGATGAAACTCCCAGGCAAACGGACGGCCGGTGACTGGCTCCCTGAACAGGATGCAGCGATGGTCCGAAGTCTCGAGTTCCATAGGGTCCTTGGGATGACCGAAACGCTCAAGATAAGCTGGCGATGCCATGGCCAAAACTCGCGTATCGAGGAGTTTTCTCGCCACTAACGACGACGGCTGAGGATGGCCGAAGCGGATCGCAATGTCGAAACCATCCGCGATCAAATCACCCAGGTCTTCCTTGCTGCGCAGCTCCATTTCGAGCTCAGGGTGGCTATCCATGAACGCGCCCAATCGGGGACCGAGGATCAGTCTCGCAAATAGCGGGTCCACGTTGACGCGCAGCCGGCCACGAACCTTTTGCGCATCACTGGCGGCGCTGCCTGTCGCCTCGGCAAGCGCATCGATCAGAGGCATCACCTCTTCGTAGAAACTGCGCCCTTCGTCGGTCAGCCTCACTGATCGCGTCGTGCGCTCGAACACTCTGATGCCCAATCTTGTCTCCAGGCGGGCTATTGCCCTGCTCACGCCAGATTGAGACATATCCAGTACCTCAGCAGCCCCGCCAAAGCTGCGCGCATCAACGACAGCCGCCATAACGTCGACGCCTTCCAGCAACCGGGAACTTAATGCCCTCATTGATGACTCCTGCGCATGAATATTATGCGTTCCATGCTATCGCATTATAAGGCCCGAAATCCCAACATTGCTCCAACGCTGAGCCGGCTACCCCATGCCGACCCTACACCCCATTGAGGCCACCCCCGACGTGGCATTCACCGGAGCAATGACAATGACGCGCATCCTCGTTACCGGATCCTCCGACGGCCTGGGCCAAATGGCGGCACGCCTGCTCGTGGCCAACGGTCATCAGGTCGTGTTGCATGCCCGAAACCACGCCCGGGCGGCCCATGCCATCGCTCAAGTTCCCGGCGCGCAGACGGCACTCGTCGGGGACCTTTCCAGCATCGCAGAAACCAAGGCGCTTGCTGCCAGCATCAATGAACTGGGCCCCTTCGATGCCATCATTCACAATGCCGCTGTCGGCTATCAGGAGCGCGAGCGCATCGCCACAGTGGATGGCCTGCCCCATGTCTTTGCCGTGAACTCTCTGGCGCCCTACATTCTGACCGCCATGGTCAAGCGACCCAAGCGCCTGGTTTACATGAGCTCCAGGCTTCACTTGAAGGGTAATCCCTCTCTCAGCGACCTGACCTGGGAATCGCGACGCTGGTCCGGGATGCAGGCCTACTCGGACTCCAAGCTTCACGCGGTCCTGCTTGCTTTTGCCGCCGCGCGTCACTGGCCAGATGTGCTGTCCAACTGCGTCGAACCAGGTTGGGTTGCCACGAAGATGGGCGGCCCTGAGGCTACGGATGACCTTGACCTCGCGCCCCGCACCCAGGCGTGGCTCGCTGCAGGCACTGCAGCGCGCGTAACCGGCGACTACTTCTATCACCAGCGGTCGGCACAGGTTCACAGCGCTGCGTTTGACCCCGCGCTTCAAGAGCGATACCTGGCCGCTTGTGCGCAACTCTCAGGCATTGAGTTTCCCCCACGATAAGTTCGCATGGCCCATCAGTCGGCATGCCGGTCGCCACAGTACACCGGGTGCACGCACGGCTTGGCCTTGAAAAACCTCACCTTTGCGACCTTTATTTTGAATTTCACAGAGATACGCCCATGCAATCGAAAGTCATAAGGCATCAGGCCGTTACTACGCCGGCAAGTGCCCACGCACCCGCAACGCCACACCCTCATGGGGTAACTGTATCCAGGGCACAGGCGATAGCGGCTGTTCTTGCCCTGAGCCTCGGCTGCTTCTCCTTTGTCAGCACCGAGCTCATGCCCGTAGGCGTGCTGCCAGCGATGGCCGCTGGCCTGAATGTCTCGCTCGGCGCCGCAGGTTATCTGGTTACAATTTTTGCATTTATGGTCGCTCTGACCGCAGCGCCGCTGACTGGCCTGCTTGGATCGCTCAACCGCAAGACACTGATGGCCGGTCTGCTGGCGGTCTGCTGTATCGGCAATCTGATCACCTTCCTGGCGCCAAACTACTTCGTCGTTTTCCTTGGACGCATTCTGGTCGCAGGTGCAATCGGCGTGTTCTGGTCGACAGCGGTGGTCACCGCAGTGCACATGGTCTCTGCACGAAACGCAGTACGAGCTACATCGATTGTCTTTGGCGGTGTTTCGCTGGCGACGGTGCTGGGGATTCCGGCTGGCACAATGCTCGGTGAAATGTATGGATGGCGCTCCGTGTTTGCTGCGCTCTCGATACTCAGCCTGGTCGTCTTCACGCTGATCGCATGGTCAGTTCCGGCGGTCCGCATCTCGAAGGCTGCCAAGCGAGGGGCGATGTCAGCCGTGCTCAAAAGTGGCCCCTTGCTTGTGGTTTTCGGGATCACTGCCCTTGTCGTCACCGGCAACTTTCTGGCTTACACCTACGTGTCTCCGTACCTTGAGCAGATTGCCGGCCAGAGCCCTGCACAGGTCAGCATGCTTCTGTTGGTCTATGGCGCGGCAGGTGTAATTACCAACTTCGCCGTGGGCCCGTTCGCGTCCAGGGCACCAAGAACCAGCCTGGGTCTGGTGACAGCACTCCTTGCCGCAAGCCTGTCATGCATGAACGCGGCAGCGGTCAGTCATGCCGCCATTTTCGCTGTGCTTGCTGCGTGGGGCGCTGCATATGGCGCACTTCCGGTGCTGCTGCAGACCCTGGTGTTCAAGGAAGCCTCCAGGATTCCAGGCGGAGCCGACGCAGCCACCTCCATCAATGTATCTGTATTCAATGCAGCCATCGGCCTGGGCTCGCTGCTGGGCGGACTGCTGATCAATCTTGCCGGACCGCAACCCATCGCGTACCTGTCCGCCTGCTTCGCCATTGCAGGCTTGGCGGTGATCCTGGTGAGTCGCCAATCTTCATAGTCGCGCAACCTCTGACAACCACCGAGTCCTGTCAGCCCCTCCCCCCTTACACGTTGAAATGGAACAAAGCATATGAGCAGAATCACAGTCCTGGGCCTCGGCGCCATGGGGTCGCGCATGGCCTCACAATTGCTTGCTGCAGGTCACACAGTCACTGTCTGGAATCGAACCCCCGATGCAGCAGAAGCGCTTGTCAAGCAAGGGGCCTTCCACGCGCGCACGCCAAGAGAAGCCAGCGCAGGTGCGGAGTTCGTCATTGCAATGTTGCGTGACAATGATGCGTCTCGCCATGTCTGGCTGGATCGCGAGATCGGCGCCCTCTCTGGTATGGCAGCGGGAGCAATCGCCATCGAGAGTTCGACACTCACTTCGGGCTGGATCCAGGAGCTCGGCACCCACATGCAGCATGCCCGGGTGGCGCTGCTGGAAGCGCCGGTATCGGGATCCCGTGCTCAGGCCGATGCGAGGCAACTGGCCTATCTGGCAGGCGGAGAGGAAGAAGTCCTGGAGCGCTGCCTGCCTCTGCTACGCGTCATGGGCTCTTCAGTCCATCACGTCGGCGGCCTGGGTCATGGCGCTTTGGCGAAACTTGCCACCAACGCCATGCTGGGAATACAGGTGACGGGCCTGGCAGAGGTCATCGGGTTATTGGAGCGAAACGGAGCCGATGCATCGCGAGTGCTGGCAGCCATGGCAGGCACCTCCGTCTGGCCACCGGTTGCTGCCTATCTTTCAGGGAGCATGATGACGGAGAACTTCGCCCCGCAGTTCCCCGTGGCGTTGATTGAAAAGGACTTCGGCTACACGCTCGAGGAAGCAGGATCAGCAGAGAACGCCCCCACAATTGCCGCAGCACATAATGTTTTCCAGCGCGCAGCAACGCGCGGAATGGGCGACCGGAACATGACAAGCGTAGTGCGATTGTTCACCGAAAAGCGTGATTGATCCCGCGAACCCACTGGGTCCTTGTGGCATGCAAACCGAGATGCCCCTCCCCCGCACTTTGCGTGCAATGAAGCATGACTGACAGTGGCTGCGGGTTTGTATCCCGCAACCAGCCTGGTGCCTGGCGCGCTCGGCTCCTGCGCATATTCTGATACTGCAACTGGAGACAACAATGAAGCTCTTTCGCTATGTTAAGCATGATGGCGTGTATCCGGGCATGGTCGATTCATCGGGACAGCTGCGGGACATATCAGCCCATGTGGATGACGTCTCGCGCGCGTGCTTGTCCGATACGGAACTTGCCCGGCTTTGTGAGCTTGACGAACACCGGCTTCCGCTTATTTCGACCCCGGTTCGCTACCTGCCACCGATAAGCGATATCAGCAAGTTCATCGCAATTGGTTTGAACTACCTGGACCACGCCGAAGAGGCCGGTCTTGCGATCCCGTCCGAACCGTTGGTGTTCTTCAAACCGGTCAGTTGCATCAGCGGGGCCGATGACCCCATCGTACAACCTCCCCACTCAAGGCAATTGGACTGGGAGGTTGAGCTGGGGGTCGTCATCGGAAAGCGCGCCCGTTACGTTCCGGTTGCCCAGGCACTTGAACATGTGGCGGGCTACTGCGTGGCCAATGATGTTTCCGATCGTGGATTCCAGTTTCAGAGCTCGCAATGGGACAAAGGCAAGAGCTCCGACTCCTTTGGGCCGCTGGGTCCCTGGCTCGTGACCCGTGATGAGGTCCCGGATCCGCAGAGCCTGCCAATGTGGCTGGAAGTCAACGGCCAACGGCGACAGGAAGGAAACACCCAGACCATGATCTTCAGCGTTGCAGAGATTATTTCCTACTGCAGTCACTACATGACCCTCGATGTTGGGGATGTGATCATCACCGGCACCCCGCCTGGCGTGTCGATGGGAATGAAGCCACATCCGGAATGGCTGGAACCGGGGGATGAAGTAGTGCTGTCGATCTGCGGCCTTGGTGTGCAACGACACGTTGTGATGCGATACGAGGCAGAGCAGGCGTAAATCTTGCCTGCTCCGAACCTGAGGCTGCATAACGCAGCCTGACACGCAGCTAAGCCAAGTGCCAAACCCTGTCTACACTGATGCTCATACCACGTGAGCTCGCAGGGAGCGCAAAGCATGGGAGCAATCGCCAGCTGGACTTTTTTGTTGGTTGTGGTTGTAGTTGTGGGTGTGCTTAGCTTTTTTATGTTGCGAGCGGGTGTTCAAAACGACCGGCGTATCAGAGAAGAACTCTACCTAACCTTCGAAAGCACAATGCAACAACACGGGGTCCGGACTTACGAAATCCTGAAAGAGAGCATTTGGATTAGAAACGGCATGCGCCTATCAGAGCTGCACCGAATTGTATTGGCCGACACCGGGCACTACTTTCTTTATTTCCAGGCAACCGGTACGCCGCCCTATTTTGCCCCCTTAACAGAGAAGCGCGCGATGCAAGCTTCAGCAGGCAAGATCGGGATTCAGGCATGACCGCATAAAAGCCATGCCTTTGCCATTGGCGGGCAATGCATGCATCCACGACTTCTCGCCCAGCTGAAACAGAGCAAGCGACGACATATTGCCGACCTTCCCGCTTGAAATAGTGGCACGAGGCCTGAATCTCTAGGCGATAAATCCGCAGCCGTTACACCCGTCCACACGCGATTGTCGTCGATCATCAAAAGACGACAGATTGACTGAGTGTCACATGGGTATCCGTTACTGATCCGGCAGGCGGGGACGATCAGAAGGCTATCGAACGGTTGTAATTTGATGTCGCCACTATTTTCCCGCGCTTCAACACCATAAGACGAGCCGGCAAGTCGAGGATAACCCCGGCGACCGACTGGGTATCCACCAGCACCAGGTCTGCATTTTTGCCGGTTTCCAGCCCATAGTTATTCAGCCCCAGGGCTTTTGCGGGATTAGTTGTGAGCATTCCCAATACTGTGGCCTGATCATCGGCCCCACCCAGGTGGCATGCAGGCATTGCCAATTGCGCAATATTCAGCAGATCGCCTGTCCCATACGGGGTAAAAGCGTTGCGTATATTGTTCGTGGCCAAACAGACATTTACACCACCGTCTCGCAACGCACGAACGGGCGTGAGTGAGCGGCGGACGTTATGGCTGTCGCCTCGAGCACCGAGATGCAAGTCGGTGGCTGGCAGGCACATTACGCTGATTCCAGCATCACGGATCAGGCTGATAATATCCACTCGCTGTTCCGCTGCTACGGCTCCAAGGCTCGTAAGATGACCTACGCAGACGCGGCCTTCATACCCTTCCTTGATGGTCTTGCGCGCGAGGTATTCAATGGTCATGTTCTCTGCCGTATCGGCAAAATCCTGATGGAAATCTATATCTTTTCCAAACTGTTTAGCCAGGCTGAAAACATAATCAATATGTTCGAAGGGTGAACGATCGTTATAGGGAATACCGCCGACGACATCGGCACCTTTTTCCATCGCCGCAACCATCATGTGCTTCATTCCCGGTAGTTTGAAAATGCCTTCCTGTGGGAAGGCAACTACCTGAATGTCGATCATGTCGCGAAACTTCTTGCGTAGCTCCAGGACAACATCAAACCCTGTGAAACCTTGTGAGGGGTCAAATTCGGCATGTGCGCGTACATGGGTAGTACCGGCCTGCACAAGTGAGCGTAATACCTGCGTTGAACGCTCGAGAATATCCTCCCGGGTCAACATCGGTTTAAGCTCAGCTGTAACGGCAATCGCCTCCTTGAGGGTTCCGGTGCGATTGACCTTACGGTGCATGACATTGGCTTTTTCCAGATGCAGATGCCCCTCGACAAAAGCCGGCATCAATACATTTCCATTTCCCTGGACTTCCTGCCGTGCCCGCACTGTAATTCCCGGGGAAATAATGGCAACTTTCCCATTGTGTACGGCGACGTCGGTTAAAGGTTTTCCATCGGCAATGCGTACATTGCGAAATATCAGATCCATAAACCTCACTCCTTAATTCAGACAACTTCCGTTTCTCGAGCATCGACCTCTGGAGGTCATGCTGCGCCTGCTTCATGACTGCCAGCACATTGCCCATGAGCACGCACGACAGAGCTGCAAAGGAACGCAACAGTGTCCAGAATCAGCAGGAAAAAATTAAAAGACGTATTAAATATTTGCGGTATAGATAGGAAGCACACACTAACCGTTAGAACAACCATTCCCCATTACGCGGTATTCGAGAATATGCCTATGCCCCTTGGAGTCTTCATACATCATACGCGCAGGCACCACTTCACAGACATTTGGCACTTCACCCATCGAAATGATTTTTGCGATATCAAGGTCTTGTGAATAACTGTACTGCTCTACCTGAATGTCGTTGTCTGCTAGAGGCTGCCCAGCCAAAGCCACAGTGCACAAGCTACTGAGCCCTGCCAACAATAAAATTTTCATGTTCAAACACCTGGGGCTATCGCGTGACGCAAATACCCTTCAATACTTACAGGGTCAATGTAGCGCTTCATGACTCGGCGTCGTATTACGACGCCGAGACACTCAACTATCAGAAAGGCTTGGTGGGCAGGTATTTACCATCCAGGGTAATGACTGCGCGCGACCCACCCTCTGGATCTTCGACTTTTTTAATATCCAGTTTGAAGTTGATAGCACTGATAATGCCGTCACCGAACTTCTCATGGACCAACGCCTTAAGCGTGGTGCCGTAGACCTGCAGCATCTCGTAAAAGCGGTAGATAGTGGGGTCGGTCGGTATACCATTGTCGATGCTGCCGCGCATCGGGATGGTTTGCAGCAGCGCCACGCCATCAACATCGAGGCCGAGCTTTTCGCCCACTACTGTGGCCGCTGCTTTGGGCAAGGGATGTTGGCCGAGCAGCGCGGCAGTGACGAACGCCTCGCTGAGCCCTGTGCCATCGGTGATCTGGGCAAATGACAGGTCATTCCGGGCTTTAGCCAGCAAAATGACTTCGGTCAGGGCCAGACGCGAACCTGGATTGATTTGGGACTGGATCATGGTGTTATCTCCTGGGGTAATAAACGAGTTCAAGCAGATTGCTTCTGTTGATAGGGAGCGGCACGTGCGCCGGGGTTGTCCACAAGGGGCGCAAACTTGCCGGTGTTACTATCGAAAGCATCCATACGGCCGCTCTCGATGTCATAGACCCAGCCATGCAGTGCTACGCGTCCCTCTTCGAGGGCCAGGCGTACCGATGGATGCGTCCGGATATTTGCCAACTGGGCGATCACGTTTTCTCGAACCATCGCCTCAACACTGCTGTGTGGGTCCTTATGTTTACGCGCTTCATTCACCACTCGAGCAGAGTCGGCGTAGCGTAACCAGCCTGCCACTGCGGGCATGTGATCCAGGCACTTGCAGGTGGCAATGGCAGTCATTGCGCCGCAATCAGAGTGCCCGCAGATAACGATGTCGGAGACTTGCAAGGCAGCAACGGCATACTCGACCGAGGCCGACACACCGCCAGGCTCAGGGCCGTAGGGCGGCACGATGTTGCCGGCGTTGCGAATGACAAACAGGTCGCCGGGCTCTCGCTGCGTAACCAGCTCCGGAACCAATCGGCTGTCAGAGCAGGAGATAAACAGAGCCCTTGGGCTTTGCTGATTAGCCAGATTCTTGAACAGGCCGGCGCGTTCCGGAAAAGCGTTAAGTTGAAACTTTAGAAAACCATCGATGATGTCTTTCATGGTGACTCCTCTTGGTCGCGATGCGTTGGAGCAGAGATTACGGAGTCCGTGACATAAGGTAAAAGTCTCATTTATGATGGAGTACATCAGATAATCTTATGGCTCTGAGCATGCTGGCACGTCACATCAAATACTTTCTCGCTGTGGCGCAACACCACAGCTTCACGAAAGCAGCTGCTGCGCTGCATGTTTCGCAGCCCGCGCTGTCACAGCAAGTCAGGCAACTTGAGGAAAGTCTTTCTGCCCAGTTATTTGACCGATCGGGACGTACGACGCGGCTGACTGACGCCGGCGAAGTGTATTTACGCTATGCACGCCGGGCTTCGCAGGAACTGGAGGAAGGAAAACGTGCAATCCATGACGTGGGCGATTTGAGTCGCGGGGCACTCAGGGTTGCATTGACACCGACGTTCACCACATATCTGGTCGGACCACTGGTCGAAGCTTTCCACAGCCGATATCCGAATATCACCTTGAACCTGCGTGAGATCGCTCAAGAACAGATGGAGGAGCTTCTGCTGGCCGATGAGCTGGACGTGGGTATCGCTTTCGAGGACGGGCACTCTCAGGACATAGAGACCCAGCCGCTTCTGATAGAAGCCCTCGCGCTGGTGGTTGGGGAAAGACACCCGTTGGCTGGACAGAGTGCTATTGACCTGGACGCTCTGAGTGCCGAATCACTGATCCTGCTCAGCGAAGAGTTTGCCACTCGCGAGCAGATCGACCGCTACTGTCGCCAGCACAACATTACCCCGCGGGTGAAAATGGAGGCCAATGTTATCGGTGCAGTCATCGAAGTGGTGCGCAGGACCACACTGTCGACCCTGTTACCGGCAACCGTCGCGCTTGCACATCAGGGGCTGTTTGCCATTGAACTAAGCCCTCAGCGACTGCACCGTACCGCCGTATTGATGCAGCGCAAAGGGGCCTACCAGACTTCAGCTGCACGTGCCTTCATCGAACTGGCCACAGACATTGCGGCCCAACTCGAGAAGAGATAAGGGCATCTGATAGGTGCCCGGAGTTGATACGCCCGCGCAGCACGTTCACGACTTTAAGTCGGGTCAGCTCCGAGGCGTGGTCAAAAAATCTTCAATGGATTGCAGCAGATGACCGAGACGGTCTTGCTGATCATCATTTCCTCAAGACAAAAAAAACCGCGAAATGCGGGTTCAGGGATTACGAGCAAAAGGCTAGGGCCAGAGCCGATTGCTTTCGTGCTGCTTGCTCTCTCAACCGCGCAAGTCAGCCAGGCGGTTGAGCTGCACATTGTCTTCTACACTCTTTTTCGCCAGCTTTTGGACAAGCCTATGAAGGCCAAATATAAAAGGGAGTAAGGATGATGGTTCGAAAAATTTTGGCCGTTGCGGCATTGGTACTGTTAGCCGGTTGCGCCACCAACAGGGCAGAAGTGGATGTTTTACGGCCGGGTGATACTCAGACACCGGCCCCCAGCAATGGCAAAAAGGTTTATATCAGCGCCGTTGATGATCGAGTTTTTCAAATCAAACCTTCCAGCTCCGACATACCTTCACTGAAGTACGACGAGATCGACGATAAGTCGATTACCGAGCGGGCCATCGCGCGTAAGCGCAATAACTTCAATATGGCGATCGGCGACGTGCTGCTGCCTGAAGGGCGCACAGTTTCAGAGCTGGTGGGTAATGCCGTAGCCACTGCCTACCGGCAGGCCGGATACGAGGTGGTCAGTAGCCCCGGTGCCCGTGATGTCAGTGACGTAAAAGTTAACATCATCGAATTCTGGTCATGGTATTCGGCTGAGGGAGTACTCGATAAGGTGCTACGCAACAAGTCGCTGTTGCAGATAAAAGCCCCTGGTACACCTGTACAGACCGTAAAAACGCTGGTCAGTGAGAACGTGAAAGTGGCCACAGATACTGACTGGAAAACCATCACCGAATCCGGACTCGAAGCCATCACCCAGGAAACCCTGAAGCAGCTCTAAGGGGCTCCTGCAGAACACAGTGCAGTGGCCGTCTACTTCAAGTACCAGCCCCCTGGTTGGTCATCGATTGATTCGGTCACTCAATATTTGTGGTTAGCCGTGTTGCCACGAGTGGCGATACATGACCAAGAACCACCAGACAGACCACGCCGATGTGATCTGGTGGGATATGGTTCCGGCCCTGAATATCAGTGAAATCAATAGGGTCGGGACGGAGTGATTCGAACACTCGAACCCTAGCACCCCATTCAAGCTGGACTCACTCAGCGCCAGTTAATACGGGACTCCAGCAACAGGCGCTCGCTGCATAGGTATTCGTGCGCCTGGGCCGCACGAATACCCTTACCCGAGCACTTCAGCAACACACATTTATACCTGGGAGGCACTTGCAAGGCTGGGCTGCAAGGCATTACCCATCACTGGACCAGAGGGATGAGCAGCCTCTTCGTGTACGAACTCTGGTTCAGGCTCCCCTCTTTCACCATTCAACGCCTTGTGCATTTTAACGGTATCCAGCGCCCCGACCCACTTGGCAATTGCCATGGTTCCGACACCATTGCCAATCGTGTTGGTGATCGCACGTGCTTCTGACATAAAGCGGTCAACTCCCAGCAGCAGCACCATTCCCGCAACCGGGATGGTCCCCAAAGAAGACAAGGTGGCGGCCAGGATAATAAACCCTGAGCCGGTGACACCTGCCGACCCCTTGGAGGTGAACATCAAAACTGCCAGAACGATCAATTGATCAGTGAGGGTAAGCGGCGTGTTGGTTGCCTGGGCGATAAAAATCGCAGCGATGGTGTAATAAATCGCCTGACCGTCCGGATTGAAGGTCAAGCCGGAGGGAATGATCATCCCGGCGACAGGCTTGGAAACTCCGGCCTTTTCCATTTTTGAAATCATTTGCGGCAACACCGACTCCGAAGAACTGGTGCCCAGTACGGTGAACAACTCCTCCTTGATAAATTTAAGGAATTTCCACAGGCTGAAACCGCTGTACCGGCATATGGGCCCCAGAACAAAGATCACGAACACCGCGCAGGTCAAGTACACGCAGGCCATCAACTTGCCGAGGGAGAACAGCGAGCCGAAACCGTATTTGCCGATTGTGAATGCAATGGCCCCAAACGCACCGACAGGCGCCAGGCGCATAACCATATTGACGATGCGGAACATGCCCTGCATCAAGCTATCCAGTGCATCGACAAAGATTTTCCCGCGCGGTCCGACCTGGGCAAGGGCGACGCCCAGAAGGACGGAAAACAGCAATATCTGCAGCACATTCCCCTTGGCAAAGGCATCCACAATGGTATCGGGGATGATATTCATGGCGAAGTCCATGAATGAATCATGCTTCACCGCCGAGGTATAGGTGGCGAGACTCGACGTATCGAGGCTTGCGACATCAATATTCATGCCTGCACCGGGCTTGAATACATCGACCACCACCAGGCCGACCACGAGCGCCAGGGTCGACACAACCTCGAAATAAATCAAGGCACGAAAGCCTACCCGCCCAAGCTCCTTCATGTTTTCCATGCGTGCGATACCCGTGACGACAGTCAGGAAGATCACCGGCGCGAGGAGCATTTTGATCAGTTTGATAAACGCATCGCCCAAGGGTTTGAGTGCAGCCCCGGTTTCAGGAACCAGCACACCGACGATAGCGCCAAGAACGACCGCAATAAGTACTTGTATATAAAGTTTGCCGAATATTCTTTTCATGACAGGGCCCTGATTTTTATTGTTGTCAGGAAATGCCAAGGAGTCAGACCCAATAATCTGCCCCTTGACGTAGTGCCGCAGTACTACTTTGAATCGCTGGGACGCTTCAACGGTTGATCAACGCAATGACTGCATCCGTGATCTGCCGTGTAGTGGCCGTACCGCCCAAATCAGGAGTATGCAAACCGCTTTCAGTCACAGCCTCGATGGCGGACATCAGTTGTTTTGCCGCGGCGGTCTCACCCAGGTGTTCCAGCATCATCACTGCCGTCCAGAAAGTCGCAATCGGGTTCGCCACACCTTTACCGGTGATATCGAATGCAGAGCCGTGGATCGGTTCGAACATCGAAGGGAATTTGCGCGACGGGTTCAGGTTGGCAGTCGGCGCAATGCCAAGACTGCCGGATAGCGCCGCCGCCAGATCGGACAGAATGTCGGCGTGCAGGTTAGTAGCGACAATCACGTCCAGTGTGGAGGGTTTGAGCACCATGCGCGTAGTGACGGCATCGACCAGTTCTTTATCAATTTTAACGTCTGGAAAATCCTTCGCGACTTCATAGAAAATCTCATCCCACAGCACCATGCCGTGTCGCTGGGCATTGGACTTGGTGACCATGGTCAGGTGCTTGCGTGGGCGGCTTTGCGCCAGTTCGAAAGCAAAACGGTGGATGCGCTCGACTCCAACACGGGTAAAGACCGACACTTCCGTGGCGACCTCTTCCGGCAGGCCACGGTGAACGCGACCTCCATTGCCGGAGTACTCACCTTCGGAGTTTTCCCGCACCACTACCCAGTCAATCTGGTCACCATTGACCAGTGGGCTCTTTACCCCAGGCAACACACGAGCCGGACGCACGTTGGCGTACTGATCGAAGCCCTGGCAGATCGGCAAACGCAGGCCCCACAGGGAAATATGATCCGCGACGTCAAGCGCACCCACGGCGCCAAAGAAAATCGCATCGAAGGTTTTTAGCTCTTCCAGCCCGCCTTCAGGAATGTAGTAACCATGCTTCAGGTAGTTATCCGAGTTCCAGTCGAAGTGTTTGAAATCCAGTTCGAAGCTGGATTTTTCCGACAGGGCCTGCAGCACCTCGACACCCGCTGCAATAACCTCAATACCAATACCATCACCTGGAACCGCTGCAATTTTGTATGTGCTCATGATCAACTCCGCGCTCAAAACGTTCTTGTTTTGCCTGTCGAACGGTCTGTTCAATCAGGGTGTGAACGGAGTATATGTAGTGAATAAATAAGTGTGAGTTACTCAGAATCACTACATAAATAACTTTGAGTTACCAATGAGCCCAACCCTGGATCTGTCATTTTTTTATCTTCTGGCCAACAAAGGCAGCCTGGCTGCCACGGCCAGAGAGCTCGGCATCACACCGCCAGCAGTGAGCAAGCGCCTTACTGCGCTTGAGGCTCGATTGGGGGCACGCCTGGTGAATCGCACCACACGTTCAATGAGCCTGACCTCAGAAGGTGAACTGCTTTTTTCCCACGCGGCCCGGATCCTGACGCAGATCGATGAGGTCGAGCAGCTGATCAACAGCAGCCAGGCTGAGCCAAAAGGCTTGATCCGCGTCAACGCATCGCTGGGCTTCGGACGCCGTTACATCGGTCCTGCCCTTGGCGCATTTTTCAAGAAACACCCCCAGGTGGAAGTACAACTGGAGATCAGCGATCACCCGCTCGACCTGACGACCCATGGGTTTGACCTTGGCATTCGTTTCGGCACACTGGCGGATGCAGCTTTTCATGCGCGAAAGATCGCTTCCAACCGCCGATTGCTATGCGCCTCACCGTTGTACCTGGAAAAATACGGTGCTCCGCAACGTCTGAGCGATTTGCAGCAGCACAACTGCATCTTCCTGCGGCAGAACGAAACGCCTTACGGGGTGTGGAGCTTTACCGACGGTGGCCGTACGCAAAACATCAAGGTACGCGGCGCCTTGGGCTGCAACGACGGTGAGGTAGCCCTGAACTGGGCGCTGGAGGGGCATGGGATTCTGCTGCGAGCTGAATGGGACATCGCCAGATATGTCCGTAGCGGCCGATTACGACTAGTACTCGAAGACCAGACACCGACCCGTGCCGATGTTTACGCGGTATATCCGCAGCAGTTACACCTGTCCACACGAGTGCGCAGCCTGATCGACTTTCTGGTTGAGCGCTTCAAGGACATTGATCATCTGGAGGGCGAGTTGTAGAGCCATTGCCCCCCTGTCTCCTCCCCCACCTGCTGCCTGCGCAACCAAGCCGCCAGGCTACCAGGCTACCAGGCTGCCGCAGCAGGCACTGGCGACGAGTAAGTCGCACGCCCACCGGACTGATGAACAAACCTCATAAACCCTTGCCAATTTACCCATCTAGTGCTCATGCGCCATCTCGCATGCTGTCACCCAAACGCGAATAACGAGAGCCCGAAATGCACATGCGTACACTCGGCAACAGTTAACTCGAAGTATCAGCGCCGGGACTGGACTGCATGGGTTTAAGCCATGGCAGTGGCACGACGACGGACACACCACAAGCCATTACGCTTGTCCGCTCGGCGATGAGGCGATGAGCAACGATAAAGCGTCAGGATCTGCTGCTCGCCTGTTGATTGTGCTGGTTGGTATTGCGGTGGTGTTGGCCCAGGTGACCGCCTGGGTGGCCGTAGGGTATTGCGCAACAAGACGTTGAGAATCGAACGGGCAAAGATCATCTGGCAAACCCTAAGACGCTTTGCACAGGCTAACGCAGGCTTTGCAGATTACCTGTCAGCCGAGCAGCACGCAGTCCTAGGTCCTAGCCATTTCGATACCTACCACGTCCCTGTTGTGCCTGTCTCCCGTCCTGCTGTTACACCGCTGGGCATACCTTCCAATTGACCACCTTCTCGCGATCACCCGGCACGGGCTCTGCTTTGCAAAAGATGGCAGATAAACGACGAGGACTGCTGGTATGTGCTGGGCAGCAATGCTCGCCTGGGCACAAACTCAAACTTCAAGCCCTGATTGCCGCGAGCAATAACAGGCACAAGTTTCCTGCTGGTAAGGGTCCAAGTAGGGGCCTTTTTTTAGGCATGAAAAAGCCCAACGGATTAGGTTGGGCCAAGTCATTGAAAAAGATGGTCGGGACGGAGTGATTCGAACACTCGACCCCTAGCACCCCATCGCGTTTTGAGCGATTCGTCGGGAAACGTCCTGACCCTAACCATCACGATCTATGCTTTAAAAACAGTGGCTTAGGTGATCATCTGACGTGCAGCACGTCCCATGCTTTCCCACCTAATCCCGGTATCTGGTGGGGGGTTTAGTGGGGGGTATTTTCAATGGTGAAAATCACGATCAAAGAGCTCGAAGCGCTCAGCAGCACCGACCATGGCAGGACGCTTCGAGAAGATGGCAATCTGATTGGCAAAGTCCTTATGCACAAGCAAGGGCTCTCCGTTCAGTTCCACTACCGCTTCAAGTGGGAGGGTAAATACAAGGACTTCGCCTGCGGTACATGGCCACGCACAAGGCTGCTGCACATTCGCGATGCTCGCGACTCGGCAAAACAGCAGTTGAAACAGGGCATCAACCCTTGCGCTCAGAAGCGAGCCGTGAAAATACAAGCGCACGCAAAGGTGGTTGAAGTTGTAGCCACCGAGAGTCTAGCTGACACGGACTGCCTGACCTTGGGCGAGCTGTTCGAGACCTGGCTACGTGATGGCGTGGCACGTAATAACGCCAATGCTGAATTGCGCCGCAGCTTCAGCAAAGATGTGTTACCGCCACTGGCTAACAAACCGTTGAATGATGTCACCGAGCACGACCTTAGAACCATTCTGCGCAAAGTCATTGCGCGCAATGCCCCCAGACGGGCGATCAGCCTCTTTGCCGATATCACCCAAATGTTGTCCTGGGCTGAAAAACGTCAGCCTTGGCGCGCACTGCTCATTGATGGCAACCCTGCCCACCTGATCGACATCGACCTGCTGCTGCCCGAAACGTACGAGGAGGAACGCAGCCGCATTCTGTCGCACGATGAATTACGCGAACTGCATCAGAAATGCACAGGCATGGCGGATGTTTACAGCGCGCTCCCGGCTGGGCAGAAGTACGGCGGTATACGTCCGCTCAAGAAGGAAACCGAACTAACGCTCTGGATCTGTCTGGGCACCTTGTGTCGGATAGGCGAACTGCTCGCCGCCGAGTGGCGCCATGTGAACCTAGACAGTGGCGAGTGGTTTATCCCGGCCAAGAACGTCAAAGGCCGGCGGGGCAAGAAGCAGGACCACCACATCTTCCTCTCGCCTTTTTCACTGCATTACTTTCAAGTGCTCTACTCGCTGACAGGGACTACCCCTTGGTGCTTTCCGGATAAAGACGGCACAGGCCCGGTCTTCTCGAAAACCGTCAGCAAGCAGGTGGGGGATCGCCAGGAAATGTTCAAGAAGCGCAAGCCGCTTTCCAGGCGCCGCCATGACAACAGCCTGGTTTTAGCCAAAGGTACCAATGGCGCGTGGACACCCCATGACCTGCGCCGCACCGGTGCGACGATGATGCAAGCCTTGGGCGTCAACCTGGATGTGATCGACCGTTGCCAGAACCACGTGCTGGCCGGGAGCCGAGTGCGTCGTCACTATTTGCATCATGACTATGCGCGTGAGAAGGCGGAAGCCTGGGCGCGTCTGGGCACCCAGCTGGAATCCATCATCTTTCCAAAGGGTATGGAGCATACGCAACAGGTGCCCGAACAAAAAATCTTGTGAAGAATTCAATTCAGTTGCGGGCCAATCCCAACGTCAACAGTTCCTTGCGTAACAGCGAACGCTCAAGCACAGCCATTCGAGCCTGCCAGTCGGTCAACAGCAATTGGCTCAACTTTTGTTGGCTGATCAAGGGCTCAGCCAGAAAAAAGTTTTTGCACTCGCGAATGCTGATGACGAGGAAAAACCAGTCCCCACCCTGCTCCGCCAGCCAGTTACCAATCGTTGAGCGAGCGGATTCGTTAACCAAACCCTCATTCGAAGCTCACACATCAGCGCTACCAAACTGTCAGCCCAACCCGATACTGCGTTACGAATTTAACAAATTCAGACTCGGGCACACCAAGCGCACCATTTTGTCCGCCTTGCGACGATAGTTATAGTTATCATCCGAGGTCCAGACATAGGCCTTCAGCCAGATGGTCATGCTCAGGTACTGAAATCTGATACAACTTTCGCCGTCCAGCCTCTTCAGTGATCGATTCACTTTCCGCTCACGCTCAAATACAGTGGCCACCAGGCCAACTCGGTAGTCCAGCGACTTATCCTGCAAAGATTTAACCGAACGGAAATCCCCTTCGGAAAATCGATAGAGATGACGGCGTTCAAGCTCGAGCTCGGTTTTTATTTCATCGTCTTCGAAGCTGTATGGGTGACTGTGATAGTCACCCAAGTAGCAGACTTCGGGGAAAAACGTGTCGATAAAGCCTTGTTTCAGCTCTTGCGCTTCATCGGTAAAAGCAACCGAGCTCTGGTCTCTTTCAACCGCGGTGGATGTGTCTGCCAGTACCACCCTGTAGATCATGTCTCTACCGATTAATGGCTGATCGTACCCCCACAGGTGCCCGAATGTTTCGACGCGCGCAGCCGAGTCGCCGCCGTTCAAGACGTGCTCCAGTTTGTAGGCTTCCAGCGCAGACGTGACAATGCTGAAAAATGCTTGCTCGGATATTGAAACTACTGAATCGATCACAACGTTCCTTAATGATTTAGACGTGGGAGGGATTACCTACTTCACGCTCATACTACAGAAATGGCTTTTGGCCATCAGTATGTCGATACCTTGAAGAAAGTGAAAGCGCATCCCCCCGCCAAGGACCATCGATAGTGGCGAAGATAGACATGGGCCGTACGCACGTTAAGTACTTCGCCAAGCGGGATGAGCCACTCGCGATGGTTCGCAGCCTAAGCAGTGAATGCAAAAAAGCCCAACGCTGGAGCTGGGCTTTGAGTTACAAATTTATTGTGGAGCCCTACTTTTGACTCATTTTGATTGCTTCCGCACTTTCGATAGTGCTTATCTGACTTTCGATCAACTTACCAACAGCGAGGGTGTAAGCCGCACGCTTTTGCTGTGGGGTAGTGTTGCGAAAAAGTCAGACATTGGGGCTGATGCCACCTCCACATCGTCTCTCATGACGTGGCCTTGGTTAAATAGTGTTCAAGTCCAACAGATTCTTAGGAATGGTTAACCAGCGCGTCAATGCATCGCCATCAAGATCAATGCCGATCTCACTTATCTGCCCATCACTGTCCCTCCCCATCAAATCGACGTGCAGATCAGTACTAAAAGATTTTTTCAGCTGTCAAAAAGTCTCTATTGAGAAGAAAAATTCGCCGCACCAACTCCGCACAGAGAATACTTCGTCCTTCGGTGATCTCGTGCGCAACAACAAAACCAGACTAGCTCTGGCCGCTGGTACACATACACGACTTGAACAGCACGCCCTCGAACAAAGAAACTCTCAATGTTATTAATGAAGCTTTGGAACCCGTCTTACTCATCATAATAAATGCGGTAGTGGCGTCGCCGCATAGAGCGTTCACGCTGAGCACACTATAAAATCAGAAGACTTCAAACTTTATCACAAATTCAACTGCCAACAACACTTACCCCCCTAGTGCACACCTGAGCTGTAACGCCACGTAAAAATCAAGCATCACTTTAACATCAAAGCCAACACCTAACTTCATACCTAGACTCATTGGACCGTGCATACCCCCCCATAACCCAAGTACCGACCTAGCACTCAAACAATTGAACACAATTTAAAATATAACCATATTAGAGAATAGTATTTTTATCTTCACCTTAAGTGATACTGTCACCATAAGCCGCGCACAGCGCGCGACACATAATGCCACTACACCCTAAGGGCGAATCAAATGACAACACACCATTTCCTGTTTACTTATTCGATTTCTCCGATCGAAGGCTCTGATAACGCAGCCAAAACAGCTGACAAAGTAAGAAAAGGCATCGCCAATATAGCAAGCCCTGACTGGGTCAAACTCTCTACAGTCGAAACCACTTTTTCCGGTCGGGTGACACTGACAGCGGAAACTGTCTGCGAAAAAAGAGAGGAAGCAAGGGACATTATCGATCGTGAGCTGAGAGGTGTCATTGATTCCTATAAAGCGCGTTGCGATATACGGGCCAATATTTCCATACTGGTTGATGGACTGGGGCCGCGCATGGATATCATCATATAGTCACGCGTTTACCTTTAGTCGTTTACAATTTAAAACATGGCAACATCACGCCTTCGCACTGTCACCCCAAAAACTTGGCCAGCTCCATCTAGATTTATCTTCACCTGACAGTCACCCTCTACACCCAGTGACTGTCAGATCAAGCCAAGAGTTTTTCAGCTAATAGCCCTATAAAAAACTAACGATCTTTACGTCTGGGTAACATTTCCTTCAAGCCTGCACTCATTTTGTACATGACTCGCACCGAGGTTATGTAATTGTCGATCTCCCAGATCAAAAGCTGCTGCGCTATATCTTGATGATCCTCAAGAACGGCCAAGTTGCGCGCAGTATTCCCGTCATGGTTCTTCGCATCAATATCCACGTTGAACATGAAGTGCTTTTCAGAAAAGTGCTTAACTGCCTTGAGGTGACCGTTTGCGGCTAACCAGTGGATCGGTGTATTACCTCCCTTATCACGGGAATTAAGACATCCGCCCTCCCTGTATCGTTTTTCCAGCGTCTTCAGCTTTCCCTGCTTACCAGGCAGATGGACGTAGTTATCATTTTCGATGAAGCGACCAACGCCCCTCGCTTCGAGGTTTGACTTCTCCCCCTCTGCGCCGTTCGCCTCTAATCGCTCGATGAAGGAAGTCCGGTTTAAACAATAAGCGATGTCCAGTGGTGTATGCCCTGCAAAATTCCTGGCATTTAATGCTAACAGCTCGAGCGACGACAGATGATTCGTGTTGTCGAGAAGCACTGCGGCATGCCAGTCACCCATACCGTGATCAAGCATATCGCCGACACAATAGCTTGTCGGCGCTAGCGTTTGTTCAAGCAGCGTGAGTAATTCGGGTGCGTAAGCCATGGCATCTTTTCCTGAATAGTTCACCTAGCAGCAATTCGTAATAAGACTATTGCATAGGTGCAGTTAATTCGAATTATTTTTTGAAAGGTGCAGATCACGCAACATGAACACCGCTCCCGAAGCCCAGCGGTATCTTGCAAGCCAACCCGCCTCACCGGATTCGGCCCAATAGCCTGACGCTCTTCTGCCGTAAGCCTTTGAACCGGCGCTGCACGATGGCCATTGACTGTGTTCTGTTCCGTCCCAGCTTTAGCTGAAGCAGGTATATTTCCAATCTACTTGAGATTCAACAAAAGCCATCCGACCGCATTCCATACTCCCCACAATATAAATGCGCCAGTCAAGCTGCTTAAAACTCTAGCCAGCCATGAAATATCCCTGTTTAAAATAGCTAACACACCTGCGATTCCAACAACAAAAAATCCCAAAGCAAGAAAAATTATAATAAACCAGCCCATCGCATCCTCAGTAATTATTAGTCTAAAAATAGATCCAGCCACTCCCCCAGGGCCTCTCGAGTACCAGGAGGGCACGTGCCGTGCGGTGTTGCTTTGCTTCAACGTTTCAGACCCCAGGTAGACCCGGTGTAATGGGCCGCTGCTGGGTCTGTCCTTAAACTGACGGCGACAGAGACTGGGCGTTCTCTTATCCCCCTGTCGGGATCAATTCCTGCAAAATCACCAGCTTTTTTTCCAACACCTCAACGCGTTCTTTTTCATCCCGCAGCGCAGTACGCAGTTCTCGTTTTTCCATTTCCAGAATCTGTACCCAGCGCACATCTTTTTTGAATCGCTGAGCCATTCGCCAGAGCTCATTTATTCTCAGACTCTGCTGCACAAGGACCAGCAAGACTGCCATCAGCATGATCAATACCACGGTCAGAAATTCCTCCGACATACCCATATCCACGCCCTTAATGACTTTGATTCATTCCGAAAACAAATACACGATATGTAATGATTCACGACAGGTCTAGAATGTAGACTTATACAGGTAAAGTTTTCAAACACATGGAGCGGGTATGAAACGCAAGCAATCCATCGAACAAGTGCGCTGGGATCTGGCACTTCGCTATCGTTTGATCGAAACCGTCGCCTGGTGGGAAGGCCGACTGACCACAGGACACTTGATTCAAAGCTTCGGCATTAGCCGCCAGCAAGCCTCCAAGGACATCAACACCTACATCAATGAACATGCGCCCCGAAACTTGACATATGACAAGCAACGCAAGGGCTATGTCCCAAGCAAGCAGTTCAAACCACTATTCATCGATGACAGCGCCAGTGCCTACCTGCACCTCCTTTACCAGAACAATGAGCGGGCACCGCACATCGATGGATTGGCCCTGGCCTACGCCCATACCAAGGTGCTCGAAGTGCCAGACCGGCCGATTCGGCCTGAAATTCTGCGGCCCTTGCTCGCAGCTTGTCGAGACGGTTTGCGCTTAGAAATCGAGTACGTTTCGCTTAACACCCCAAACGTGGAAATCCGCCTGATTGCCCCGCATACCCTGGTGTACTCCGGGATGCGCTGGCATGTGCGCGCTTACTGTGAGAAAAATCGTCAGTACCGCGATTTTGTGTTGAGCCGACTACGCGGTGACCCAGACCTGCTGGACGCTTCAGAAAACACCCGCGAGCTGGATGAAGATTGGAATACCGAAGTACCGATCATTTTTACCCCCGATAGCCGCCTAAACGCCGCGCAACAATGCATTATCGAAACCGACTTTGGCATGACGGAGGGGAAACTGGTGGTCTCCAGTCGCAAGGCATTGGTGAAGTATGTATTGGCCCGCTATCAGGTCGACCCGAGAAACCAGGCCACCAACCCAGAGGCCCAGCAGATCGTGGTCAGCAACATCAAGGAACTGAGGCCATGGCTTATGCATGATTGAGGCCCATCTCCTGCCAAAGACGTAGCGCACGGAGGTAGTTGTCGGTTTCAGCCGTCAGTAACTGATGCGCCAGCGCATGATGGCTGTTGAGCAGGGCAATATTTCGCACGGTATTGCCCTCGCCGTTCTTACCGCTCAGATCAAGGCCATACATCGCACAGTGGGTAATGAAATACCCGGCGGCCCTCAAGTGACCATTGATCAGCAGCCAATGCAGCGGCGTGTTGCCCTGTCCATCACGATCATTGAGGTTCGCGCCCAATCGGTAACGAGCCTGCAAGGTTTTGACATTGCCATACCGGGCAGGCAAATGAATGTACTTATCGTAGGGCATCAAGCTTCCCCGCCCGACCCAGTCCAGTGGCTGCCGCTTGCCTTGCGCACCCAGAGACTCCAGCGTGTCTATCAGGCTGCTTCGGTTCAGACAATAGGCTAGGTCAAGCGGCGTGTTGCCAATCAGATCACGCTGATTCAATCCCAGCGGATTGAAAGGCGGCGTACCTTCGAGCAATACACAGCGGTGCCAGTCGCTAAGACCAAGCTTGGCCCAATCATCGTGTCGATCAAGCATGGTGATGGGTCGCGCCGTATCTGACCGCCATGCACAGACCATTGACCAGACTCATGTCATGGGGCGTGATGCAGCGCACAGCGGTCAGGTCCGGGCTGGCGACGATACACGCCAGGGATTTGGCGCGACTGACGGCCACGTTCAAACGGTTTTTCGAGTACAGAAAGCCAATGTCACGCGGAAGGTAATTTTCATTGGAAGTCGCCATCGATACGATAACAATTTCCGCTTCCTGCCCTTGGAATTTATCCACTGTTCCCACCCGCGCGCCTGAGGGCAAAACTTGTTTGAGCACTTGTACCTGCAAGTTATAAGGCGCCACCACCAGGATATTATCAACACCGATCGCCTGTTCCTCACCGTCGCTATCGATAAACCGTTGCCGCGAAAAATACGCATAAAGTGCCTGGACCTGTGCCGCCTCTTCATCCGAGCTCTGACTATTGCCATCGTGCTTCACAGGGCAAAACATCAGCCCACTGTTCGGCACCTCCGGTCGTTGCCCATCAAGTGACAATACCCGGCGATCGGTACCTGGCGCTGAAGACAGTTGCCCTTCGTACACGGCATGCGAAATAAACGAACATACGTGCGGGTGCATCCGCCAGGTTTGCGCCAAGAACACCCCACGATCAGACGCGATGGTGGGCGTGCCATCCAGTAGATAGTCGAGTATGGAATCGCCAGAGCGGCCCGGGTGCACGCCTTGCACTGGCTGCGACAATTGCATCTGGTCGCCCATCAGAACGATGTTGCGTGCAGCCATGCCCATCGCCACCAGATTCGCCACGCTCACTTGTCCGGCCTCATCGATGAACAGGTAATCCAGCTGCTCGGTAAACGTCTCGTCGGCCAGTATCCAGACGGTACCGGCGGTCAAGTCAATCGAGGGGCTCCAGGCCGTGAGAAAGGCTTTTTTGTCCTCGATGGAGTGAATACAGCGGCCATTGAACTCATTGCCATCCCCGTCCGAAGATTTTTTCAGACCAGTGAAGGTGAGTCCGTCTTCTTGCGCACGTGCTTCAACCGCCGCCAGCAGGTTATTAATAGCGTGGTGCGAATTGGAGGTTACACCGATACGTTTGCCCGCCTTGAGCAAATCGACAATGACGTGCGAGCCGGTGTAGGTTTTGCCGGTACCCGGTGGCCCCTGAATAAACAGCACGCTGCTCTCAAGGTTGCGTACCACCTGCTTGATCGCGTCCAACGGCACCAGGTTCGGGGCCAGCAGGGGCGTGCCCGGCTCGATACCGCTCACCCGTGGACCGCGTCGATGCAGGAAGTCTGTCACCGCCTGAAAACGCTGCTCGCCAGCCAGCACGCTGTCGGCATAGCGAAACAGCGCCTCGCGCAACGAATCTGTCGGGATAGGCCGGCCGGGAATCATATCGAAAAAGGCCGGCGGCGCCTTTTTCTCGGTGGCCTTGAACGTCGCCAAGCCCTGCTCATGATCCAGACGATACAACTCAATGTTGTCCTGAGTCTCGGCGACCAAGCCCTTGGAGCCTGTACGTAATTTGGTCTCTTGCGGTTCGAAGCGGTACTCAAACAAAAATGACCGACTGATCGGCTCACGCGGTGTTTCCGTGCGCTGCAACCCTGCAAGGCTTTCTATGTCTTCCAGCAGCTCCTCGGTGGTCATGTCCTGGCGGCTGAACATCTGCCACCAAGTCGGCTTGTCGGCACGACGGTGGAAATCGAGCAGTTGGAAAGTCAGCAGGCGAACTGGGTCCTCGACGGGTGGCTCGCCAAGTAAACGATGGCGATAGTGCTCCAGGCGAATTTCCAAGTCTGTTTGCTCGGCGACGGATTTTTCGCTCGCGGGCTCAGGCCCAACAAAAACGCCCGTATTTGACGGTTTGATTGCCAGCAGCCAGTTACGCAACAGGTAAGTGGAGAGCACATCGTCTTCGTTATAACGCTCGATTTTCTCAAGCAATGCCGACTCGCCAGTCTCTTTCCAGCGCTCATAAAACACGATACTCGCGCCGGCATTGGTCACGTCGCCGTCGCGCTTGCCCATGTAAAAATGCTCGATATTTTTAATCGAGTAGCTGGGCTCAGACACCCGGATAGCTTCGCGCACGACCTTGTACAAGTCGATCAGTTTGCCGTTGCGCAGCAACCAGTCCACTTGCGCTTCACGCGTCCCGTGTTGACTCATCAGGCGCTTGATAGCGGTTTCTTCATAACTGGCGTAATGGTAAATATGCGCGTCGGGGTAACGTTTTAAATGGCCGATTACCCAGTCAATAAACTGCTCGAAGGCGAGCTTTTCTTCATCTCGGGTATGCGCCCAAAAGGGTTTGAAGATTTGTTGCCCGCCCTCGTCAATGTACAGGCCGAAGAGGTATTCCAGGCCACCCTCTTCCAGCGGATTGCCCTCCATATCGAAGAACAGGTCGCCCTCCACGGCATAGGGCATCCGATAAAAGCCACGTCGCTCACTCAACATGGGAAGCAGCTCGAACAGCGGGGCCTCACTAGAACGGCCCTGAAACTGCAAACGCGCCTGATGCCGCAGCTTGCTCAATGATTCGGTCTGCAGTTTTGGAATACGCAGGTCGTCAGTGCTCTCCGCCAACTGGTGCAATGTGGTGACACCAGCACCCTGTAATTTCTGGATTTGCGAACGGCTGATACCCGCTACCGCCGAAAGGTGGTCGTCATGCTGTCGTTGATCGTCGCAGCGATCACGCCAGGCACAGAAACCACAATGCCCGCACGGCTGCGGGTAGGTAGGCGGTCGCTCGGCGCCGTTCACGAACCCGTCAAAGCGCTGCAACACATGCTCCAGATAATCGGCGTAGTCGGCGACGCGAAACGCCTGTTCAGTACGCGCAGCATCACCGAGCACGACGTACATATACTGGGGTTGTACGCCCTGGATCGAGGTCAACATTCGCGAATAAAACGCCACCTGCACCAGAAACTTGGCCTTGGCTGTTTTCGCCAGTTTGGTGTCGATCACCTCATAGCTGTGGTCGCCCAGCGCCGACGCCCGTGGCACTTTACGCAGGAAGTCGGCATGACCAATAAACGCGCCTTCCTGAAACGACGCTTGGAAGATAACCTCGGCGCCAGCTTTCATGGCCTCAATGGTCAGCGCCACACGACGAGCAACACTCGGATTGCCTTCAGCAATGTCAACCACGTTGGCATATTTGCGTTTGAGCTCCTCGAAAAAGGCCGCCTCATGGGCCAGGCCTTTGTCCTGGATCAGACGGTTCTGGTCGCTTGCTGCCGCCTTCTCCATCGGCATCACAAGGTGCTGAAGGTCTAGCGCCGTCAGGTGCTGGCACTCAAGAAAATTGCAGATATCTGAAGCAGAGTACAACTGAGTTCCGTTGCGCGCTTGCATGGTCGGTTCCTGTTCGGCGAAACGTCCAGGAACGCTTCATGCTGATTGAGTATCGTGCGTGTATCAGGCGTCGACCGCACATCCGCAGAAAAACTGCTCAAACAAGGTCGTTGGCAAGTGTTGGGCATCAAGCAAGCCAAAGTGTTTGCCCACGTTGCGCCCCACCGCCAGCAGTGTTCTTGCCGCGTTCTCGGTACCCGCATATCCGGCGCTAAGGACGTAAGCAACGCGTGCCTGATCGGTCTTCGCTCGTAAATACGCGTTACCCGTGATCAATACATCCACCAGACACACGTGTACACGCTCATCACCCAGGGTGAATGGCTCCAATGTCGGTGTAGCCAATGCCGCACGCAATCCATCCTGGCCACCTCTGACGATTTGCTCAAGCGCTGCCAGTGGCCGTTCGAACAGATCGAACTCCTGAATGGAAAACGCAAAGCAGTAGCCCATAGCAGTCGCGCGGGTTGGCGGTTGCTCATTGCGTGGATTGGCTACCTGCCAGGCAACGAAGTTGGCTTTACTGTCGAGCGCGCCGCTGAGACGAAAAGTCAGATAATCCTGAAGAACCTGACTGAACGGATGCCCGGTCGGCACCCATCCAGTGCCCGCACGCTCGCGGCTCTTCGCATCATTCGCTGCCCCTGCAGCCTCCGAATCTGCCGCCAGCGGCACTCCAAAGCACTGCAGGTCATACCCAAGCATAAACAGGCAGGCCTCAAACGCGTGGCACCGTGCAGGCAACGCACCTTGGCCGGCGAACCAGTCTGTGCGCTGAAGCAAAGCTTGGATTATCCACCCCAATCGCACTTGCCAGCGGGCCCATGACTCATAACTGATTGAAGAAAACTGTGGCGCAGCCAGCCCGTTCACAAACGCCCCGGGGTTGCGGATCTGGCTGCCGCGAGCGGCTCCGGACGGGAACGCCAGCAAGGGTTTGCCGCCCCCCGCCCATTGCTGGCGAAACAGCGAATACAGCATGCCAATCGCCGCGCCAACGCGACTGTCATAGATGGGTGACCCCGATGCATCAAGCAAGGCATGAACCTTGGTAAGACCGGCATCGAAACGCTCGACACTGCTTGCATCCAGTTCATTCAGATCACTGCTACCGTCAAGCGACATCAGGCCTGCCATCTTTTTCAGGTAGCTGGACAACTCACCTTGCGCAGCCAACCGGTGCAAAAACGGAATGGCGCCTCGCACGCCCCCCCAGCGAAGAATCTGCAAGCACGCCTGCAGCGCTTGTGTTTCATCCCCTTGGTTGACCGCGCTCGTCAGCCACTCACGCAGTTGCCCAAGAGAGCGTTGCGTGTCAGCCCAGGTTTGTGAATCCACTGGGCTTTGGTTGGCATCCTGCCAAGTTGCCTTCCAACGGTAATGCTCTAGCACCTGCTCGATCCCCTGGACATCAGCCATTAAACCGCCCGGCACAAATTTGCTCGATTTAAAACGTAAGGTGAAAGTCAGCGTCGGTAAGTTCGCTGCCAGCCAATTGAGGAAAGCCCCAACTTCTGGTTGTGCCAAGAACTGTGTACGCGTCATGCAGGCTGCCTTGCAGGTAATGTCGAATGGCCATACCCTAAGCAAATGCACTGGCCCCGTCCATGTTGTTTGTCTGTACAGGTAAACAAATAGCGCAGGTTATGGGCTCCCGGATAAACACTCTTCTGCCAACGCCAAGCCTGGCTCAAATATATGTAAAGCTTTAAGACACTTCATACCGGTTTACCCATCGCCCATGACATCAAGGATCGGCCCCCATGGACCATCAAGCTCTGAAGACTCGTCATCGTCAGGAACGAGAAAGCCATCACCCTAATCTCACCTTGCGTGTCCATCGAGCGCTGAGCTGGCTCAATCGGGCCGAACAGGCAGACGATGTCGACGGACGCTTTGTCTTTCTCTGGATTGCCTTTAACTCGGCCTACGCCACCGATATTGACGAGCAGTACCGGCTTTCCGAGCAAACCACATTCAAAGCGTTCCTGGACAAGCTGTGTGCACTCGACACTGCAACTCTGATCGAAAACCTGGTCTGGTCCGAGTTCTCCGGTAGCATTCGCGCCTTACTGGATAACCCCTTCGTATTCCAGAGCTTCTGGGATCACCAGAACGGCAAGATCAGTGAGCAACAGTGGAAAGAGCGCTTCGCCAGCGGTCGGCGGGCAGCACAACAAGCCTTGGCCAACCGCAACACCCCCGCCGTACTCGGCGTTCTGTTCAATCGAATCTATACACTGCGCAACCAGGTAATGCATGGGGGCGCAACCTGGAATAGCAGCGTGAATCGAGATCAGTTGCGCGACTGCTCGAACCTCCTCGGCAAGCTGGTGCCGGTGATTATTTTGCTGATGCTGGATAACCCCGAAACTCTCTGGGGGGATGCTTGCTATCCGGTTGTGGCTTAGGACGCCCGAAAAGAGCGCCCTGATCACCTACCAGGCCCCTGACACTTCACCATCACGGCGCCCCTTGATCGCCGGTTAGCCGTGATGCGAGGAAACACCCAGTGCCATTAAAAAGCGGCTCCCCCTGATCAGCCCAGAGGGGGAGATTGCTTCAAGCACTTCTTCCCAGCGGCGAAAAACACGGTGCGCCGGCCTTCAGCTCCGCCAGAAGTTGCTCATATGCCACATCGCCGTCTGCCTCCCTGGCCGGGATCACTTCACCATGTAATTGAGCGCGCAAGTCATCCCAACGCTCCAGCAAGACCTGCCAGTTATACTCGTCATAAGTCCCTCGAAAGATCACCGGGTGCACATCAATCTGCGGTAGCTGTGCGGGCGGACGGTTTTGTTTCAGTGCATCGTCAAGCTGGCGACTCCATTGACTGCCCACACGATCTACGCGACCTATCTGTTGCTCGACCACCCCAGGGTTCCACTCAGGGTGCATGAGAATGACGGTCTTGCAGGCCAAATGCAGGTTAAGCCCCTCACGACCAACTGTGGATTGAGCCACAAGCACACGGGGAAAGCTTTTGCTGCGATTAAAGGCCAGTTGCAGCAAACGCCGAGTGGATTGTTCAGTGCCGCCATACATCAAGCGAGCGAACCCCCCTTCCTGATGGCCCGACTCAGCTTGCAGGCGGGCCAGCAGCAACTCCCATTGCAATGCAGTTTCCTGGTTATCCGCAGCCTCGGGGTCGTCGTCCGTACGCTGGTCGCTGGCAGCGCTCAGCAGTTGGCAAAAAGCCGTGCAGGTGTGCTCGGCAGTCAGGTGCTCGACATCCTCGCCAGTGAGGTCGAGAATCGCCCGGACAAACAGCGCGACGGGATGCTTCTCGACTGCCTCTGCCACCTCCCGGGTACGCTGCGCCGCCTCAAGGTGTTTGAGCATCGCCCGCGGGAGCGGATCGTCATGAGGCAGCCCTGTTTGCAGCCAGTCGAGCAAGTGTCGGCGAAATTGCTCACGACGGGCACTGTGGCTGTTGTATTGAGTGGCCAGAAGTTCAGGGATGCGGCTCAGAGCCAGCGGACTTTGCAACTGACGGTGCGCAACCCGCACGGCAGCCCATTGCGAATGCTCATCGGAGTCTTCGTCACGGGTTTGAATGACACTCTGCGGCCAGTATCGACCCGCCTGCAGACTGCGCAACATCTCCCGCGCGTTCAGCAAACGGACCAGGGCACGCATGGGCGCGGTGAAACGGCCGAACACCAGGACCTTTTCATCTTGCCCGTGCGCCGCTTCGATGGCCGCGATTGTGGCCAGGATTGCCGGGTGTTCAAACAAATGGTGAGGTGTCTGAAACGCGTGAGCAGCCGTCTGCAACCACCATTGCACGCGTTGTTGGCGCTTGTTATCGACAGTACTGGTTTGCTCGTCAACCGCCAACACCGAAGAATCCTCCGGCTCGTTGATCTGCGCTAACAAGTCAGCAATGCCGTGCCCGTTGGCCAAGGTCAACCGCAAGCGTTTGGCGGTTACGTTTTCGTCCAGCCGCGCGGTCACCGAGAGAGCTTCTGTCGCGCACACGGCCTGGCGCCAAGGTAGGCTCAGAGTGCCTACATCCACACTGACCGCGCTATCTGTGTTGCGATAATTTTTGCCCTGAGTCAGCTCGGTGAAGCGCGCGACATCCACATCTTCACGCTTGTCCCGACGCAACAGGTAGGGGCTCAGCGCCGATTGAAAGGCACTGGCAGTCACCTGATAGTGCTGACGGGCAGTGTCACTGGAACGCCAATGGGCGCGCAGATGACGAATGGCCTGGGCAAAGTCATTGATCACCGGTTGCAGGCGATCACGCACCGGCTCGTCGAGGCCAAGCCGCTCGAAGGTTTGCCGCCACTGCTCGACATCAAGCTCCACCGGGGTTGCGGTCATGCATAAACGACGGCTCTGCAACGTGCTCTGCAGCACATTACCGAGCAATCGGCTCAAGCCGCTGTCACTGCCGCGACTTTTGTGCGCCTCATCAATCACCACCAGGTCGAAGGTCCCCAGGCCAAACCCGACCACCTGTTCCAGCCAGTCCCGATGCGGGGTACCGCTGCTGTAATCCGTCTGATTTCTGGGATCCGGCCAAGCATTTTGGTTGTTGAGGTTGGCCAGCCAGGTGCAAGCCGGTTGCCGAGGATCTTGGTTGATGTGCTTGACGATACTCGCGGCCGCCTGCTCGACCCAAGAATCATAAGGACAGGAGGCATGGAACCCGTTGGGGTATTTGAAACCTGCGTCCTTGCGCCAGCGCGCCAAGACTAACGGCAGCAACTCTCGACGCCAGCGCGAGGTGTGCTCGCCCATGCGCCAATTGGCAAAGGCCTGCGACAGCACCAGGGTGGGCGCCTCAAACCAGGGCTTGTCTGGTGTGATTTCTTCACCACTCCAAGCTTCAAGGTAGCGGTAAAGCCCACGCAGCATCGCCGGGGCATCGACGCCGCCGCGCTTCAACTCGTCATGCCACTGATAACCCAGCCCAGGTGGGGCCACAACGGCCACGCGACCGCCAGCGTGGTTAACCGCCCGAATCAACTCCACCGCGATACGGGTCTTACCCATGCCGACCTCGTCAGCCAGCACCACGCCGTGGTCGCCAATACGCTCGGCTAGCGCATGCAGACTGGCGCGCTGACCTGGATTCAGGTGGGCGGCCGCCTCACCCTCGGCACAGGCGAGTTGTTGCTGCTGGGACGCCCTTTCGCGCAGTGCAACCGCAACCGTTGCCCAGTTAAACGTTCCAGACGTCATGCTGGGGCTCCCAGGGGGTGTGAGTGATCTAGCGCCCAATGCGCCTCGATATGGTTCAACGCCGCCTCGTAGCGCTGTCCCGCCAGGTGCTCTGGCGTTTCCGCGAAGTGGGGCCTGAACGCTGCCTGGCGCAAGGCATGAATCGGGTTGAGCTTGAGGGCCAGAAACGCTTGCAACAACTCGCAGCCACTGGCCTGGATGAGCGATTGCTCCAGACGCGCACACCAGACAGGCCAATCGATGGGCTCAAGCGCGGTCTGTTTCGCCGCAATGCCCTCAATTAACGCCATCATTTGCCGGATTGGATAACGTGCCGTCTCTTGAGCACGCCGAGGGCTCTCCTGCCGGCTACCTGAACGCAGGCTGTGATCAAAGGCGTCGGGCAGCTCCTCCTCACTGGGCAGCTGCGGAAAACCCTCGAGCTGACGCCATGCATCCTCCAGGCTGATGTCCGGCAGTTCCGTGGCCGCCAGGCGACCAAAGCCATCGAGCACCGGCACGGCCATAAACTGCTCAGTATTTTCCACTTGCCAGCGTATGAGCACCTGACGTGGCCGCTGACCACACCATCTAAAACCTTGCCCGTCGACGTAAGTGCACGGTTGATGCGAAGGATCGAGCACCACATAATCAACTTCTAAGTCGTCTTCACTGCTTAACCAGCCTTGCTCCGGCGTTTGCGCTTCCCGCCACACCAAGTATGCCACGCGGGCCGCACTGAACACTTCGCTGCCCACTTCAAACGCCTCACCCGTCTGCAACGCTTCAGGCCTGCATGTGAGTTGCCGTTGAATCGGCAGGTAATAGCCAATCGACTCAGGGTCGGCGACGGCCATGTGTTGCGGGTGCCAGTTCAACGGCGTCGGTGCGAACACCACCCCAGCCTCAAGATTGCCCAGGTGACGTCCCATTTTCAGGGTAAAACCCTGCGGGGTAAGATTGCCTGACCCCAGATACAGCCAGGGATTGGCAGTCTTGTTCGAGTGCCCCGTCTCACTGGCGCTGAAGATAAACTTGGCATGTAAAGTACGTTTTTGCGCGTGGGAAAAATACCCCGGCTGAGCCGCTGGCCGCACGCTGATGTCGGCCGCAGTCAACATCGCCAATGCCTCAACAACACCCTGACAGCCGCCTTCGTTGACGAACAGATTGACATCGCTGGACATCGTCAACAGCCGCGGCCCTCCCCCTTCACCGCGCAAACCGCGGACAACCTGCAACGGCACCGACGGCGTTTTTCCGAGCAATGAGGACTCGTAAAATCCCGATCCCATGGCCAGGTAGTTACGCGCAACCCCTCGCCCCGAAGCGCTCACCACCTTCGCGGGCAATTGGGCGAGCAGCGACGCTGTGCGGTTATCGAAAAACCGCGCGCTCAAACCAGAGGCTTTCAATGTGATCTGCTTGAACAGCAGCGTATCCATATCCGTGATGGCTTTTGCCGTCAGCGGGTTGGCGAGTAGTACACGACTGTCGTATTGCTGACGCAGCCACGACAGTAAATCCCAGGCACCAGAGATGTCCGTGCGCGCCTGCTGCGTCGTTTCGGTAGGTGAGCGCAGGTCATCACTGTGCAAGTCCAGACGCCAGACCAGGTCAAGACTGTGCTCCAGGGTCTGGCGAGTCCAATTACCGGTGCAGACCAGCAAACGCACACTCCAGACGTCACTCCGGGCGGTGCTGCGGTAAGTCAGCACTGCCACCTTGGCGTGCATCAAGTTGAACGGCAAAGCAGCTTTCGCCCAAGGTAAATGCAACAGCCCGGGGACTTCGATGGGAGTGATTTGGGGCGCACGTGGATCCAGTAATAACGCCAGTGAGGTATCCCCAGTGTAGGCTCGCTGGTTGGCTTGCCGGAGAGTGAAGCGTTCAAGGGCATCGTTAAGAAAGCTATCGTCAGCCGAGAAGCCACACAACCAGCCGAAATGGCCGGTAAAACCATCTGGTGTTTCGAAATGCTGAGCCAGTGATGCCGGAACCTGACTCATAGACTCACCTCGGCCACTGCAGCGGATGGGGTCTGCGCGAGCCAGATGTCCAATTGGCCTTGCAGGTCCAGATCCAACTGATATAGGCGTTCCACACGCGGAGAAATCCAGGCCGGTAGCGCATTCTCGGCGACCTGACCTTGAGGTTCGCCAGCAGGTTGATCGGTGACCGCCAACACCTCAAACTGAAAGGCACTTCCAGGCAGCACCTGCGTGCCCTGCAAGCGCAGCACCCGACCGTCTCGGCTCACCAGGCTGGCCAGCACATGGGACTCTTCAGGAGCACTGCAATCAAGGCAAAAGCGCGCGGCGACCGCATCGGTTCGCTGCGCCAAAGGGTTATCCAAAAACAGACGGGCCAGCTCGCGCAAATGCCCGATACGGGTTGAGATCAGCTCGGGGATGCTCTCCCCTAACCGAAACTGTGGTCGACTCGATGCCGCCATGTACTGCTCCAAGCCATCCAGCACCTGGTAGGCGGCATCCTGAACCTGAAAGAACAGCGCCCCGTAGTGCAAGTCGTTCCAGTGTTCGACGTCAATGTCATTCGGCCGAGCGCCCCAGTCAAACACCGCAGGATGAGCGTCGCGGGCCTGCACCCAGCGGCGTATGGCAGCGCGCTGCAACCCACCACGGGCAGACGCGAGGTCGGTATTGAGGCGACGCGACAACAATGCTCGCGCTTGGGCAGGTAATAGCTGCAAGGGTGAAAGCACTGCCGCAGTGGGAGCTTTCAATTGATTGACCGAACGGCCCTTTTGCGCCCATTGCAATAAGAGTTCCAACTGCGCGCCGTCATCCCCACAGCAGGCGTTAATAAACTCATAACCAAACGCCGTGCACATAAAGGCATTGAATCGCTCTCCCTGGGCACGTACCAAACCCAAGGTCAACAACGCCTGGCCAGTGCCCATGCGCATTGGCTGGCTGACATAAAAGCCAGGTTTGCACAGCGCCTGGAAATCAAAATCGGCCTTGCCGCGCAGCTTTTCCGAACCCCGCACGCGGGAATCACCCTGGCCCTGGTTGTGCTTGAGGGCGAAGTAACAACCCAAGGCTTCAATAGCATTGGCAACCGTAATGTTCGACACATTGACCTGGCGCTCGCGCAACTTTTGAGCAAGTGCAATGCCCAGCATCGCCAGCAGCAGCTGTTTGGCGTACCACACCCCGCCCATGCCCGGTACCGCACGCTCATTGTACTCACGCACAGCAGCACCAAGGTCCAAGGTACGGGTTCGTCTCTCGCCCCCCAATTGCTCGGGGCCCAAAAGCCCCCACATCATGCTCATCAAGAGGCTTCCTTAGCGGTTTGGTCGGTGTACTGTCGGCGTAGTCGAGAACACGAGGCACTTTCGTGCAGGGTCCGCTAAATGCCAGCGAGGATAGAGGGGGAAGTGTGAACTGGAGCTCACTTCCGGATGACGGGCGAGCGCGCAAATTTACGCATGGCCAAGAACAGTAGCAAAATGCCACAATTGCGTCCATATCTGCCTTGGGACGGCTTGCAATGCCCATCCCTTCATAGCATAACCGTCTGCGCGCACAAGGAAGTTGCCCATGTCTGCCCCTGCGTTGATTGATACCCCTCTCATACCTGCACCGTCAAAACGGACATCCACCCTGCTCATATCAGCGTGGGTTCGGCACACTGCGCGCCCTGCACCCTGATACCGGACACGACACAAGATGTCGTCGGCAGGCTCGATCCTCACTCGCCTGTTCTCCATACAAATTAGCGAGAGATACGTTCATGCCTGAGTCCTTCTACCCATCACAAAAACGCTCGCGACATCCAACCATGTTCCTGGCCATCGACATGTGGGGGATCGAAGGCGAGTACGCTGACGGGAACTGGCATGTTTTGCTTCACCGGTTCGCAGTGGACTGGAGCCAGAAGCATCCTGAGCAGGCCACTGCCACCCTGTGGTCAAGCGTTCAACCCTGCAGCATTTTCACCAACGGATCTTCCTGCTACATCGCTGGCAGCGCCCACTTACCAGATGCTTTTTTTCAGCAACTGGAGGTTTTTCTGCGCGCAGCATTCGGCGACTGTGCACGTATTGGCGGAGAAATTCAGGTCAACGTGGATGAGTGGCGGGTGTACCTGCACTTCGAGAGCGGTGGTATCTGGGAAAAATACAACAGTTACGAATGGCGCGCGCTCGAGTTGTGAAGCGCCTTAGGCAGCAGTCGACGAACACATATTCATAATTAGACGCAAGGATTCGTACTGCGATGTTGAATACTCAACGCACCTACCTCAATTACCTGAACGCCATTTTTCCTGTTATTGCAGATACCGCTCTCCAGTCCGATGAGGTAACGCGACTGCAGAACGATATCGAGCATACCGAACTGCTTGTTCCTGTAATCGGTGCCTTCAGCGCCGGCAAAAGCAGTTTGCTGAATACTTTTCTGGGTGAAACTATCCTCAGTGTTGGCCTGACACCTGAAACAGAATTGGCCACAGAGTTGCGCTACAGCAGCGACCCGCACCTATTGGCCATGCGCCTGGACGGCAGCGCTGAACGCATGGACATCACGGCGCTGGCCACCCTCAAGGCGCGTGCCCACGAATTCACGCACCTTCAGTTGTACCTGGACAACCCACGTCTCAAGGCCTTGCCCTCACTGGTTCTGGTCGATATGCCGGGCTTCGGCTCTTCGCTGTCCAACCACAACAAAGCCATCGCCTATTACCTGCCCCGTGGTGTGCACTTCATCGTGGTCACCAGCGTTGAGGATGGCAATATCACTCAGTCAATGCTGCGCCAATTGGACGATCTGCACACCTACGGCCGCGCGTTCACGTTCCTGCTGAACAAGACCAACCTGCGCTCAGATGAGCAGGTGCAGGACGTCGCCGAACTGGTCGATGAACAGATCAAGATCAACTTTGCCGATACCCGTCCATTGGTGCGTGTTGGGCTCGACGCAGCCCCTCGTCTGACCGAAGTCCTGGCCTCACTGCAACCGGAACAGATCATCCGTGATGTGTTCGAAGATCGCCTCAAAGACCTGACCCACTCACTGCTCAACCAAATTAATCTGGCACTGGCATCATTGCAAAAAACCCAGGGCGAAAATCAACACGCACTAAACGAACTGGCCCAGGGCATTCGAAAAGTCGAGCGCCAGCGCGACAACATTCTCGAAGACTTACGCGATCAGCAACTAGAACGAACCGTGGAATATTGCCTCAGTGCCGCGGGTCGCGAGCTGGATAGCGTGCAGTCGGAACTGGTCAGTGCGGCCGTCGCGGGGAATCAGGAAGCGTTTTCGCGAATTGTCTCAGAGGTCGTTCGCGGCTCAATGACGCGCTCAATCAAGGACCAGATGGACCATCTCAGTAGCACCGTGGTGACGGATTTTGCTCAAGCCTTGGGCGATCTGGGCCAGAGCATGGGACAGTTCAACAATGAACAGAACTGGCTCGGGCAGATCACAGACAGGATCAACCGTACGCTGCACAAGACCGGAGAAACCCTGGGCCACTGGAATGGCACATTGGCTGAGCGCAATGGCCGCGAGCTGGAACGCCTTAAGCAGGAAACTGGCTGGGAGCATGGAAAGCCGCTGCCCCGTGTGACATACCAAGGCTTGACCACTGTTCTGGCAGTCACTACCTCGGTGGTCAACCCCCTCATCGAACTGGCGATCATCTTCCTCCCCAATATTCTCGCGTTCATCAATGAAGGGCGCCTACGCGAGCAACTGCGTCAGAAGGTAATCAACGAAGTAATTCCTGCGGTCAAGCGTGAAATGCGTGAGCGCCTGCACACCCTGCTCCACGAACAGATGAACACTTTAGTGACCCAGGTTAGCAGCGAGTTCGAGCGGGAGATCGGTGAAAAACAACGCCTGATTGACGAGATGATAGCTAATCGCCAGCATGATGCCGAGGCAGCACAGCAGCAGCTCGAGCTCTTGATTCAGTGCCGGGAACAACTGCAACAACTGGCCAAACAAGCCCTTTACGAGGTTCAGTCATGACCCCGCAACACGTCCTTGAACTGAACCAGCGCCTGCACCAGTGGATGCAAACCTACCACCCGGAGCTGGAAAAAGACCTTGCGCCCATGCTGAACCGGCACGCCATCGATCGCAGCGAAGACCTGGAACAAGCCTTCAGTGATCTGGTGGAGGAAAACCGCCTGCTGCAAATTGGTGTCGTGGGTCGCGTCAAGGCTGGTAAATCCTCCCTGCTCAACGCTTTGGTGTTTGATGGCCACGCCATTCTCCCCAGGGCTGCAACGCCGATGACGGCAGCGCTGACCACCCTGACCTACGGCGACACGTTCGGCGCCGATGTACAGTTCTACAGTGCAGCAGACCGGGACAACATCCAGCAGGATGCCTTGCGCTATCAACAGCGCTACCAGGAAGAACTGACCAAAGCTGTAGAAACCTTACGTCAGCGCCGCCAACGCAGCGGCCAACCGGTCGATGACGCAGGGCTTTATCGTGATGCAGAGAAGAGCGCCAAACGAGCCCTGCAGAGTGAACACACTCTGGTGGCCGCCAGTGAACAATGGCAGCACATTGAAGCCTCGACCGTTGACCTCGGGGCACTAGACGCCCTGGGCCACCTTCAAGCACCTGACGCGGCCACCTTGGCCGTTTTGCTGAGCGATTATGTCGCGGTGGGCGGAGCCTTTATGCCGTTGACCAAGAGTGTCGACATCTTCCTGCCGCTGGAGTCGCTGCGTAACGTGCGCATCATTGACACCCCCGGGCTTAACGACCCAGTGCAGTCCCGCGAAGAGCGCACCACGGCGCTGCTGAAAAACTGCGATGTGGTGTTTATCGTCAGCCCGGCCGGCCAGTTTCTCAGTGAACAGGACATCGAGCTGATGAGCCGAATCACGCAAAAGGAAGGGATTCAGGAACTGGTACTGATTGCCAGCCAGGTCGACAACCAGCTGTATGGCAGCGACACTCATCAACCGACACTTCAGGGCGCACTGGATAAAATCACCCAAACCCTCAGCGTGCATATGGTCGATACCCTGCAACGCTTGAAGGCCCAGCATCCGGAAATCGGCGCGACTTTCGACAACCTGATCCAACAAGGTACAGGCAAGGTGCTGTACACCTCTGGCATGTGCCACAGTCTGTCCGAGCGTTTTGACCAACAACACGCCTGGGACAGCGCTGAACAAAAAGTCTGGGAGAACTTGCGCACCCACTACGCCGATTTTTTCACCCCGGAACATGCCGATCGTTGCCGGGGCAACCTCGATCTGCTGGCGAATACCCACGCATTGCGCGCGGTATTGGACACTGTGCGCGAGCAGAAAGACCACATCATCGAACAGCGCCGTACCGAGTTAGTCCGCGCCAAGTTGACCGCCCTGGAAGCGCTACGCACCGACCTGTTGACGTTCAGCCGGGACAAGTATCAAGAAATCCGTAACACCGATATTGAAAAACTGAAGGCCGCACGCCACGAGCTGGACACCACTATAGTGACCGCCTCCTACGACCTCGACGTTATGCTTAGCAAATGCGTTGCGGAGTTTCGCGAACAACTCAAACGTGAACTCACTAAACACCTTGATGCAGCCTATTTCACTACAAGCAAGGGCGTCGAAGGCGCCTCGCAGGAAACCTCACATTCCAGGGAGGTGGTCCGCGACAGCACTTTTGCAAAAATGGCTAACTGGATGTGGGGCGGTGGCACTGAAACCCAGCACTACACCGTATTTAAATTGTTTTGGCGTCAGGTCCATAACCAACTGGAGGAGTTTGCCGAGGGACTGAGCGGCACCCTCAAGCATTCAAGCGAAACTCTAACCCAAACGTTTCGCGACAATCTAATGAAAGAGTCGACCCGAGTTGCCCGCCTGCACCTGAAGGACAATCTCGATGCCGGCTTGATCATTCTCACCAATCAGAATCTGGCAGCGGGCTTTCGCCTCCCAGCATTTGAGTTAAACAGCCAGGCATTAGGCAAGCTCAAGGGCTCCGGCAGTTATCTGCTGGATGACGCCGCACGGCAATTTCTGGATGACGCCAAGCATCTGCTGCACGACCTCAATGGGCAAGCCAAACGTCAAATCCGCCATCTGATCGATGACGTCACGCATTCACTGCCGCACTCTTACGGCAATGCGTTTTTCGCTGATTTGCAGGCCCGCATCAGCCAACTTGAGGCACAAGTCAGCAATGTTCTGCATACACTCGACCGCTTGCAACGCATGGCCCAAGAACTGGAGGCAGCATGAATAGCGAGCTGTTTCCGCCTGCGTTGCTGGCACAACTGGACAAGATCGGCCAACTGTTCGTCTGGCGGCGCAAGACTCTGCGCGACAGTATGATCGAGGCACTGCAGGTAGCAAATCGCAGTCACGAAGCCCTCGCCCTCGACCATCAAGCGACCCTGGCACGTTTGCAGGCCTTGAACGTGGAGCATGCGCAACTGACCGAGCTCCAGGCCAGTACAGTCGCTGAACTGAGCAATACTTGCCAGACACTGCAGGGCCTGCAGAATACCCTGACCCAGGCACAGGCCCAGCATCAGCAGGCTCAGGAACATGCCCGATTGCGTTTTGACAATTTGTCAGTCAGCTATACCCAACTGGTCGGGGAGCGTAACGGCATCGAAGCCGCTCGCCTGGCGCTCGAGCAAGCCCAGCAGCAAACTCGTCAGGCGCTCGAGGCCGAGCACACCCGTAATGCCCAGCTGACGCTCGAGCGCCAGGCGCTACAAGCCAGTCTTGACACCCTTAACAGGGAGCATGAGCGACTGACCGAGCATCAAGCCACCACCGCCGTCGAACTGAACCATACCCAAAGAACCCTGGAAGAGGTCCAAGCGTCGCTGGCACTGGCCCTGGATCAGCATCAACACCAGCAGCAACAGGCCGCCGAGCGCTTCGAAACCCTGTCAACACAACACAGCCAACTGGAACAGGCCCGCAAAAGCATCAAAGAGGACCTGGACCAAACTCGTCAGAACCTCCAGGTGACGAACGACACATTGCTGGCTGAGCACGCCCGCAATGACCAATTACTCCTCGACTGCCAGGCGCAACAAGCCCGCCTTGACGCTTTGAACGAAGAGCATCAGACCTTGAGTGAGCGCCAGGCCGCTACTGTGGCAGACTTGAATAACACCCGTCAGGCCGTACTGAACGTGCAAGCGTCGTTGGCGCAAGCCCTTGACCAGCATCAGCGCGCGGAGAGCCAGGCCGGTGAACGTTTCGAAGTACTGTCGAACCAACACCAGCAGCTGGAACAGGATCACAACCGTCTCCAGTTGGCCCGTCAAACGCTCGAACAGACACTTGAGCAGGCGCATCTTGAGCTGCGCACCACGGGAGAATCACTTATTGCGCTGCAACAGGCGCATGGCCAGGAGCAACAACAACACGCGCAACTGGCAGACCAGTTCCAATCCACCTGGACTCGCTTTCAGCTGATTTCACGGCTGCTGGCCGCCAAGCCGCGGGAAAGTGCCGGGCTTGCCCGTTTCAGGGAGTTACTGGACAACGACTACATGACATTTGCCGACGGCGAGTCGTGTCTGGGCGCGGAAGCCAAAGCCCTGAGAATGTTGCAATCGATCGAACAGGAACTGGCTTTGCTGGTCGGATTCCCCGATATTCACGAGCGCACCATTGTCGGGATTGTCGGCGGTTTCAGCAGTGGGAAATCCGAGTTTATCAACAGTTTCATTCGCGACCCCGAGGTGCGCCTGCCAGTAGGTATGCAGCCCGTCACAGCGATCCCCAGCTATGTGCTGGCGACTGATCAGCGAATGATCCGCGGCTACTCTGCGAACGGTGGCCACATGGAGCTGGATGTGGCCTTTTACAAAAACATCTCCCATGCGTTCATCAACTCATTCAGCTTCGACTTGAAGAGTTTAATGCCGTTCATGTGCGTCGGCGTGCAAATGGCACCTGAGCTTTTCAGCAACATCTGCTTCATCGACACGCCAGGCTACAACCCGCCTGCCACTGCGGCCGAACACAGCCAAGGCGACAAACGCACGGCCATCCAGTTCGCCCAACAGTGCGAGGCCATTATCTGGCTGATTGGCCTCGATGCCAACGGCACTGTGCCAGTGTCCGACCTGGACTTTATCCATGAGATCGGTGTGGAACAGCGCTCGGTGTATGTCGTGCTGACCAAGGCAGACCTCAAGCCGGAGGATGAGATCGAAGAGATCATGGACGAAGTCCAGGATGTGCTGCAGAGCGAAGGCATTAATGTGGTAGGGGTCAGTGCATACAGCTCGACTCAACGTCACGAGATCGCTTACCGGGACACACCACTGCTGGAGTATTTCTCACGGATCAACCAGCAAGGAGATTCAAGCCAGCACCTGGAAGGCCGACTGCAGGAAATCTTCACTATGTATGAAGACGCCATCCAGACAGATATCAACGGTATTCGTGCGCAAAAAACCGCTATCAACGGATTGCGCCTTGACTGCCTGGAGGTTGGCGGAGCAGACGTCTATGGCCGGATGTTCGAGCCTATTGCCAAGCTTGACCGCCATCTGGACACCGCACCCCAGGAAGGCTGGCTCAAGGAATCCAGGCGACTGCTGGAAGACTTCCGCGAGGCGGTACGCATGACTGCCGCCCCCCAAAAGACTCAAATTTAATGGACATCCACGAGCACCGACGCATAAGGCTGACTGCTCGCGGACAACTGCCACAGTTCAATGTACGCCCCAACATTTGAAGCGAGACAACATGTCAAACAATGCCTTTGAAAAAGACTACTCAGACGATTCGTTCTGGGACAAAGTGAAAACGTACGCCAAATCTGCCGGCGAGACCGCACTGGAACCAGCACTGAAGATGTATTACGCAGCCACCGACGCTGACACTCCCACCTGGGCCAAAACAACGATTTATGGCGCCCTCGGGTACTTTATCTCGCCCATTGACGTCATTCCGGATATCACCCCATTTTTGGGCTACACCGACGATATTGGTGTGCTGTGTGCGGCATTGGCCGCGACTGCGAGCCATATCAAGACCGAACACGTGGACAAAGCTAAAGACACCTTGAAACAGTGGTTTTCCTGACTTAACCGTCAACGCTAGGCTTACAGAACGCTGAACTGGGATCAGGCACGACCGAGCATGTCGAGTCTGATCCCTTGCCAAGCAGGATTAGTACGACACATTTTGACTCCCGCTGGCCTCATCCTGCTGACTCCACTGCATCAGGAGACTCAGCATGGGCAGACGCCTATCCCCCTTTGCACACGGCAGCCGCCGTGCTGCTGATACTTGTACGCTCTCGCTGAAGTGGTGTTATCAACTGCTGCTGGATCTGGGGGGGCATCGTAGCTTTATCAACCGCCACGGTCTGAGCGAGGATGATTTGGCTCACGAGCTGGGCCTGGCCGAATGGTTAGACGATGACCAGTACAGCCCTGCCCTGGCGCTGACGACACTGCGCACCCGCGCTCGCGCCTTCAATGCCGAGCACATGACAGCCCTCTATCCGAACAACCTACAGAGCAACCTGGAGGCGCTGGGGGCACTGTTAGGCTTGGGTGAGTCAGGACTGCAAGTACTCGGTTTCTGCGTGCTGATGCACAGCGACCCGACACTCAGTGATGCCACAGACCAGTTGGGCATGCTGGGGCTCAACCGGGCAATGAAAGTGCTGTCTGTACTATTGGGCCTACCGCTGGCAGAAGTCGAGGCATGCCTGGCACACAATAGTCCACTGATGCGCACGGGCCTGCTGGATCTGACCACCAATCACCGCGCCGTCATGGCACTGAGTTCAACCTTGTCGGTGAGTAATCCGGATCTGCCTGGCCTGCTACGTTTTAGCAAAGGCACACCGCTGGAGCTCTTCGCTTATGCGTTTCGTTTAAGCCCGCCAGGTAGCTTGAACAGGGAGCATTACCGTCATATCAGCCAAGCGCTCACGATCGCCGAGCGCTACCTGAGCAAATCCTTGGCCCAAGCGCGACAGGGCGTGAATATTTTGCTCTACGGCCCACCCGGCACAGGTAAAACTCAGCTTAGCCGGCTGATTGCTGAAACACTGGGCTGCGCGCTGTATGAAGTGGCCTGTACCGACAGCCAGGGCGATCCCGTCAGCGCCAAGCAACGTCTGTGCTCCTTGCGCGCGGCCAACAGCGTACTGCGTTCGCAACCTGCTCTGCTCGTGCTTGATGAAATCGAGGACATCTTCCAGGCCGCCCCTTCCGCGCCCAATAGCCATTCCCAGAAAGGCTGGATCAATCGCATGCTGGAAGAAAATAGCCAACCGTGTTTCTGGCTAAGCAACAGCATAGAGACTATTGATCCGGCACATATACGCCGTTTCGACCTGGTGATTGAAGTGCCCAATCCACCCTTGGCGCAGCGCAAACAAATGCTGCACACGTGCAGCGCCGGCAAGTTGAGCGAGGTCTTGATTGAACAGCTCTGCGCCCATGAGCAGATGACGCCGGCGGTTCTAGAGAGAGCCGTGCGCGTAGGGCGCAGCGTGTCACAACGCGCCAGCAAAGCACTGGACAACACGATTCGATCGATCGTCAATGGCACGCTCAAAGCGCAAGGCTTCGCTTCGCTACAACAGCACAGCAATGGTTTACCGAGCTTCTATTCGCCAGACTGGATCAATACCGACCTGCCCCTGCATGGTTTGATCGAAGGGCTGCGCGCCCATCCACAGGCGCGGCTGTGTTTTTACGGCCCGCCCGGTACAGGCAAAACCGCATTCGGCCATTGGCTGGCTCAGGAGCTGGGCAAACCTTTGATGGTCAAACGGGTTTCCGATCTGGTTTCCCCGTTTGTCGGGGTGACAGAGCAAAATATGGCACACGCCTTTGAACGCGCCCGGCAAGAGGACGCGATTCTGTTGCTCGATGAAGTCGACAGCTTTTTGCAGGACCGACGCAAGGCGCGACAGGGCTGGGAGGTTACGACCGTCAATGAAATGCTCACTCAAATGGAGAATTATTCAGGCCTGTTTATTGCCTCCACCAACTTGATCACCGACCTGGACGAGGCCTCCTTGCGCCGCTTCGACCTGAAGGTGCATTTCGGTTACCTGACGACGGAGCAAGCCCAGGCATTATTTGCTGAACACCTCAAGGCTTTGGCACTAAAGGATCCACAGCATAATGCCGCCCGCCGCTTGCGCGCCGAGGCACATCTGACACCTGGCGACTTTGCAGCAGTCGCGCGCCGAGGCCGTTTCAACCCATTCACCAATGCCGACGAATTGGCCCGTGCACTGTTGGCCGAGTGTCGCTTGAAACCCACTGGGCAACAACGGCCCATCGGCTTCGTACATTAAGCCCATTAAAGGTTGCCGGATTGACGCCGATAGGTGAGCAACCGACTTTCTTACTGGCTATAGGCCAGCCTGCACCCTACAAGGATGATTCTCTTGCCTTCAGCCAAGACCCATAGCGCCCTGAGCCGTCAGTGGGAACTGCTACAGCACCTGCCCAAACGCGCACCTGGCATCACGGTGAGTGAACTGCTCAGTCGCTTGGTGAGCGCGGGTTACTCGATCAGCCGCCGCAGTGTCGAGCGCGACTTGCGTGATCTGTCCGTGGTGTTTCCCTTGCAGTGCAACAATGGCGGGACGCCTTTTGGTTGGTACTGGAAACCAGGCGTAAGCGTGGAATTGCAGGGCATTACACTGGCAGAGGCGGTCAGTCTGACCCTCGTCGAAGATGCGATCCGCCCCCTCTTGCCCGGCAGCATGTTGAGCGTACTGGAGCCACGATTCGAGCACGCCCGGCAAAAACTCAAAGGCCTTGAAGACGGCAACCCCACTGCCCGCTGGCCGGATAAAGTGGCCAGTGTTCGCCCGGACTTCAATCTGCACGCACCGCAAATCCTGGCTGAGACCCTGGAAGCCTTGCAGCACGCCGTGATTAGCGAACAACAAGTACACTGCCACTATTACTCGGCACACACCAATAAAATCAGCGAACTTACCCTCAACCCGCTGGCCATTGTTCAGCGCGGCTTAATCACCTACCTCATAGCGACGGCAGCGCCGTATACCGATGTTCGTCAATTCGCCGTGCATCGCTTTCGTGAAGTAACGGTACTCGACACTCAGTGCCAAGGGGTGGCGTCATTCGAGTTACATACCTACTTGGCCAGCGACGCCTTGCAATTCGGTAACCCGGAAAAAATCCTTTTCAAAGCGTGGGTCAGTGAACACCAGGCGCGTTTGATTCGAGAGACGCCCTTGAGCGCGGACATGGTGCTACAAGCACTGCCAGACGGTTTTCAGATACAGGCGACCGTCAGCAATACCTGGCAACTGCACTGGTGGATTCTCTCCTTGGGCGCTTCGTTGGTGGTGCATGAACCAGCGGCATTGCGACAGCAGGTGGGCGACACCTTGCGACTGGCCGCAGCAGCCTATGGCTCTGAAAGCAGTTCGAAGTCATCTGACTAGTAGGGCCAACTGGGCTCACGGAAAAGGCTCTGAAGCCTGATTGACAACGCTCATGTCAAAGCACGCTTGGAGGACATGAGTCATTGGCTGATGCTCCCCGCCTGATTGCCCAACCTCAGCAACTGCGGCGGACGCTCTGCCGCTTTACCAAGCAACACCAACACACCCTACTCATCAACTGGCTCCCGCACCACGTTAATATGCATCACTCGTGCCCCACACTGCCTGGCGATATAGGGGATTTGCGCCGTAGGGTGAACCAGCCCGATGTACCGACGCAAATTAATACGTCCGCCTCCTTAGCCACCGCCAGTGCTTGGCGCCACGCAGGTTGAGTCGTGACAGGGGTTCCGCGGGACGCATTGGCCAAGCCCCCCTAACGGCGTAATCGGGTAAACCATTGCGCCAACGTACGGTCAACGACGCCGGCTATCTGCCGGGTCAACACGTCACTGCCACAGCGCTCACACCGCTCACACCAGTCGAGGGGCCCCAGTGCATCACTGAGCGGTGCAACGGTTTTCTTCCAGTGACACGCCTGACATACAAAAGTGAAAGGCTGTGGTCGGATAGGCATGTTCTTGCTCCTCTGCCACGCCTGTAGGTGCACGTGGCTATGGGTCATTGTCTAAGGCTGAGAGGTTGATGGCACTAGGGCTTGCAGGTTTTCGAGCTTTCGCTGGAGCTGATCGACGTGTGCATTTTGCGCCTGGAGCGCCGCTCTTAACTCTCGATTTTCCTGCGCGTGCCAACCCACCCGCCGCTCGCGCTCTTGCGTGGTCACCTGCCAGTGCGTGAGCAAATGCCACGTTTTATGGCCTTGTGAATACAGTGCGCAAAGGATTGCCAACATCAGCCCCAAGACCGCAATTGCCACCCAATACTCAATACCCATAGCCTGCCCCACTGAATGCGACCTTGGAGGTGATGGGCGATGCACAGACCCAGCGCAATCCGCAAACCAAATCAGAGCCAAGCCACAGCAGGCGCTCAACTTCTGCTCGTGCGGTACTCGGAACAAAGCAGACATTTAATGTTGGGGGCTTCTAGGCAGCCTTTACGTGAGTTATTCGATAGAAGGCATTATCACAATGGCTCACGACAGTTTGTGTCGTTACCGCGCCCTCCTCTGCACTCCAGGTCAAAACTCCTGAATGCCGCCACTAAGGCACTCTGGGTCTGGGTAAATAAACGGCTATCACACCTTCCGAACTTCGCTAGATAAACCATTGAGGCTATCGGCTGAAGATGTCTATGGTGCCGCGGGCAAGTGAGATTCAGGAACTGCTGTCGCATAGATGGCAAGCGATTTAATTGCGCAAGACGGAATTCCCGGACGGCCACATTAGAACTAAAAATTCCAATAGAACAATATGAAGATCATTTTTGCATAAAGGGCTATAAGATCAAGCAAGGAAGTCGCTATCACGCCAAAGGAAACAGAATAACTATAACTGACGGCGACATGAAAAACACAATAACCACAATAAAAAACACATCTGGAAAAAATAGAGATTCTTTGTTGCTCGAAGAGCCATGTAAACCATTAGAGCTCTGAGCGCAAACAATTGAACTCAACCCCAAAAGCCACCTTCTTAAAAAATGCCAAACATAAGTATCTTCGTACCTTTTAACTTCAAGGGCTTATTGGAATCTGAAAATACCACAACATGAAAGCTAGGCGCCGTTTGGCGCCTGCCCCCTGCATCAAGCGCCAGCTTACTACGACTAATACCTTGAATTTCCTAATGGCGTGTGAGTGGATCCAGAATCACTTTATTGCAATTATGATTGCATATCACGAGTGGTAGCAATCGGCCAGAAGTCACCAATTGGCACTCGCACATAAAAAAGCCATGAAAACCTCTTTAAAAACCCCTAACTACTGCTTCTGATTATTAATTACATCAGGTACTTTTAGGTAGTTAGTGATCTTTGAAATGGTATCATGAATGTAAATTTGCCCTTGAACCTGAAGTATCATCGTGGTCTCAGGGGACGCCGAGTTCTTATAGTTATTCACCAGATATGAACTTGGATGCACAAGCTTTGAGAACAGTTTGTAAACGCTTTTGTGCTCATCGCTAGAGTCTAGTTTTTTTGCTATTTGCCCTGCTGAGGCTGGGGTATTAATTTCTGGCAAGCTATATTTTTTTCTGACTTTTTTAAGCCGGTTAATCTCTTCGATTAATATTAATCTCTGATCAGCCAAGTCAGATGCAGTATTAATACTGAGTATCCCCTCCAGAACTTGAATATTGTCAGTAATGGCCTCTGAATTCCATTCGTCGAGATTATTTTTGCTACCGATTATCGAGCGGGCTATCAAGTTGAGCTCGTAAAGATTTCGGGTTGCAAGTGCCAGAATTGAAATATGGTTACCAATTGCTGTTTGAAAAATGTTTACACACTGTGAATTAGCGGCCAACAAATTTAGCAACGCTATATTTTCATCGTTTCTGGGGCAAGCAGCATCCACCCAGTCCATTATTAAAAGAATCTTATCTTCTAGGCTTTCTAGTGCAAGCTTTAGATCATCCTCAGTTCCAGATGCTACATAATCACTGATTGGTGCGGTATTATACATATCTAGCATCCTGCTGTTAATGTTTGGCGTTAACTATGGGGGATTATGCCATATACTCAGCAAACAAGTAATCGCCAATCGCAGGACTGAGGCAGCTCCCTATTAAGGTCATGCAGCATTCTGCAGACAACCGTCTGGCAATATCAGTAAATTGCGTTGCTACTGCTTGATCGTCTGCAGGCTCTGGGGTTTTTTGAACTTGGCGCGAGTAGAATCGACTAAAGCCTGACTGAAATTACCGCAACGGTTGACGCTCAGGACGTTTTTCATGCAACCGATCAGCAGTTTTTTCATACCTACTGACCAAGATCGTGATGCTCTCGTGCATCATCGATATAGTGACCAGTCAACAGCGCGGCATTTACAACTCGCTGCAAATCTTGATCGGCGTGGCCAAGCTTATGAATTGCAGATCATATTTAGCAAAGAGAGTGCAATGGTAATAAATTTCGGCTAGGTGTGAATGGCCCTTGATTTCTTAAACGCTTTTGACTAGCAGCTTTTGTCCGATTCTGTAGAAAAAGTAACTCCCCTGCCTAGTCTGCGGCAAGATTTCTGGATTGGACGACAGGGGATCACACAGCATGAAGGGACTGTTATCGAGTGGGCAGGGGCGGATGTTTTACTCGTTTAAATTTAAAGATCAAAGGTCGCGGTAGGGATGGCAGTTACCTGCCACCCCCCGCACAGATCCGTACGTGCGGAACTACCGCATACGGCTCCTGCCTTGGGTGCGTGACGCGAAGCGATCCTCAGGATACGGGTGTGCGTTCTTTGGGCTCGGTATGTAGTGATCTGTGAGCAACCCGAAGCGAGACCATTGCAGCCGATTTCGCTGGCTGCGTCGCCCGAGAGCCTGACGCCAATATCAACCTCGATATGGCGAGCATTCTCGCCTAAATGGGTGTCCGGTTTCATTAGACCACTACAGACGGATACAAAGATAGAAAGGTAGCGTCCACTTTATCTTAGGTGGACACCTTTCTCTGGCTCATTGAGTGCTTGGCTTAGCTCACGAGCAGGCTCATGTAAGTGGGCCAATCACCGTTGGGACTCATTTGCGCCATTTTATATTTCTCCAGCATTTGTAGCGCTTGGCTCTCGTGGTTAGCACGGAAGTCAAACCCCATCTGGTCGCGATACGGCAATTTACCTCGCCAGTATCCCATTCCTTGATCAAGGAAAACTTTGCTGCGCTTACCCGACACCCAATCTACTGTTATCACTCTCGCGTGTTGAAGTTCCCGGCTTCGTTCTTTGATTTCAATTTCAGGTGAGATGGAGAACTGGCTACCCAACCAAAGCTTAAGAAGTGCTTCTTGATCAAGTTGGAACCTCCAGTCATGACTAATTTGATTGCTGGACTGATCGCCACTGGATGCTAGCGTTTGAATTCGAAGCGACTCAAGCTTTTCATTTTTGAAAAGTTCAAGAAAACCGCTTAACAACATTAACGACCATGGTGATTTCAAATAACGGTCGGAATAGCTGACCACTGTTGCTTGATCCGTGGCAATCAACTCAGTCAATTCGGGCGCGTGCTTCTCAATGAGAGTAGCGAGACGCCTATGCAAGCTGCTGATAGGACCGTCAAGTTCGTGGGTGATTTCGATGACCCGTGCACCCTGCTCAAATTGGCGCCAGGTCCGGACGTCGATAGGCTGACCACCGCAATCAGAAACACAGTTGCTTCCAGCCCATACTATTCCATCGTTGCTACTCAGCCATCCGACTCCTGGAGTCGCAGCGGAGGCATCGCTGCTAAAAAGACTTTTGATGCCCGACTTGGAACGAATTTGAGCCACCAAGTAAGGTTTGATCGGTGGAAGAGTGTTGTCCATATCCTCAATCACCACCCCAAGACTAGCCAGGTCAAAGAGGGTGTTCTTCTGTGCTTTGCTTAGCGACGCTCCTGAAGGAATTGCCAGTTTCACCTTGAGTTTGTCAGCGATTGCCCAAGTGAGGATTTTTTCACGGAAGTAAGGGTGATCTAGGTCCCAGTCCTCTGCATCGCCCCTCATCACCAAGCAAATAGAGGTGTCATTTTCACTGCGATCCGCTGAATTGATCGCAGAGGACAAATAGCGGATCGGGCCGGTCGAGCAATAACTAGCCCCCACCACAGTCTCAAACTCGCAGGGCAAGTCTAAATGTTCAATCAGGCCCGACACAGTCAGCCACTCCATGGCGCGCCCACGATCTAGCTCCTCTCGCTCCACTCGACTGTCTTGACCTGCAAGACAGTGCGAGCAGACGTTTTCGCAGTTAACCGGGCAATGCAGCTTCCCTAACGCTTTACGTAATAGTTCCGTGGTATTCGCTAAGCCAGCCAGGACAAACCCAGCTCCTCCGCTGACTTCATCGAATAGCTGAATAACCGTTCGCTCTTGTCCACTTTCGATATCACGATCAAGACGGAAACCAAAGCCCATTTCTGTGCTGGCAATACCTAAGAGTTCGGCGATTACGTCGCGTAGTGCAACGGCAAGGGTCGTGGCTATGATTTGCTCTGCCAGACTATCCCCGAGCCACAGGCCTGTCTGGGGACTTCTCAAGTAAAGCTCCATGACGTCAGTGCGAATTTGATAGCCCAGGAAAAGGTTAGGCTTAACTGCCGTTCCGGGGCAGTCGAACTCTTTACGACTGCCTGTGATCCCGCCCACTGGCCGGTGTAGCTGATCTGGAAGCAGATTTTTAGGAATGTCTCCGGAGGCGAGCATTGAATCTGCACGTCCGCAGGTTAGGCACACGGCGTAACCTTTTTCGTGTTCACCGGATGAATGATGAAACACACTGCCATCGTGACCAAATCGAACGAAACCACACCGCTTGTCGGGCAGCGAGATCGTCTCGCCAGTCAGTTGGATGCGAGGTCGTTCAACTCGGATGAACTTCTGAGAAGTGATGTCGTTTGTTGTGGACTCATAAAAGTCGGTTACAAAGCCGCCAGGGCGAAGGACGGTTCGGCGCTCGCTTGGTTGAATTGCGTGCATGCAGTGTGAGCACGTTAGCTCGGAGCTGTTGGTATAAGCGTTTTCGATTACGCCTGTCGCTCCACAATTTGAGCATCGCCAGGCGATATCAAATTTTTGTGCTTCGTTTACTTGGCCTGACGAATGCCATTGCAAACTGATTCCTGCCGAACGATAGACTCGCCCATCGATTACCACTTGCGACCCAGGTGCATACTCTCGGATCGCAATGTTTAAGCCGCGAGACGGAAGCTCTTTGTTGTTGAAAATGCTGTCTTCACGACTCTCAGGATGAGTTCGCTGGTGCCTGAAGTCCTCAATATTGTAGGTATTGAGTGTCACGACATCGGTAGGGAATCCATATCCTGGAAGGAACGCACGGGACGCGAGATCGCGAAGCAAGTACTCACCGTCGTGACGTTTTTTCTCCAGCTCTAGCGCTTTTTTGTACGGCAAATCTGTCGCCGCTTGCAGCTTAGCGTTGAGCTTTCGAGACTCTTCAAGCCACCGGTCCTCCAGAATACGTACGCTTTCCTGAGTCTCTGCTGAGATTGTGCTGAGCAGGCAGCCATCTAAGCAGGTTCCGCTGACAAGGCGTTTGATTGGGTCTGCGAATTCTGCCTGACAACTAGTCAGCCAGCTTTTGAATTGCTGGCAGGGTGAGTCGTCCCCGCCAAAAAACCATTGGAGAGTCAGCCTGGTTCGATCACCGTCACTACTAGTTTTTGATTTTAGGAAAATAGACAAGAGCAGCGAATTGACGTGCCTCCGAACAATGCGAGAAGAGCTTAAAGTAATGGTGGGCGCGGGAATGGCGGTAATGAATGGCCACTTAGGCTGTGCAAACGCGCGCTGGTTATGAGGGTCCGCTTTACATAAGGTGTAGGCTATTGCGCGTGCCTCACTACGGCGTCCGGCGCGTCCCGCCCGTTGCAAATAGTTGGCAGGGTGGGGCGGCAGATTGTTCATCACTACAGCAGAGATGCCCCCAATATCTACGCCCATCTCCATAGTCGTGGAGCAGTTGAGTACGTTGATATCACCCTTCTTAAACAAATCAACATAGTCATCGAGTCGCTGCGCCGACTGCTGAGCCGAATGTTCTGCGGTTCGATAGTAAAATCCGCCTTCTACGGTACGGTCGCTAATATCGGTCCAGAGATTCTCGGACCGAAGGTGCTGGATGACCGGATCTTGTAAGACCTGCGACCGGATCTGCAATTGCTTGGTCACGGCGCTGCCATCTATCTGGAGGTTAGCTAGCGAGGCGAGTTGGATTTTCTGGCAACGGTAGTCTTGCGGACGCAACTTTATGGGTAAATAGGGGGTTAGCCCACGAAAAGTCGAATCGAAAATTCGATGCGTTATCGGGCAGAGCCACCCCTCTTCTAATAGCGAAAAGGTCAGTGTTTCTAGCTTGAGGCGATGCCCTGGATCTGCGGGTTCCAGGATGAGAGCCTGTGTTAGAGCAGACCATGCGGCCTCTAACCAAGCATTGATTTTGTCCGCATCTGTAGCGACCGTCCGATTCAATCCGGTGGCTTGTTCCAGTAGTTTTACTAACCGATGCGGATTCCCAGATTTAATTTGAGGCCATTTTTTTACTGTTGTGCTTTCTTCCATCTCGATTTTTGGAGAGAACAGCGATTTGGGGGTAAACCTGCTGCCCATCCAGGATTGCATGTCGCGATCCATGTTTATAAAGGTGTTCTCGCGCACGTAAAAATCAAGTGCAACTTTAAGGTAGTCTTGCCAATCCTCAAGCGTTAAGCGAGTTTCAGGCACCGAAAATGCTCCTGTCGCCGGTACGGCTTTTGTTTCTGTCCACATCGGCGGTGTAGAGCTAATTTCTTTGAGACCTCGGTAAGTTACTTTTACAAGGCCGAGAGTCTCCGTACTGTTTTGATTTTTTGGGCGTCGGGAAAATTCCCGAGCTAAAAGTAAGCGAGCCATGGTTGCGCCACCTTGGCTCCCGTCAAAAAGGACAGGGTTAGCGTAGCGGTTGTAACGCAGGATTGACTGCTCTACATCTTTGGAGGCCGCGAGCTCATACACCATGCTTGCCCAATCGACGCTGACGATTCGTTTTTGTAGGGCGCTGCCGGATCGTAGCGCGGCCGCTTTTCTGCGTAGCTCTGCCGCCATTACACCCATTCCCGACTGTTCTAAGCCTTCGGCCTGGTGCATCAGCAGATCATAGTCGCCAGTAGGAACGTCTTTAGGTTCCGCATCAGCTTTGGCCTGAACGTTCCGAAGCGTTTCAAATACTAAGCCACGCAACCGCGAACGCTCGGCTTCTTGTTGCATGCGCACGGCCATACGTGCCGTACCTTGACGGCTATCGGTGAACGTAATTAGCTTGCGACCCCGACCGGGTAATTCTTCTGGGGAGCGCTCATTGCTGTCTTTTTTGTCGGCATCTGGGCAAAACTCCAGCACCGTCGGGACTGCATTCGCAACATAGAATGGAGCGCCCAGGTACGCTTTTCTCAGAAAGCTTTTTTTGTTTGGAAGTTCGTGATCGCAGTGACTACAGCAAGCCGCTTTCTCTTCAGCGATTGTAATGTTGATAGGGCGCGCTGAGTTAGTAGCACATAACCCATGGGTGTCGAGATCGAGGCTGACGCTGAAAAAGGGATCTTGTGCGACCTGCAACCCGGCAATTACCAAACGTTGTGCGTAAGCACGACTAGTAGTGGGGCCGGTTGCCTCACGTTCAGGCGACGTCTCTTCTTCGCCGCTTTCGTAGCTCAGAGAAAACTCATCTCCTGCGTACGGACTCAATTGGTGAAGAACCCCGTTGCGATCCTCCGCAATCAAATGCGGAGTTTTACAGTCATCGCAAAATCCTAATTCGTACACTGGGGCGTTGCATTCGCAGCGTGCACGTTGATGAACGTAGACGTTGCCAAATGGCCATTCACTCAGACTGGCAGATTTGGCAGTGCAATTGGGGTCTATGCAGGACCATAGTCCATGAAGCATTCGTTGAAAAAGATGGGTCCGTAGCTTAAGAAACGGCGGTTCGTCCTTATGCCGTCGGGTGCCAGTTGATACATCGAGCCAACCTAACACTTCCCGTTGCTGCTCCAGCCGCGAGCCAGGCATCAATTCGGATTTCAGTATCGTCAGTAATTCATTTAAATCTAACGGTTTGGTCGAGTTAACAATCGCATGCCTTAACGAGCGTGCTATTGAATTGCGTCCTAAAGAATCAAAACGGGTCGGTGATATTTCTTGTTTATCCTCGATAGACTGCACGACCTCCAGCGAGGCCTTTTCGACTTTCGAGTCGAACAAGATATCCGGCCAAACACGAGATCCTCCAATGACGTCGACTTGTTCTAGCCGCACTCCTGCGAGATCTGCAAGGTAGCGTTTCAACTTTTCTTCGGCCTCACCCCCGGCGATGGTGGCCGATGTCGCGACAAAACGAATTTCCTCAGGATCTTTACCGAATGCTTGAACGACCCGGCGCAGCAGGAGAGACATTTCTGCGGCTTGAGAACCAACGTAAGTGTGTGCCTCGTCGAGGACAATCCAGCGTAGAGACTGCTGTTGCTTTGAAATCTCCAAGATAGGATTGTCTACCTGACGAACCAGCATGTATTCGAGCATTGTCGCGTTGGTCATTAATATTGGCGCGGGCTCTTTGCGCAAAAGCTCGCGTGACAAAACCTGGTTGGGTTTCTGTTCTTGAATCTTACGAATGACCCCTTCGCGTTCTTCAGTTTTACCGTTGTATAAACAAAACCGAATATCTTTACCGTACGCACGGGTCCATGCATCTAATCGCTCCTGTTGAGAGTTGATTAGGGCGTTGAGAGGATAGAGAAATAGCGCTCTCACCCCAATCAAGGATGACTGATTTCGCTCACGCTCCCGGATTAGATCTTCAAGGATAGGCACCATGAAACATTCTGTTTTTCCCGAGCCGGTGCCACTGGTAATGATGGCAGATCGAGGTTTCTCGTTAAGCAACGTTCGCCAAGCCTGAAGCTGGTGCGTATAGGGATGGGCTTCTCTTGGAAAGTCATACGCATGGGCGTTTTGTAATGTATTGAGCAGGCTTTTGGAGAGCAATGACCCCTCTAAGTCGAGAAGACGCTTTTCCGACTCTTTCCAACCAAACGTATGTTCGAAAACCGGCGGAGCCAAAAAACAGCCATCGGCCCCCAATTCATCAACCATTTTTTCGTTCAGATGACGGCGAAGCCCCGGTTCGTTAACTCCTAGGACACCTAGGGTTGCTTCCCGCGTGCGGTTAAGGCTTTGCTCAATTAAATCCGTGAAGAAACGCATCGGAACTCCTTATGCCTCGTCTTCGGAGGCTAGCAAATACGAAACCATCAGTGCGTGAGTAGGTGCGAACCATCCCTGACGGTCAAAATCAGAAACCAATCGAATGGCGAATTTTAGGTACGCCATCGGCACAGGAAGATCATCTAGGGTGGCTTTGCCTGCCGTCACATACGCCAAAAAAATTGGTAAGTAAGAAACCGCTTTAGGGAAACCAACAGGGGTAATCTCTCGCAAGAATTCAGGTACCGGATTCTGAAGGAGCCAGCTAGTCAACTCCGCAGTAAGATCGGTAGGCCACTGTCTGTCGGTAGCGTGTTGTTGGCGTAAGGCTTGATTCCAGCCTGGTACCACCAATTGGGGAGGGATTTTGGTCAGACTGCTTTTATTGCCAGTACTTAGGTAGTCGCCTAAATAATCAAAGCCGGAAACCACAAGTCGCAACACGGCCGCGCGATTCGTTTCAAGGTTCTTGATAAGAATCTCCGGCAAGCCACATGCTATCAGCCCTTGTAAAAATCGTGCATGCGCTTCGAACCAAATGGGGAGAGGAATTGCTTCCCAGATCACCGCCAACTCATCGCGAATTCGAGCGCAGAACGCGTCGTCCATTTCTAGTCGGAGCACCGCGAATGCCAGCGCGTCTGGTTGCTTTGACAGTGCCTTCCAGCTTTCAAATGACGACAACGGCAGGTGCGCGTAATGTTGCTTCAAATCCGCTAAATATTGCCAACCACTGTGCCCGAACTCTTTGGCCATGACGGTGATTTGTTGGCTGATGGCGTTTGGGTTGGTTTTTGGGTGGAAAACCTGTGTCGCTTTGTGCAGGGAAAAAACTTCAGTTTGAATTTCAGTAATCGACGAAGCCGACGCGAACAGTGCAGGGCGAAATTGAGTTTTACTATCTTTGGCTGGATAGATTAGCCATGGACCATCACGTTGCATGGCGTGGGGTAAAATAAATCGCCCGGTGCCAACATCCTGACTCTTGAGTTCCTCAATTTTGACTGGCGCTTGTTTAGGATCAGAAAGCAGCATTGCTTCAACTTCGGTGTCATTCAAAATTGTCGCGTTATTTATTTCGCAGATCGTGAATGTGTCTCGACTTTCCCATTGTAAGCGGCCGTTGTACCGTCTGATATTCAGGCTGAGCGCACGCTTTTCGGTTTCTAGAGTAAGTCTGATAAACGCATCTTGTTCGTCGACTGCTCCTAGCATTTGCAGCATGTCATTTTGGTAGCTAAATAAATTTAGCAGCGTGGGCGATGAGCTTACTTTGATCTCATAGTGCCGTTTTGGATGTGGCAGCGCCTCGCACACCAGTTCTAGTTGCATGTAGAAACATTGCCCTTGAGTTTGCCCTGAGGTCAATGCGATGCGATGACCTATCAGCTCAGGTAACGTAAGTTCGTGTACTCGTGAGGGCCGGTCGTCTGGTCCAATAAGCCGGGCTCCTTGATACGGGTATGGGAGGCGAAGTCGTAGTGGCTGATTGCTGTTTTTCTGGTCGATCTCCAGCGTAAAACCAGCAGGAGGTGTATCAGATCGATGAATAAGGCTGAAAGTGGTTGCGGAGTGATCAGACTCCAATCGCTTGGCCATTAGCAGCGAGCTGTCGATTTTCAAGTCAAGCTGGAGCGCACCTTTAACCTGCAATCGAGCAGGTTTTTCAGTGGTCGCAGGAAGCAACGAGGTACTGAATTCTTTGGGTAGGACGGCAAAGCGTCGTGTTAAAAGCGTTTTTCCCGTGCGATTTTTCAAGGTGTAACGAACGACACCGAAGGGCCCGGTACGGCGAAGAGTGTCCAGGGGTTGCCCATTGGCAAATTCTAGAATATCGCCCAACCCAAACTCATAGCCTTCGGGCAACTCCAGTCGTGGCCAACCCAAATATACAACACCTGGGTTACTGTAATAGAGCCCCTGAACACCAGCCAGAGCGGGTTTTCGGTGTTCGTTTTGATTCTGATTTAATTCGATTCGATAGAGGTCAGGGCCGTTTTGGAGCGATACATCGGCCCGTAGATCCAGCCACTGGCCGTTCTCTTTGTCGGTAGTCAGCAGGGATGGTGCGAGGCCGTCTGACGTAAAACTAAATTTGGTCGGAATGCGCATACGTGCGGACTCACCAGCGACACCGCAAGATGATGTTCCGACCAGTTGCCAGCAATCAGCCCGCTGTTCAAAAACTAACGGCGTTTCTTCGTAGTCCAACTCGCTGCCGTCGAATTGGTAACATTGAACAACTCGTCCATTGTCGAGTAAGCGCAGCGTGACAGGTTCGCCTAACCGGCGACGTTCTATTGATATTGAGGGCTTGGAGAAGCGGATCGTCAGACGCGACTCGTTCAGCTGGGCATACACTGCAGGCCCCCGAGTTAATATGTGCTCACCTTCGTAATAGGCTTGATCGAGCCGAGTGCTACCCAACTGCTGGGCATCAATATCAAATGAGTGTTCCTTTGGCAAGGCCAGCTCTGTCCTAATCCTCCAGTCCGGCAGTGCGCCTAATAGAAAATGCTCACAGGTGAATGCTCTGGATTGAATGAGGGCCTCATTCCTATCAAGCCGCTGCTTGCCAGCATCATGTAGCCAATCATTAATCAGGCCTCTAGCATTAGTTTCATCGAGAGGGATTGGAAAGGCTTCTGTCCACTCAGGAGCGACTTTATCCAAGTAAGCAGCAGGGTCTTTCTGATCCTTAAGCGGATATTGCCCAGCCAGATACATCAACTGTTCAACAATGCCGGCAAGCAGCTGTCTGGTTTCTAGATTTCGAAAGGAAATTGGCAATTCATCTTCGTGCGCCGCTATTAGGTCAGCAGTTGTTCGGTGGCTGCTCCCTGCACTGAAGAGATTAATACCTCGATTGACAGCTTTGCCAAAGCCATGCGATTCCTTTTGAACCAGGGGCCAAGGTAGCCCACCTTCTGCGAAAAGCGACCCTAACCAATCCCTACCGTTTTCACGGTACCGAATAGGGCGTTTCCAGTATTCCAGTCCTTTACTGGCCAAGGTTGCATGCTGGTTGTGTGAAAGTGAAACTGCTAACTCACTCTCAGCGCCTGACCAGGACCATGAGCTGTTGTAATTTCTACGATACTGCTCACTGACGAATAAACAAAAACATGCTCCCAGGTGTATGACCTGAACTGGACTGGACGCTAGCCGTAGGTACTTTTGAAGTAAATTGCGTAAGGATGCGTACTCGTGTTCGGACAGTTGGTAGCTGTACAGAGGTTTGCCGTTAGGTCCTTTGAATAGCTCGCGGGTGAGCAAAAACTCGCTGAGCCAGGCTTTTATTGGATTTACAGCAGGAGTGAACGCGGTCATTGACGCAAATCCTTATGCTGACGATTCAAAAGCATGCAACGCAGCACAGACGTCTCAGCGACGTCTACAGCTGCACCACCTCAGTTCTTGAGGCGTATAGCACTGTGCCATCTTAGAGAAACGCCGTCGACACTTGAATCTTGATAGGTCGGAGGCTCCAATCGGCATTTGTGCTCGCAATAGCGCCTCTGTTCATTCGGCAGGGCACTCTGCCCATGAGTTTATGTAACGCTTACTGCAAACCGCTTGCGGGTTGGTGGGGAACTCGACTCATGAGTGGGACTCACTATCGGGGGAGCCGAGGCGATTGTGGACTGAGCTTGACGTAAGCGTATGGGCATCCCATCTTGCGCATCTAAGTCGGTTGCCACCGTGGGGCAACAGCTCTCAGATATTACTCGCCCGCTGCGTGGGCAGACGAGCTACAACATCCTTCAAATAGGCATACTGGTCATGCCCGTTGAGCTTGGCCGACTGAATCAAGCTCATCAGCGCCGCCGCACGTTGACCACTACGTAATGATCCGGCGAACAGCCAATTCTTGCGTCCGAGCGCCCATGGCCTTATATGATTTTCGATGTGGTTGTTGTCTATGGGCACCGTGCCGTCGGCCAGGTAACGGTTCAATGCAGCCCAACGTTTGAGGCTGTAGTCCAATGCCTTAGTGATCACCAAATCACCATCGTCATCGAAGTGGCCGACGACCAAGAGCTCAAGCTTGCGTTGCAATCATTGCGCGGCCAGCTGACGGCCACCCTGATTGGCGAACCTGGGGATCTGCAGCGGTACCAATGGCTTGTGCCCGTGCTGGAGCAGAAGGTCGGGCGAATCCTGGTCAATGGTTATCCGACCGGCGTCGAAGTCTGTGAAGCCATGGTCCATGGCGGGCCATCCCCGGCCACCTCGGACTCGCGCGGCACGTCCGTGGGGACCCTGGCGATCGATCGTTTTCTACGCCCGGTCTGCTTCCAGAACTATCCCGATGCGCTTCTTCCCCCTGCCCTGCAAAACAGCAACCCCTTGCAGCTCAAGCGCTTGATCAATAGTGAGTGGAGCGAAACGGCAATTGGTTAACGCGTCGCGGATTGTTTAGCTCTAAAGTCTGCGGCGCAGCCCATTGCGCCGCAGGCTTGTAAAACAAGCCAGTTCCGTAGCCTGCTGCCTGAACAACATGTGTCGTCGAGGCTCAGGAGCCCCCGGCAAACCATTTAGGCCTTATCTGCTGAGACAGTTGCTTAAATTGGCCGACAAGTGCTTTGGCAGCGCCTCCTGAACTGGCAAAGTTTGCCATCATCGATGACAAGCGGGCGACATCGGCCAGCTTCAGCATGCCAGTGCCAGGCCTACAGATTGGCGACTCCGCCATCAACCAGCAATTCCGTTCCAACGACGAAACGTGATTCATCGGACGCGAGAAAAACAGCCGCCCTGGCCAGTTCCCAAGGGGTTCCCATGCGACCGACAGGTACCAGTTCACGTATCTGTGCTCGTAAAGCGTCCTGCTGCTCTGGGGCCAAACCCAATTTGTTCAGGGCAGGTGTTTCAGTCGGTCCGGGGCTCAGGCCGTTGACCCGGATCCCGCGCCCCAGCAACTCTCCCGACAACGTGCGTGCCAGTGATAGCAAGCCCGCCTTGCTCGCGGCATAGGCACTGCTTTGCGGCAAACCAATATGGGCGCTGGTTGAGCCACACAAGATCACCGACGCCGGGTTGGCCAGCAGCGGCAACAACGACTGGATCAGGAAAAATGGCCCCTTCAGATTGACAGCCATGAGTCGATCCCACACTTCCTCGCTCCACTCCTGCAAAGGCAAATGGGTCACGTCGCCCGCGTTGGCGTAGACCACATCGAGTCGCGGCCAGTTCTGCGCCAATGCTTGTGCCAGGCGGCGCTGATCATCCATGTCACCGGCATCACACTTTATCGCCAGAACGGTATCACCCAGCTCATGCCTTGCGCTCGCGAGTCCCTGTTCGTTTCGTCCCGTAATGGCAACCGTCGCACCTTCAGCCAAAAACTGGCGTGCTGTTTCCAGGCCAATTCCGCTGGTACCACCTGTGACCAAGGCGAACTTATCTTGCAATCGCTTCATGCTTGCTTCCCCATGGTTCTGTTGAGAAAGCAGCAGTATTTCCCCTACAGTATCCTTTGGATAGTAGGCACCAATTGGATACTAACGAGGCCAATGGAAAGTCATGTCGATTGAAAACGCTCCAGAAAGTACGCAGTTGCCAGCGCCTGTGAGCCAGGGCGAACCTTGCCCAATGGCGCAGTTCGTCAATCTTGTTTCCGGCAAGTGGGCCATTCCGATCCTGTATCGGCTGATGGTGTTCGACGCGCCTGTGCGCTTCAGCAACCTGCAACGCGCTGTTGCACCGATCACGCAGAAGGAATTGACCCGCCAATTGCGTCTGTTCGAACACCGCAACCTTGTTCAGCGAACGGTGTATGCCGAAGTACCGCCCCGCGTGGAATACCAAATCACCGAACTGGGCAAGTCATTGCGGCCGACGCTGGATTCTCTGGCAAGCTGGATGCGGGAGAACGCCGGGCAATGGGTTGATGATTGAACACAGAAATTAACCCATTGCCCGAACTGAACGAGTAAAACAGTCTCTCTTGTCCGCTCGACAATTGCCCCATCATGCTGCGAATCCTCCCGCTGGCCGATGACCTGATTTTTCCGCAGGCCAGTCAGGAGATCTACTTTTTCACAGAATAGGCCAGAAGCAGCCATACGTGGCCATGTTCAGACCACTTTGCACGTCAACCACGCCGCCCAGAAAAGGCTGCTGAAGAAACGGGTAGCGTTTCCAAATCCGGCGTCATGCAAGAGTCTTTGAACCGCTGCCTCGGAATGTGGAGGATCAGCGCCTAGAAGGATTTTCCCGAGCTTCACATTCACTTCATCCGCGCTGGCTCGATGCTGCCGCCACCGTTGCCCCCAGGCCGCTAGTAGTAACAGCTGGCTGGCATAGCCAGCAGCAGTTGTTGCCGTGTAATCGAAATGGGTTTGCCCTGCTTGCCGCCGTTGCATTCAATGGTGGTGATCCAGCCGCTTTGGGGGAAGACCTGCTTGACCGAGTCCACCAGGTACTCGCCATCAAGACCGGTTTTAAAGCCCTGGGCGCTGATGCTGCGCGCGGCAAAACGGTCGGTGCGGCCGGGCATTTCCAGGCGTACCGCAGCGGTGGAGCGGTTGAAGGCAAACAGCCGGGGCTTGGTCGTTGTCCAGGGGGATGATAGCCAACTTACCGGTTTTTTGTCCTGATGCTGGGTGGTGGGCCGGACAACTCGACCTCGTCCACGGTGTAACGCCCAAGACGGGTTAAAGCGGTGCCGCTGTAACCGAGAAATACCTCAATGCTAGCCCAGCTCAAAACCGTCGGATTCCATTCCGGGTTTGTTGATGGGGCGCAGTAGCAGCAGGCGGTCGTTGAGCAAGGTGGTGGTGTCGGCACCGTCGGCGATGATGCTGAAGGTGGAGTTCATGCAGACTACTGCCGGGAAAGATCCCACATAAAACGCGGATTAGAGGAAGGTTTAAAAGGCTCTAAAAAAAGCTAGTTTTGCTGCGCGCCATCGGTCTCTTTCTCACCAGTCACGGCTTGCCTGCTTATTTTTTTGTGAGTACGATAAAATAATGATCGTTTTCGACGAAGTAAAACGCCAAACCAACCTTGCCAAGCATGGTCTGGATCTGGCGGATGCAGGCTTGGTGTACCACGCGCCGAACAAGATCACGCTCTGCTCGCCGCGTCAGGGTGAACACCGGTTGATGGACGTGGCGATGGTCGAGATCGTGAATATCGTCCTTGTGCTCGTCTACGTTGAATGCGACCAGGACATCCGCGCAATTTCTTTGCGCCGCGCGTCAAAACAGGAGAGAAGATATTATGCAAACCTCCAGCAAGACTGACTGGGAACGGGTCAAACGCGAAGCGGCTGCCGATGCGCCAATCGCTCGGGAGCCCGGAGGGCTGTATGACCCTAATGATCCGGCAGCTGTTGACGCCTTTTTTGAGCAGACAACGGTGCGCCGCCGTGGCGAGCGCGGTCCGCAAAAAGCGCCGGTCAAGGAGCGGGTCACCTTGCGTCTTTCACCTGAGGTAGTGGACTACTTCAAGGCTGGCGGCAGTGGCTGGCAAACGCGGCTGGATCAAGCGTTGCAGCAATATGTGCAAGAGCATCAACGTTAATGATTTGCCCTGTTTGCGGTGTCACTGTGCTGGTGCGTGAAGCCCGTGACCTGCCCTACTCCTATAGGAATAAATCCACCTCGATAGCGGCGGTGACGGGCGACTTCTGCCCGGCCTGCGGGGACGCTCTTCTGGATGCCAGCGAATCGGCCCGTGTCAGCGCCGCGATGTTGGCTTTCAAAGAGCAAATTGACGCGACCAACTGACCGAAGCGCCTACTACCCCCACAACATCACCCCCTCCTCACTCGGCACCACCAGATCCGGCAGGACAATCATCACCCCTGCCCGAAACGGCTGCACCTCATCGGACAGCCCCTGATTCGCATTGAGCACCGCCTCAATCGAGCCATTGAGGTGGCCGTAGTAATTCTGGCAGATCGTGTCGAGCACGTCGCCGCTAGCGGTTCTGCAGGTCGTCGCCATAGGCTACAAACTCCAGGGTAAAGGCTTGTTTGCGCGGGATGCCGCCCTGCAGGAAGGCGCCCTGCTCTTCTTCAATGCTTTTCAGGCACCAGTTGCCCAGCACTTCGCCGTAGCCGGTTGTCAGGCCTAACGGCTGCAGTTGGGCGCCGATGCTGCGCAGGGTGTCCAGTTTTTTGAGTCCGCCCGAGACCCGGCGCAATCGCATGCTCAACATGATCGAGTGGTGGATCTGCCTGAACATGCCCCCGGACGAAGTTGAAAAAATCTCCCGTTTCCGCGAACTGACGCCCGCGTAAAAAGCCCTGATGCTCTCGGCGCGCAAAGAAAGCGGCAAATACACCGAAGGCGTCCTGCTCTCCAAGAGCATGGAAGTACTGTTCCGCGCGGTACCGCCCAGCCTGTACCTGGCGCTGGCCATGACCGAGTCAGAAAAAAAGAAAGAACGCTACGACATCATGCAAAGCCAGGGAGTCAGCGAACTCGATGCCGCGATCCAGGTCGCCGCCCGTATCGACCGCTTGCGCGGAATCGAACCTCACGTCATTACCTTCCTCGAACCCATCACGGCCTTGGAGCCTCCGGTATGAGAACGCTAAATGGCCTGACCCAGAATTTGATAGAAAGCCTGACCCTGTTGCTGCAAAAGCCAGGGGAAGATGCGCTGCTGCGCACTCAATCTTGAGCGTCGCCGTTACGGAGAGCTCCGCGTATGCCCATTGATCTATTTTCCCCTCAGGTCACCACCGCAGCGCAGCATCCGATCTTCAAGATGATGACGAGGAAATCTATGGCCCTGAGCGCGCGGCGCTGTCTCAATGGGCCGAAGGTTTCGTAGATCGTGATGGGAAGTTCGTAAAGGAACTTCAAACCACCTTCGAATCTTCGTTTTGTGAGCTGTACCTGTTCGCAGCGCTTAAGGAATGGGGGCTGCCGTCTGATCCTCGTCATCATGCGCCTGATTTTGTCGTCGAGGGTGAAGTCCCATTTTGCCTAGAAGCGACAATCGCAAATCCCTCGGCTGGCGGGCAGCCTGCTTACGGCTTCTCTATGACCCACCACCCCAAAGACTTTACCGACTTCAACATCGAATCCACCTTGCGGATCTGCAACAGCCTCGATACGAAAGTCAGGAAGTACAGGAAGTACAGGAACAGCTACTCAAAACTGGAGCACGTTCAAGACAAGCCCTTCGTCATCGGTCTCGCATCATTCGACAGACCGCACGCGCATTTTGCAGCTGGGCGTCCGATCATGGCTGCGCTTTACGGGCTCTATCACGATGAAGCCGCGACCACGCCCGGGGATACTCACGTTGCTTCTTACAACGTCACAGCAGCCCCAAAAAATGCCAACACCAACATCGAAGTGGGGTTATTTTGCGATGACACTTATGCGGACGTTTCCGCTGTCGTCTACAGCAGTCTCGCGACCTGGGGGAAATTGAGGGCGTTGGCTGATAATTCTGATGCAATGTCCGCGTACTTCACGCTTCACCCCAATCCGGGCAATCTGTTACCGATCATGCGTTCAGCGATGAAGAAAGACTACAGCGAGCACCTGATGGATGGGCTGTATGTGCTCCACAATCCCTTCGCTCGGCATCCCCTGCCATCGGGACTGCTGAGCCACCCTCGCCTGCGCGAAGTCAACGCCGTGTCGGACGGCGAGCTCATCATGGACTGCCCCCGACGATTTCCTGCTGCTGAGAATGATCAAAACGATAAAAGTGACTGACGTCCCCGGGCAGGCGTGACCATGGCCAACGCTTCAGGGCGGCGAGATGGGTGGCCAGCCTACTTAGAAACTGCTTAACCAGAAGCTCAGCGGATTGCGGGATCTCGATTGTAAATTCGTCCATCGAAACTGAACACGTCGCGCGGCCTGATTCGATCATCGGTGTCACATAGCGTCGTGTAGAAGCTATCGACCGGGTCCAGTAACCGAAGGTCTTCTTCGCCATTAATGCCAACTCGAATCACTTCAATGTCGTAGAAGCCATCTGAGCGCGGGACGCTACGCAGCGTGCTTTCCCATCCCTTGTTGTCCAACGACTGAAAAACAATCAGTTCGAGCACCTGTTGGAATCTATCGCCCATAAGAACGTGCAATGACTTACGACCGACCGACAGACCTTGGTTCGTGCTGCCATCCTGCTGTATCACACCAAACTTTGTTCTTGAGACAGGGATAACCGAGATCTCAGGCGGCTCACCCCATCCACCGCCTTGGAATACGCCAATATCTTCGCTTACGAGTGACCAGCCTGCATTTTTCTTGTGGTACTCGAAAAAACTGATATGCGGGGCGCAGGCATGGCAGTCATCACCAACAGTTTTCGTACTGTAGGCCAAGACAATGCCATCTTTGTCGGGGTAATGGAGGTTGTACTCGCCTGCGAAGTAATGCCCATAAGGTTTTTCGAGGTCAGGCACGAGAGCTTCCCAGTCAGCCTCATTGAGGAGCCTTTCGGCTATCTGCCGAGCCGCCAGCCCGTTCCACTTTCCCGGAAAATCCGCTACCTCCGGAGGCGCAGGGGCTGAAGCGTGATAGTGGTTCGTCAAGGTTACCTGACTGTGCGTGGCATTAACCAAGGTGCTTTTTTCGCCTGCGGTTTGATTTACAGACGGGTTCGAGGCGTCCTCTGAGGTTGGATTTTTTTTCCTCCATGGGCGCTTCACAATAAATAGGATAAAGCTGCCAACAGCTGTAGCAATGGTCGCGGCGGCTCCCACGTTCTGCACACTGAAAATATCCATATCGGTCGACATTACGAATCCGTAACTAGGTTTCGCCAGCGTTGCTGCTAAGGTGCGGCGGACCTGATTGATTAAGGCGCGTAGGATGCTCTACCCCGCTAGGTCAAATCAATCGCTCATCTACCTTGCGGGATGAACTGAGGCTGTACGCGGGCAGATACTTGCACCAGGCTCGAAGAAAACTCATCGCGCCTACGTTTGGGCCTATGCGACGACTAGGCTGCCGATATTAAGGCAGTGGTTTATGACTTCAACCCTGGTCGTTCGGGCGAGTATGCCCGCAACTTTCTGGGACACAGGAAAGGCAAGTTAGTCTGCGACGACTACGGCGGCCACCAAACTTGCTTTGCTCTGGGCGTGACTAAAATCGGCTGCATGGCCCATGCCCGGCAAGTTTTACGAGTTACACGCCACCAAAAAAGCATCCTCGCGGAACATGCATTTCAGTTGTGCCTAAAAACCAACAAGGAGACGTGGACCGCAATCTGAACCTCAACGTGCCGCCACCTTGACAGCTTCTGTCACGTCCACCTTGGCATCGTCCAGCCCTGCCGCATGGCGGGCCACTCGCCAGCCAAACACAATCGCCGGCCCCAGGGTCGTTCCCGGGCCTGGGTAAGTGCCGCGGAAAATCGAGGCCAAGTCATTCCCGCAGGCATAAAGCCCTTCTATCACCTGCCCCCGGATGTCCAGCACCTGACCATCGGCGTTGCCGTTCAAGCCGGCGCTACAGGCAAGGTCGGCCGGTTGCACAGTAACTGCGTAGTAGGGGCCCTCGCCCAGCGGGCGCAAGCAGGGGTTGGGTGTTTGTTGCGGGTCGCCGTTGTGGCGGTTCATGGGACTGCTGCCACGCTTGAACACCGGATCGTCGCCGCGTGCGGCGGAGACGTTGTAGGTGTTGACCGTGCTCGCAAGTCCCTCGGCATCAACCTTAAGCTTGCTGGCAAGCTCGGCAAGGGTGCGGCCTTTAACCAGGTAGCCAGCCTTTACGAAGCTGGCGATATTGACAGCGCTGCGTAGCGGCATCACCAGGCCCAGGCCGTAGCGGCGCAAGAATATTTCGTCGCAGATAAGGTGGGAAGTGGCGCTGCCATCGGCGAGCATGCCCATGACGAAGTCGTGGTAGGAGTCGGACTCATTGACGAAGCGCAAGCCCCGGCCATTCACAGCGATCAGCCCTGGTTTGGCGCGGTCTAGCAGGATGTGTGGCCAGACGGCCTGGTAGCCATCCTTACCTGTGCGGATCGAGCAGGGCATCCACAGACCGGGGCTGTCGTGGCCGTTGTCGAGCTGGGCGTTGGCCTTCAGCGCGCGGTCGATGCCGTCGCCGGTATGGGTCGTGGGCGCCAGTGAAAGGGGTTGGGCCGCAGCCGGGAACAATTGCTTACGCAAGGTCGGGTGGCGGGTCACTCCACCGGTAGCCAACACCACACCACGGCGGGCGCGGATGCGCTGGGACTGGCCGTTGTGCAGCACCACGGCGCCCACCACCTGGCCGTTTTCCAGGATCAATTCGTGCAAGGGGGTTTCATAACGAATTGCCACGTTGCGCTGGCGCAGGCTATAGAACAACCGGGCGACCAGAGCGTTGCCCATGACCAGGTTTGTGCCGCGAGGGTAACTCAGGCGGTCGATGCAATAGCGGCCGACCACACTCAGGGTGCGGGTCAGGTTTTTCATCGAGGCAAATGGCGACAGCAGCGCATCCAAGTCGGCGCGCGGCACCATCATACCGCCAAGCCCCATGAACTCCCGGCGTGGTGGTCGCACGCGGGCGAAGTCTTTGCCCAGTAACCTGCCGTCGAACGCAAGTGGTGCCAGGGCTCTGCCCCCGAACGCTGCGCCTGGGCCGCTGACGTAGTCGGGGTGGGCGGCTGCAGCCACGAATTTCACTTCGCTGATGCGCTCCAACTCATCAATTGCCTGCGGCCCGCTGGCCAGAAAGGCTTCGCGCAAGGCTTCACCACCGCGCTCAGCGACCACTGCCTTGAGGAAGGTGGCGGCATCCACCACGGTGTCCGGCACCCCGGCGCGCCGGCTCTGGGTGGTGCCGGGCACCCATGTGGTACCGCCCGAGGTCGCACTGATACCGCCCACGACCGCGGTCTTTTCACACAGCAACACGTCCAGCCCGTGGTGGTTAGCCATCAATGCGGTAGTCATGCCCGCAGTGCCTGCACCGAACACCAACAGGTCGACTTCCTGGTCCCAGTGCGGGGGGGTGTGGTTGATGGTGTTCTTCATGATTTCTCCTCAATGGTCAGGGCGAAGGTCTTGGCTGCAAACGACATGGTGGATACTTCGAAGGTTAAGGCCAGTAGTCTGGGCGTGTGGTTATTCGTAGGCTGTGGCCCCAGCCAGGTGGCGGCCGGCGATATAGCCGAACGTGGCGGCTGGCCCCAGGTTGATACCGCCAGCTGGGTAGTGGCCGCCCATGATGCTGGCCATGTCGGATCCAGCTGAATAAAGACCCGCGATCGGCTGCCCTTCACGATTAAGGACTTGCGCATGGGCATTGGTCTTGAGGCCCGCGAAGGTGCCGAAGCAGCCCGCTTCGACCTTCACCGCATAGAATGGACCCTGCTCGATCGGCGCTACGCAAGGGTTGGGCTTGTGCTGCGCATCACCCTGTTTGCGGTTGTAAGGTGTAGTACCGCGACCGAACTGCAGGTCTGCACCGTTGCGGGCGTGGCGGTTGTACTCGGCCAAGGTCTGGCTGAGACCTATGGGGTCAATGCCGCACGCCGTCGCCAACGCCTCGATGGAGTGGCCGGTCTTCAGATAGCCGGTGCGAATGAACGGCTCAACTGGCAGTGGGAATGGCCGGGAAACACCCAGCCCGTAACGCCGCTGAAATGCGTGCGTGCAGATCAACCAGGAGGCGACCTCGGTGCCGGGCGCGGCGGCGACCATCGCAGCAACATAGTCGTAGTAACCATTGGCCTCATTGACGAAACGCTTGCCGTTGGCGAGGACGCCGATGATGCCCGGCTTGCCACGTTCGATAATGTGCGGGAAGTGGCCGACGCTACCGTCCTTGTAGGGCACTCGCGACACGGGAGCCCAGGCGGCGGGACTCACTAGGTTATCGGCGACCTGTCCGCCGACGCTCTCGCCCAAGCGCAAACCGTCACCATTGACGCCCAGCGGCGGCAACGCCAGATGCTCATGGCCGGTTGGCGTGCGCGGGAAGAGTGCCTTTCGTCGTTCGATGTCATTGGCAAAGCCACCCGCAGCCAGCACCACGCCCTTGCGTGCACGAATGGCGATGCGGCCCTTTGCGGTTTCGACCACGGCCCCTGTGACGCGGTCGTGCTCATGGATCAGCCCGGTGGCCGGTGCCGATTCCCATAGCTGGACGCCAAGGTCTTCGGCCGACTTGGCCAGGCGGGCAATCAGAGCGACGCCGTTGACCAGGTACATGGCCCGCCCCTTGAGTGTCAGGTCGATCAAGTGTTTGCCGAAGCGTTTGATCACATGCAGCAGCGACGGCCAGGAGCGCGTCAGGGTAAGGAAAGCCGTCAGGTCACGGCCAGCCATGATTGGCATGCCCATGAATGAGGTTTCGCGCATGGTCTTGCGCAGCCGATTGAGCAGTTTGCCTGCCTCGTAGGCATTGTAGGGCGCGGCGATCACCGACCTTCCGCCGGTACCGGCGCCAGGTGTGTCACCGTGAATGTCGGCAATGGCGTTGCCGTCGGCGAATTGCAATGCAGTATGGCGCTCGAAAAATGAGACCATGTTGGGTGCTGCTTCGAGAAAGGCATCGATCATCGCCGGATCGAAATGTTCACCCAATTCGTGTTCGAGGTAGGTGCGCGGTAGACAGCGGTCTTCAATGATCCCGGCACGCTGCGCCAGCGGATTGCAGGGCACCCACATCCAGCCACCGGACCAGGCAGTGGCACCGCCGAACACCTCGTCCTTCTCGACCACGATCACCCGCTGGCCATGCCAAGCGGCGGTCACGGCTGCGCTGAGTCCGGCTGCGCCGGAGCCAATGACCAGGACATCGCAGTCCACCGTGGCGTGCAGGGAAGTGTCGGCATGCATTCAGCAGTCTCCTAGTGTGGTGTGTTTAGACATACGTCGATGATTTACAGCGGCTCAATGATTGCCTTGGTGGCGGCCAATGCCTGTCGGGCCCACGTCTCCACCCCCACTTGTGCAACCCTGCGGTCATGCGGGATTTCGATACTGAGCGGAACCTCAGCCGGGAGGTTGCGCCAGATCCTTGCCAGATCGATGGCACCTTCGCCAGGTAACAAGCGCTCGCAGCGAGCCGCGTGAATTAGCCCCTCATGGGTGTCCGGTCGTAGTGCAGGGCCATCGCATATTTGTGCGTAGTGCAGCCACTTAGCAGGGATTCGTTGCAGATCCTCGAAGCGGCTGTCGGAACGATCAAAGTGCAAGGCATCGACCAGAATGCCAGCGTTGGGTCGGTTGGCCTGTTCAACAATATGGAGTGCACAGGCCAGGTCGTTGACGGCCGTCCAGGGCATGAATTCAAGGTTTGCTGAGAGGCCGAAGGGCTGCATAGCCTCGCATAGCCGAGTGTAGTGCTCGATCAGTCGGCCTTGTTCCGGATCGTAGCCGGCCACCAGTACGGCCTTGGCCCCGAGCTGCGCACCGACCTCGAAAAAAGGCAGGTAACGTTGCACATCGAATTGCACATCGAGGCGAAGTATCTCCAGATCAAATACCTTCACCCCGGTGTCGTTCATCCGCGCGAGCGTTTCACGCAGCATGGGTTTGTCATCCATCAATGAATAGGCCACAGCACCTGGAACCACCGGCAGCAGGCGCACACCAGCCTGGTCATAGCCGGTGCGGGCAGCCAGTTCGATCATTTCGGGAGGACTGAAATTGAGAGCGGTGAGTTGGGCAATTGAATAGCTGGCATGCATGGCATGTCTCCATAGAGGGATTGAAAGCGCACTGGGTTTAGTGGGTTGCAGTGAGAATCGCCGGCGTTTTACGCTTGCGGCCTTTGATCCACAGCGCCGTGGCGCCCATCAGGGAAGGGATGGCGAGGAACATGAAGACTTGGCTGAAATTCCACTGGGCGGCGAGCATGAGCGCGCCGATGCCAGCGCCACTGATTGCACCCAGCCGACCGATACCGGTCGCCCAACACACCCCGGTGGCACGAATCTGGGTGGGGTAGAATCCGGCGGCCAGCGCGTAGCCACCGACGTTGACGCCATTGAGGAAGTAGCCCAGTAGCAGAATCAACGGGCAGAGAACCTGCATCGTCGGCTGCTGCAGTGCGATGAGTACCGCGCAGGCGCCACCACCAAACACCGTCAGACCGACCACCTTATGGTGATCCCAGCGGTCCATCTTCATGCCTACGGTGAAGTTGCCCAGCATCCCGCCGATCTGCAGCAACGAGCCCAATAGTGCCGCCTCACCCATGCTCAGCCCGGCATCGCGGCTGAGCAGCGGTAGCCAGCTTGATAACAGGTACATCGTCAGCAGGCCCATGAACAGCGTGACCCAGATCATGCAGGTACCAAGGCTGAAGCCGGACGCGAACAGCGCGCTGACCTTACCTGTCTCCTTGATCGACACTTCGCTGCTATGGAATTGGGTCCTGGTGTTGGCCAAGCCCGGGACAACCTTGTTGATCTCCTTGATCAGGCGCTCCTTTAAAGCGCTTTTTTGGGCCAGAAAGCGAATGGACTCCGGAAGGCTGAATACCAGCAAGAGGGCAAAGGCGATAGGCAGTACACCGCCGACCACCAACACTGATCGCCAGCCAAAGTGTTGGATCAGCCACTCACTCCCCAAACCACCCAAGGCCGCACCAAAAGCGAAACCACAGTAGATGAACGAGACCATATGAGAGCGATAACGCTTGGGCGCAAATTCGGAGATCAGAGTCGCGGTATTAGGCATTGATGCACCCAGACCGACCCCGGTCAGAAACCGCAGCACTGTCAGGCTGAGAATCCCGGTGGACCAAGCCGAAACCAGACTCCAGAAACCGAAGAGCAGTACTGATCCGATGATCACTGGCCTGCGGCCAAAACGATCAGCCAACGGGCCGGCGGTCAATGAACCGAAAGCCAGTCCGAGCAGGCCGCTCATCATCACGGGCCCAAGGTCTTGTCGCAGCAAACCCCAGTCATCGATCAGTGCGGGTGCGATGAAACCGATCGACGTCGTATCGAAGCCATCAAAGACCAGCACCATGAAGCCCAGGAACAGCACCACCCATTGCCTGGCGCTCATCTTTCTTGAGTCCATAAAGGTGCTGACATCGAGGGTTGAAGAGTTCGACATAGGTGACTCCTGTATTTTTTATTTTTATCAAAATGCCTTTCTTTGCCATGGCATTTTTCTGAGGGTGCCGAAAGCAATTCGAGAATTGTGGCGATGATACTATCATTATTGGAATATCATTCCACAAACAAAATACATTCCATTTGTGTTTTTGCTCGGCAGGAATCCTGCGCAGTGCAAAAGCGCTAGATATCAAGGTTTCGTTTGAGGATGCGGCCAGGTCGGGACGACAGGCCGCGTTCGATCGCAGTGACCGATCAGTCGTCCTATTCGCTGCCTCTGGAGGTCAGAGTCGACAGTTTGGGAAGACTGTCCAGGTTGATTGCGGTGATTTCATCAGCCGCTTCGAGCAACGCCGCTTTGAGGGTCTGCATACGCTCAGGGGTTAGGCGAACGCTTGGGCCGGCAATGCTGATGACGCCGATAACCTGATGCTGCGAGTCTCGGATCGCCGCTGCCATCGCCGCCGCGCCAATTTCAAAACTTTCGTCGACTGAGGCATAGCTTTGATCACGTGCGAGCTGCAGATTTTTGAGCAGATGGTCGATTGTGGTCGCTGCGTTAGGTCCATATTCACCGGGTTTAGCCAGGCCTTGACGGTAAACCAGTTCCAGTGCGCGTTCGTTGCTCAAGCTGCTCAGCCAGGCAAGTCCTGAGGCTGTGCAACAGAGTTTGGCTTCAGCCCCCGAATCAGGGTCGTAGCGCAGCCCGGAGCGCGTGCCTTGTGCCTTGGAGATCCATACCAAATTATCGCCATCTACAATGCTCAACCGCACGAGTTCACCGGACAGGCGGGCGAGGCGATCAAGTATCGGTTTGGCGAGGTCGACTATGTTGCTCTGGGACAGGTGCTTAAATGCAAGCGAGACTACTTTGAGGGCAAGAACATAATTGCCATGCTGATGGTCTTGGCGCACAAAACCCTGTTCGACCAAGCAATTAAGCATGCGGTGAGTAGCGCTCGGCGGAATGTCCAAGGCTTCAGCCACTTGCTGAAGGGCTAGCCCGGTGCTTTTTCCGGCCAACAGCTCAATAGCGTGCAGGCCGCGTTCCAGCGCATTACTCATTGTTGTTCCTTAGCGTGTGAGAGATAAGCTCCCGACGAAAATATATTGGAATACTATTCCAATCGTTATGAGGCTGCAAACCAAGGGCGTCGCCTCAATTTTCAGCCATTCGCTGCGGTAGCTCATGATTCATTGCCACGCAGAAAATCACTCAACGCTGCTGTCAGTTTACCGGGCCGCACAAATGAGGGTAATCACGCCAGTGCCGAGGATCATGGTCGCGAGGGACTCAGATCCCGAAAAACGTCTTGTAGCAGCCTAATTGCTCATTGAGCATGTAGCTCCCTGGCTGCACAGGGTGGCCCGCCGCATGCGCCTCGCGAAGCAAGCGAGTCTCGACGGGTTGCATGATGATATCTGCCACCAGTGCTCCGGCAGACAAGTTGGCGAGATCAATAGGCAGTGGGTCTTCATCCGAAAGCCCTAACGGCGTTGCGTTGATGGCAATGTCGACTAACTTAAGGTGTTGCGGCTGAGCAACCTCGCAACGCCCTGGCCAATGTTGATCCAACCTGGCGAGCAGATCTTGGGCTTTAACCGTATCCGGTTCTTGCAGATACAACCGGTCTATTCCTGCTTGCAGTAATGCTGCAGCTATCGAACTTCCCGCACCACCTCCTCCGGCCATTACGACAAGCTTCCCCGCCAGTTCGTATCCCTTGCGCTGCATGCCCAGGGCAAAGCCTGCACCATCGAAGTTATCAGCCTCCCACACTCCTTGTTCGTTGCGCCGCAATGCGTTGGTGCTGCCGGAGACCTGAACGGCGAGGCTTACCTTATCCGCGAATTCACGAGCGGCAAACTTATGAGGAATGGTAATCAGCATTCCCGAAAAATTTTCCATCGCTTGTAGGCCGCGAATCACGGTAGCGAGCTGTTCAGGCCGCGCATGCACCGCAATCATCACCGCATCCACGCCTTCCTCGGCGAATACCTTGTTCAGTAACTGTGGAGCCTTCACCTGTATTACCGGATCACCTACAACCGCAAAAAATCGGGTATTGCCTGTAGGACTGGGTATCAAAAACTCAGACATCACGTTCTCCTAGGGTATTCCATGGCTTTGTCCGGCTACTATCCGCCTGGGATGAAGGCGATGTGGGCCCGGCTAATTGACGAATGAGCATCACGTGTTGCGCACAGAGCCAGCGCTTTACGCAGTGCCTGGGTCGGCGGTAAAAACCTACCATATCAATACTGGAATACTATTCCAATAAAATAATTGATTCCTTTTAGCTAGCGCTGATGCAGGCCTACGCTTCCGTTTTGAACAATAATCCATGATCGATTGGTAATTTTTCCCATGTCATGTCAGCAGAGTCACGAGCTGCTCGGCTGGGTTCGTGCAATGACACCAACCGGTTGTTAACGCAGTGCTTCCCTAAAGGAACCGACCTTGTCGTAAGGCAGCTAAATAGCCGTCCTCGCAAGACACTAAACTACGAAACATCCGCTGAACGATTTAGCCCATCTGTTGCATCGTAAGCGAATGGTTCAGCGTTGAACGGCAAGTGTGTGGCGAGTGGGTCTGCAACGACTGCGAAACCATGATCCAAGCACCGGTTCCCGCGCCGGTCATTGATAAAGGCATCACTACAACCTTGGCCCAGTGGGTTGGTACCTACGGTGTGCAACTGCAGCCCTGGTCGATCGGGCGAGTATGCCCGCAACTTTTTGGCGACTGGAAAGGCAAGTTGGTCTGCAACGACTAGGACGGCTACAAAGCCAGCTTTGCTCTGGGCGTGACTGAAATCGGCTGCATGGCCCATGTCCGGCGCAAGTTTTACGAATTGCACGCCACCAAGAAAAGCTTCCTCGCGGAGCAGGCGTTGCAGTACATCGCTGCGATATACGAGGTTGAGCGCGAAGTTCGAGACCTTGAGCCTGATGAGCGACGACGAATACGTCAGGAAAAAGCAGTTCCGCTGATGGAAACCTTACATGCCTGGATGATCGATCAGCGCGGGCTTGTGTTTGAGGGGTTGGCCATCACCAAAGCCTTGGATTACAGCCTCAAGCGCTGGGCGGCGCTGTCGCGCTACCTCGATGACGGTGCTGTACCCATTGATAACAACTGGTGCGAAAACCAAATCAGGCCTTGGGCTCTTGGACGCAAAAACTGGCTCTTCGCAGGGTAGTTACACAGTGGCAAACGCGCTGCTGCGTTGATGAGCCTGATCCAGTCGGCCAAGCTCAACGGGCATGATCCGTATGCCTACTTGAAGGACGTTTTCACTCGTCTGCCGACGCAGCGGGCAAGTGAGATTCAGGAGCTGCTGCCGCATCGTTGGCAACCGGATTAGTTGCGCAAGATGGGATGCCCGGACGGTTACGCAACAACCAGGGGAAGATGCGCTGCAGACGCTGGAGGTGTGCGCGCCGGTGCTGGTTGAGCAGTTGCAGGAGGTGTTGGTGCGGGCGGTGGAACGTCGGGATTTTGAAGTTCAGTTGCGGGCTGTGCTGGAGGTTTGGTTTACGAAATACCCGCAATCTTCAGCAGCCGAGACGGCTTTGTTTGAAGGGTTGCTTAGGAGTGGGTTGGTGAGCCAAGCATAGGTAACAACGCTTTGAGGACAAAGAATTGGTGGAGATCTGTGATGGTTAATACATACAAGAGTGACGTATTTGAGTCGATTCACAGCTCCGCTGCTGCACTGCTGGAAATCGGTGCCATATACAAATCAGCTATGTGTGAATTCGACGCATCCTGTATCGCCGACGTACCTGCCGAATTAAAACCTGACCAGATTAAGCAGGCCAGCGCAAACTGAATTGCCCCGAACCTTCTAGACAGCAAGCCCAACCGATAGCCCTCAGTATTTCCCCGAGTTCCGACATAGTCCCGGTGCCGTCAGGCACGACGTAGATCCTTTTCTACGCGCTGCAAGCGTTTCAGATCCAACAACGGGTTGCCGTAAAGAAAGCTTGGTGCGATCTCCTCGTTTTTTTTCGAGGGCCGCTCATGTTCATGATCGGGAAAAAATGGCAAGTCAGGATGATCGGGCGCCGAGTCGGCACGGTAGATCTCCTTGCTTGCACCTGGCGGGTACAACATGTACGCATAGTCCATTAGTGTATGCAGGCGCAGCAACCAATGCCAACCATCCGATAGAGCAATGCGCAGGTGCCAGCCGCGCTTTCGTTTCAGCGCAGTACCAACCGTGCCGCCCAAGGCCTCGGCGACCATGGCGTGCAATGATGCGATCAGCTCATCCGGGATCGCCTCCCTTCGCTCGACCTCCGGCAGTCCAAGCGAGATCGAGAATAACGTTTCTAGAAAGAGCGCGACACACGGATACTCTTGGGCGGCCTGCAGGTGTTGAGCACATAACGGCAATTGAATCAGCAGACCATTGTCGGTGGCGCTGCTCAACGTAGTGCGTGCACTGGCGACGGAAGGCGCCTTACAAGCCAGACAACTGCCCACTCCAGTAAAAATTATCGATCGGGAGACTGCGGTGTTCTCAAAGCGTCCTTCAGCCATCGCGGCCTGTTCTGCCGTCGCGCGGGTCATCCAGGCCTGCCAGGCATGGAACACAGCCGCAGCCGCCGGCGTGTCGAGTTGTGCGTAAAACGTCTCAGGTGTCGACACAGCGCACCAACCCATGTCTGCCGAATCATGTTCGCCGATGCCCTGTGCATGCCGATATCGATAGGTTCGCACGCAGCCGCAATGTTCGGTCTGTGCAAAGACCAGCACCTCTTCTTGGGTCTGGCGGATCCTGAACTTCGCGGGGGCAGCGTCCACCAACGTCTGCCAAGTCACGGCTTTATAGGTCACGCTTTCAAGCACGAATGGTAGTCGCCGGGCAAAGCCGTCGAAGTTCTTAAAGGCGAGTGACGCAACAAATAGATCCAGGGTTTCGCCAGTGACCACTTCGTCCTGAAGCTCCTCGAGCAACAAATCGATATTGAACAACTGCGGCATCTGAGTGTGTGGCATGGCAGTTTCCTTCTGCTGGATAATAATACCGTGATAGTGCTTGTCCCCCGACTGCTGCAGGCGGCTGGGCACAATCATCGATCCAAAGCTGACGTTGGTGGAAGGCAGTTGTCGGCCAAAAGGAGCAAGTCGAGACTTTTACACATAAACACAGGCGTGGAGACTAGTCACTCAGCAACAGCCCTCCGTCGTAAAGCATTACGGAGGGCTTAGTCTCTTAGATCATCGGAGTAGTTCTAATTCATAGAGCCGGTCTTTAGCAAGGCCTATTCGACACTCAACATTATCGACGCGGGAGCCTTTTCACCGAAAAGATTTTCTCTACGTTTTTTCTGGACCTTGACAACCCTGTTACCGATCTCACGAACTGAATCGCCCCGGGTTTCCTAGACACCTCTTTGCCTTAAAATGAGGCCAATCAGGAGGTGCCATGAGCAACCCACGTAATCCCGAAGAATTCAAAATCCAAGCAGTCAATCAAGTGATCGAAAAGAAGCTGCCTGTCGCTGATGTGGCAGCACGTCTCGGTGTATCGACTCACAGCCTTTATGCGTGGGTAAAGCGCTACAGCAAGCCACAGGAAGAACGACAGCAAGGCGATGATCAGCAGGCTGAACTTCGACGTCTTAGGGCGGAGCTCAAGCGGGTCACTGAAGAGCGAGACATATTAAAAAAGGCCGCCGCGTACTTTGCCAAGGAGTGCGGTTGAAGTACGCCTTTATCAAGCAGCAGGCTGCCGACTACTCCGTTCGACGGCTTTGCCTGACGCTCAAAATCCACCCCAGTGGCTACTACGCTTGGTTATCGGAACCGCAATCTGCGCGCGCCAAAGACGACCAGCGCCTGTTGGGGCTGATAAAACATTCATGGCTGGAGAGCGGCGGCGTTTATGGCTATCGCAAAATCCATGATGACCTGCGTGAAATCGGTGAGGCTTGCGGTCGCCATCGGGTTGCCAGATTGATGCGTATTGAAGGTCTGCGCTCTCAGACAGGGTACCGCCGACGTCCAGGGAAGTACGGAGGTAAACCTGCGGTGGCCTCACCCAACTTATTGAAGCGTCAGTTTGATGTGGTGGAACCCAACACGGTTTGGGTCACTGACATCACCTACATCCGCACGTACGAAGGCTGGCTGTATTTGGCAGTGGTACTGGACTTGTTTTCTCGCCAAGTAGTTGGCTGGTCAATGAAACCGCAAATGACAAGCGATTTGGCCAATGATGCATTATTGATGGCCGTTTGGAGGCGTAAACCAAAACAAGAGGTGATGGTTCACAGCGACCAAGGCAGCCAGTACAGCAGCTCCGATTGGCGTAGTTTCTTGAAGGCGAACAATTTGGTTGCCAGCATGAGTCGTCGAGGTAACTGCCACGATAATGCTGTCGCAGAAAGTTTTTTCCAGCTTTTGAAGCGAGAACGGATCAAGCGAAAAATCTACATCACACGGGAAGATGCTCGTGGTGATGTATTCGATTACATCGAGATGTTTTACAACGCAAAACGTCGTCATGGTTTCAACAATCAGCTGTCCCCGGTAAAGTTTGAAAAGCGTTACGCAGCGAGCTTGGAGAGTGTCTAAAGAACCCGGGGCGATTCAGTGAGGTTCTACGAGACTCCTCCTGTCCTACAGACTGCTAGAGCTTATCAAACAGCAAGAGGGGAACAGTGGAGCGTGTACTGACGATTGGCATTGATGGTTGTGTCGACTAAGAACCGGTGAATATTTCCGGATACAGAGACGTCAATTTCATCTACCGTAAGCCCTGACTCACCAAGTTCAACAGAGATTTTGGTGCCGCTATCACAGCTCTCGATCTCTACGTCTCTATCTGGCAGGATGACCATTCTTCTGGGATTGCTATATAAGCAATGGAGCGTTAAATCAGCCTTACCCTTGTAGTTCATCTTGCACCTCCTATGTCGGTAAACCCGAGCGTATCATATGTGTCGAGCAATAGACGTTATGGCTGAATTCTCGCTGGGGCTTTCCGATTTTCCAAGATCGTATTCCGACTGTCCGGGCGCCCTTGCTACCATAACGTCGTTCCATAAGCGAAGCACTACAATCCTAATTTAGCATTGCAGATGCCTGTTTTTTTGCGTGTGTGATATTGTCTGTAGCATCTCCACAAGGACAATAATCGAACATGCTGCTTTATCATTTCACCCGTGCTGGTGCTATCAACGACATTCTCAAAAACGGAATTCTCCCTGGTAAGGTTCCATGTCAAGAGAACGGCAAACCGAAGCTTGTCTCCCTAACATCAAGGCTTGACCCGAGCGGACATGGATTGATAACCGGACAATTGCTTTACGAGCAGACGTCTCCAGAGTTCCAATTCATGGCCAGCGTTTATCCTCAACTGATCACAGGTCAATCGCCCAATAGACAGTTGCAACTATTCGACCAGACAGAGGTAGTTGTAGAGCTGGACATTAGCGATACAGATCCAAATTTATTGGACTACAACAGCTTTATTAATCTAATACTGACGCAGATGAACTACTCGAAAATACATAAAAACCTTTTCAAAGCAGCTATTCTGGTCAGCACTCGGTATCCATTAGGTCATGATCATATAGCAACCAAGAAATATGATAAGGAAGTACGAGATGTTCAATATTCAGGTGCCATCTCCGACCCTGGCTGGTTCCTCTATGATGGAACAATTTCGCCCAATATGATTAAGTGCATCAGGACTCGGGACAATCAGACCGGAAAATATATTTGATCACGGTCATGTAAAAATTAAATTTTCTACTAGCCGATCAATAAAATCTATAGAAGTCGGCAAGATATTGGCGAGAGCCTCTCTGATCAGGGCATCGATCAATTTTGAGTGAGCGTTGGTTTTTCGGACAAGCACGACTTTAGAGTTGGTTCAATCCTAGGCGATTGCAGATTTAGGGAAATAGTAGCTTTAGGGCCCTGAATTCATAGAATAAGCGCAACGCTTGAAACGAGAGGCAGAGAGCCAGCCACCGGTAGAATCCAGGCTCTCACACCGAAGGATTCAAGCGCAGATGACTACGCATTACCGGCAGCTGACTCAGGGACAACGTTACCAGATTGAGGCTGGCTTGAGCGCCGCAGAGAGCCAGGCGAGCATTGCAAAGCGGGTCGGCGTGCATCCCTCGACGATCAGTCGCGAGGTTCGCCGCAACAGCACCCAGAATATCTACAAGGCTGTTTCTGCGGCCCATGAAAGTGATGCTCGTCGAGCGGGTGCGCGCAAGTTTTGCAAGCCGGCGACATGGCTCAGCCATCATCTCCCGGTGTGGCTCAAGCATGGCATGAGTCCGGAGCAGATCGCCCAGCGGTTGAAGCAGGAGCAGCCAAGCCGGGCGGTCAGCCATGAGTGGATTTATCGGTTCATTGCCGCCGAACAGCGCGCCGGTGGTGAGCTTTATACCTATCTGCGACATCGCCGAAAGCGCTACCGGAAACGCTATGGAAGCCACGATCGGCGCGGGCAGCTGCGTAATCGCGTGTCAATCAGTGAACGCCCAGCCGAGGTCGAAAGCCGCGAGCGCCTGGGGGACTGGGAGGGCGATACGGTACATGGACTGGGCGGTAACCTGGTGACCCTGGTTGATCGCAAAAGCGGCTATCTGAGCGCCTATCCGGTCAAGCGCAGAACGCGCCGGCAGGTAACGCGGGCGATCAATCTGATGCTTCAGGGCCATGCCGCTCACACGCTGACGCTGGATAACGGAAGGGAGTTTGCCGGGCATGAACGCATCGCGCTACGGAGCCAGTGCCAGGTCTTTTTTGCAGACCCCTATTCATCCTGGCAACGTGGCACCAATGAAAACACCAACGGTCTGCTCCGCCAGTATTTCCCCAAGGGCAGCGACTTCAGCAAGCTGACCGTCGAAGCCGTCAATCGGACAGTAGCGAGGATCAATCTACGCCCGCGCAAGCGCTTGGGCTGGAAGACGCCGTACGAAGTGCATACAGGGGTGAGCGTTGCACTTATGTGTTGAATTCAGGGGCGGTTACAGCCAACCACCCTAAAGCTTTACTAAAATAGCCCCCCCAAAGCCTCCTGCTCCCAATTCATCACAATCAACTCTCCCGTCACCTCAGCCTTCCCCTGCCGCTGATTCGTGGTCGTGTACCTGATCTCGGTTGTCTCAAAATGAAACCCCTCAAACACTCGCCGAATGTCCGGATGGTCGTTGATGCTGACCATCACCTTACCTTTGCAGCGACGCATAAAATCAGCCATGCGCTCGTAGTTTTCAAAAGGGAAGTCCACACCGTAACCAGCGGTCTGCCAGTAAGGCGGGTCCATGTAATGGAAGGTATGCGGCCGGTCGTAGCGCTCTGCGCACTCAAGCCAGGGCAGGTTTTCAACGTAAGTGCCGGCCAGGCGCTGCCAGGCTGCAGACAGGTTTTCTTCAATGCGCAGCAGGTTGATTGCAGGAGCTGTAGTTGCGGTACCGAAGACCTGTCCTGTGATCTTGCCACCGGAGGCATGGTGCTGCAGGTAGAAGAATCGGGCCGCACGCTGGATGTCGGTCACGCTTTCCGGGCGGGTCATTTTTTGCCACTCGAAAATCTGCCGTGAGCTAAGGGCCCACTTAAATTGCCTCACGAATTCTTCCAAGTGGTTCTGCACCACGCGGTACAGGGTCACCAGGTCACCGTTGATGTCGTTTAGCACTTCGCAAGGCGCGGCCTGAGGGCGCAGGAAGTACAGCGCCCCGCCGCCGGCGAAGACTTCGACGTAACATTCGTGGGGTGGGAACAGGGGGATAAGGCGGTCGGCCAGGCGGCGTTTGCCGCCCATCCAAGGGATGATGGGTGAAGACATAATGCGCAAGACCTTTGCTGTATGGATAAACAGGTGTTAGGCTCGCTCCGCTTTGTGCACGAAGCAGGAGCCTTGACTGGGCTTGCAGGGCTAATCTGCGGGTTTGGTGGCCGGGTTGGATGTTGATGCATCCAGTTTCGACCGCTCCTTTTACTTTGTGCCTGATACTTCTTTGGCATAGGTCTGACAGGCCTGCAGCGCGATCAGTCCTTGATCGCCGTCGCCGGTGATTCCGATAATTCGTTGAGCATGCGCTGGGTCAAGTCGGGCTCTATGGGCGCCATAAACCATGCCGCTGGTGCAGGTGGTGGTTTGCACTGCGTCACAACCAGTTGCGGCGGTGGCGTCGAGTTGGACTGACAGCCGCAGGTCAGCAGTAGCAAGGCGATCACGCAGACGTGCCTGTTTGGTTTTCTCATCGGTAAGGGCTCGGTAATGGGATTGATCACTGGCTGCCAGCAATTGCTCCAGGCCGAGACGCTTGCCCTGCTCTGCCAGGATTTGCGCAGAGTTGGCATTGGCCAGATCGGTGCGTTCGGTTTCGGGAGGATCAGCAGCAGTTGCCGCGCTGTGATGGGCATGAGTTTCTTTAGATAATAAAAAACCCGCACTCGGCGGGTTTCTTTGAATCGGTGCAGGTATTTACTGTGGCTGGATACCTTTGATTTTCTCCAGGCGCATTGGATAGCCATTGGCTGGCTGAACCACAGTTTCGCTTTCAACCGTTTGAATGATCTTGCCGTTGGCATCTTTCGTCACTGAAATAGTCTTGCTATAGGTGCTCTGCACCACGCAGCCATTCATCAACAATGCCGCGCCGACTACAGCCAAAAACTGGATGCCCTTCACTTGGTACTTCCTTACCTGGATAATTTCGGCGCCGACTGTAGCAGGCTTTATGCCATCACTGCCAACGACATAGGCTGAAGCCTTGTTTCGCTGGAAGGCATGCCTATCTCAAGACAAATAAAACCCGCACTTGGCGGGGTTCGGTACTGCAGTTTCACTTCAGCAAGACATCACTTGTTCAGCCGTTCTGCCAGTCGCGTCATCAGGTCCATGCGTTCATGCAATATCGCCACAATCAAAGCAGGTGCACCTTCACGCGGCAGGGCAAATGCGTAATGGTGTTCGCAGTGAGCCATCAACAACGTCGGGTAGAGGTCGCTCATGTCCCTGTACGCGCCTTGACGGGCGGCAAGGCGCGCGATCCCGCGTTCCAGTCTGCCGATGTACACACGCACCTGCTGGTCACTCCACTGTTGGCGCGTGTAGCGGATGATCCCGCGCAAGTCGGCTTCAGCCTCAAGCGTGAGAACGTAGGCACCGCTCAAGCCCGGCTTTCCCCGGACAGTTCTTCGTCGAGGATGTCACCAATGCTCCTGTCTGAAACCTTGCCCGCCAGGCCATCATTGATGCGGGCGGTCAGTACGCCTCTGAGCTCTTGCCATGCCGGATCATTGTCGACATTGCCCGGAAACAGGCGCTCGATGGCGTATTGCTTGATCGTCTTGCCCTGCAAGGCGGCCAACGCTTTCAGGCTCTGATGCTGCTGCTCGGATATGTCGATGGTCAGGCGGCTCATGTGGCAACTCCATACGTGATCTACGCCCTGATCTTCGCACAAATGTGGGAATGTGGGCCATTGACTGGACGACCGGGACTTCTCCCAGGCTAGCTTGGGCGTAATGGCCGCATGTTTGAATCGGGATAGCCCTCTGCATCCAGCTTCCAGGCTCGAATCTGAGTACGGTAGTCGCGCCACAAGCGCTCCGTACCCGCACCTGCTCGCCATCCTCGATGGCCTCCAACTGCTCATCCACAAACTTACGCTCCTGCTCGATCCACTGAACTTCGACAGCAATCAAAGGCGCCAACCGCGTCCTGCGCGAAGATCACCCCCTGCGCCATAACTGATGATGCGTATACCCCATGTGATCAACATGCCATCTGCAAACTTTATAAAGCTGCCGCTGGCATTCGTCCCTTGATCAATAATCGCTCTGCTCGCCACGGAACCCACAACAGCTGCAAACGCTGCGCTTTTAAGCGCTGCTGCCTTGTCGTATAGCTCCCGCGTCATAAAGTTAATCTTCTGATTGGCCACACGCGGTGGGTCACCGGGAGGAGATTTACCTGCGCATTCAGGCATAGCGCAGCCTGAACGGAAAGCATCACTGCAGGCCGCTCGCTGAGCAGGTTGGAGGGAATGAAAGCTGTGGAAAGTCTACGGTGAAATGTCAGCCATCATAGAAAAGGTTTACCAGGCTCACGGACTAGAATTAGTGAGCTGAACATAAATACAAAAACCTGCAAGCAGCGCCCAAAAAATTACAAATAGCCATGGTGTCCTCATAGAGAACATTAGCGATTTGCGATACCCCTGCTGACTCGATTCTTTTTCGTTAAATAAGGGTGAGTCATCATAGGCCTCCCCCATAACCGGGTCACTGCGCAATAAGTGACTTTGTTTGAAATGCCAATGATCAATGATGACATACGAGGCCCTAAACCCAGGCCAGGCATGCAATGAGCTAAATATTCCTAGGATGGCCATCAAGGTTGGTACAACCAAGGTAAAAAGCTCGCCCCATCTGGGATTGAGGTTCGCCATTGAAGAGGCAAACGCAATAACCAAGAACGATTGGGCCGTTAAATATGCGTTCGTTCTATTCGAGAGCAAACTTGTTTCATAGTGAATTTCTCTCCGATAGAAATCTAGACGATCTTTAGGAGTGCCAAATAGAAAAACGTCTGAGGGCGACTCCTGATGAAGCCGGATTTCCTCAGTAATGATCTTAGTCACAGCACGCCTCCGATGGACTGAATGACTTTAGAAGCTCTCCCCTTCAAAGGGTTCATTAAATTTCAGCGCATAAATACTAAATCCTAGCCAACTTCAAAAACTCATTTCACCCCCATGAATGTCAGCGAAAGAAGTGAAGATGAATAATCCACAGCTCTGCAGGCGACCATGACCCCAAGTCAACGCGCTTACTATGATGTAGCGCTCGCAATAAACCAGCGCCGCAATATGTTCGTCGCGCTTCGCCTGGGCTTGACGGCGCCACCCCACCGAAGAACGCCCCGCGCTACCGGGTAGAGCCAGTGAGTGGCGAGTTCTTCCACATCGTCGATACCGGTACCGGCAAGGTGAAAGGCTTTCGCCGCGAGCATAACGATGCCTGTGCTTTCGCACGTAAACTCGAACAGGAGCCGCTGCCATGACTGACTTTCTGGATACCGTCGAAGGCCCGGACTTGCTTTACGATGCCATCAACAGCCTGATCTGCGGCGACACCGTCACGGCGCCGCGCCCCTTCGGTAAACAGGTGACATTGGTGACACCACAATCACTATACGAAGCACTGGCCGAACACCTCGGCGCACAAGAACACATCGCCCCTCTGCTGACCGACAACCGCGAATATCCGATCGAGCAGATGATTTGCGAAATCGTTGCCGGTGGACGCTGCATGCACGGCAAGGTCTACGACCTGGCCTGCACGGCTCTGGACCCAGCCAAGTCCAGGCAACACCCTACAGCCCTGCATGATCTTGCCGAGTCACTGATTCGTCCCCGAGCCAATGAGTACGGCCAGGCCCGCGCCGAGGAACTGGCGACAGACCTTGCTGCCGACCGGGCGGATCAACGCAAAGCCGACGTTGCGTAAGGTCAGCCCTTGCCTTTGTTCTTGTTCTTCGCTGCGCCCTGGCGAGCCTTGAATTTCGGATTGGTTTTGCAGATCACATAAATACGGCCACGGCGCTTAACGATCTGGCAGTCACGGTGACGATTTTTCGCTTCTTTGAGTGAGGACAGCACTTTCATCGGTGAGGCTCCTTGCGGTGAGTTGAAACGTAATAACATATCTTAAATACGAATGATAATGTTTAGCAACTCATATTTCCCCTACCCCTTCTTGATGCTGCGTAGATCGCGGCAAGGATTTTGTCGTGTCCATGAATATGCGGATCTGGGATCAAGTCGATAAGACCGATACCCGGTGCACAAAAGCTGCTTTGGCTGGACAGCGTGCCCATGCTGACAAAACTGGAAGAGAAGAAATCGAGCCGCAAGCCCTACCCCATGTCCTGGGAAGAGCAGTCGATTCTTTTTGGGGAGTTGCCCGCCCACTTGCAGACGATGGCCTTGTTCAAGGTGAACACGGGCTGTCGCGAGCAGGAGGTTTGCACATTGAAGTGGGATTGGGAGATTGCGGTAGCGGAACTGGGCACCAGTGTGTTTCTGATACCGGCCGATTTTGGCGGCCGGCATGAGCGGTCGGGAGTGAAGAATGGTGATGAGCGTCTGGTGGTGCTCAACACCGTGGCCATATCGATCATTGAGAAGCAGCGTGGTATCAGCAAGGAATAGGTGTTTCCTTACAACCGTACTGCGCTGCACCGCATGAATGACTCAGCCTGGAAGAAAGCCCGAGTGAGAGCGGCGAAACTCTGGCAGGAGAAAAACCTTCGCCCCGCTCACCCTGGCTATCAGTCGATCAGGATTCACGACTTGAAACACACGTTTGGCCGACGGCTTCGGGCAGCAGGCGTAACCGAGGAAGACCGCAAGGCATTGCTTGGACACAAGAACGGCAGCATCACCAGTCACTACTCCGGCGCCGAGTTGGGGCAACTGATTGAGGCTGCAAATATGGTATCGGCAACCGACTCACGAGGTCCGGTTCTGACAATTTTGAAGAGTAGTCAGGGATGAAAAGCGGAAAAGCCCCGAAAATCTCCCGAAAATGAAAAAGGCCAATGTCGGGGACATTGGCCTAAGTCATTGAAGAATATGGTCGGGACGGAGTGATTCGAACACTCGACCCCTAGCACCCCATTCAAGCTGGACTTGCTCAGCGCCAGAAAATACGGGACTTCAGCAACAGGTGCTCGCTGCAACGACGCCCAACGCTGCTAGACAACGAGTGACGATGTCACTCGAAAAGTCACTGAGGGTTTTCTTAACTCTCCCGGAGCTCTGCCGGGCAGGCAACCCCAAAAAAATTAAAGCTACAACGAGGGTCTTAAACCCCCCCGCTCGTAGCGGCGTCCCGGTTCAATTCCGGGTTCGGGCACGAAACAAATCAAGGGCTTGTATGAGACTCTTCGTGCAGACAGTTTGTTTTTTGCACCGCAAAAATTCAGACCGCTCCGCAATTCTGTTTTACCCCTCCCCTGGCGCCCTGCCACCGTACCGAAAATCCAAGGCACCCCAACCTCAGCCAAACTCCTAGGCCCTCACTCTTGTCCGAGGCAGTTTTAAATTATATCTAGTTCTTGATTGCTGATTAAACTGGTGACAGGATTGGATGGCCCAACAGGCAATTAATTACAAGTTAAAAAACTCAAAAGATATACTTTGCACCTCACGACAAGGAAAGTTCATGAACACAAAATTCAATAAATCCGACAAATATCCTGACCCCGCAAGCACATTTAGCTTTAGATTAGATCCAATCGACGACATGCGACAAACCTGCCTATTCGTCCTAGATACGAATATACTATTGTTACCATACGGCACAGACAACGAAAGCTTAAATACAATAGAAGCCGTGTACGAAACACTATCAGCTCAAAAGCGCATATTCATCCCAGCACAAGTTGCTAGGGAGTTTTTTGATAACCGCCCTAACAAGCTTTCAGCCATTCACGACGACCTTAAAAAGAAACAAAGCAGCGAGCTCCAGCTTTTCAAAAAACACCCTTTCCTTAATGAAGTTAATGAATTCAAAAAGGTTCTCGAAAAAGAAGTTCAATTACAATCATCATTCAAGGCATGGAAAGACGAAATAAATAAAACAATCGCTGTCGTTCAAGGATGGGGATGGGATGACCCAGTAAGCAAAATGTACCACAAGGTTTTAAAAAGCTCCGTCCTACCTGACATCGACTTCAACGACAAAGAATTCGAAGCTGATTTAGCCAGAAGAAACACATTAAAAATCCCTCCCGGATATAAGGATAGTGGTAAAACAGAAAATCAGGCGGGCGACCTTCTGATTTGGCATGAAATCCTCAAGCTTGGTTCACAACACAAGCAACATATCATTTTTGTATCGAGTGATGACAAAGCCGATTGGTGGCATCGAAGCAGTGGCAAACCACTATATCCACGATTTGAACTAGTAGATGAGTTCAGAGCAAAATCTGATGGCAAATCATTCCACATAGTCAAGCTATCCCAATTATTAAAGTGGTTTGATGCTGACAAAGCAGTGGTAGCCAGCATTGAGAACACAGAGCGCGAAGCCACAATACCTTCCCCCACTCCTGACATAGACAACGATTTATTCATTCGCGGTGCGCATAACTTTATCGACACTCTAAGAAACCATATCAATATATACGAACTAGAAATTAGAAGTATCGCCCAAGAACGCAACGGCTCACCAGAAACTGCAGAAAATAACAGACCATCATTCATATCACGAGAATTGAGCGCTACTCAAAAGCTAATGCAAGAATATAACCAGCGACATCATGAAGCGATTATCTTTAGAGACGGGTTGATCAATATACTTCCACAGTCAGCTAGCGCAAACAGATCTACAAGCTGGAAAGAAAAGTACGCAAACCCTGATGACCCAGTAGCTGTTAGAGAAATAACAGATGATCTTGCACAGCTGACTTGGGCTGTAGAAACTTACTAGCCGTAATAATAAAACATAGCGCCACCTGCAAAAGTGGCGCCCCTCCCTCAAATACTATTTCTCTCGATCTATTATCATAAATGCACAATAGCATAGTCGCATAAAAACTCCTGTGCCCAACTCCATCTGAATCTGTCACATGCAACTATCACGCACATACGCCTGTATACCTTTCAGAGCTGCCCGATCTTTTATGATTTCGGCCCTGATATCGAAAACAATCCGTCTAGTAGCTCCAGCGAGTTCGATGGCTGCGCCATCATCCAGGCGGGCGGTGCTGGTGGTAATGGGCAGATTACCGATGTCGGCACTACAGCGCCCGGCGATGCGCAGCCGGCGATCACCAGCGGCAACATCAGCGCGCAGCTTTTCATTCTCAGCAAGATCACGGGCTTTCTCCGTTGTGGCTTTATCGTCGAGTTCGGCCAGGGCCTTTTGGGTAGCCTGCTGCTTATCCAGTGCTTGGCGCACCTGGGCGGCTGCAGCGTTGGAAATGGTCGTCAGGTCGGCTTGATGTGACGCGCTCAGGTCGGCCAGCTGCCTGCCGTAGCGCCAGGCGTCCACTTTCCATGTGGCAAAACAAGCACTGGCCAGCAGCAACGCAAGGCCCAGCCAGCGAGCCAGGCTCACGCCAACACCTTCAGTGCCAGGGCGTACAGTGCCTGACGGTCAGCCAACCCGCTCAGTCCGCCGTTGATACGCCGGGTGATGGTTTCAATGTCGCCCGTGTCAGCCAGTGAGTTCAGCCCGTTACTGCCCCAGAACCACGCAGCGGCCATACAGGCTTGCTGCGGTTTCTCCAGCAGTTCAGGCTGTGCGAGCAGGTCCAGGCCCAGCGCTTCGCCGCACAGTTGGTAGTTGGTCTTGCCGGTGAGCTGGATCAGGCCGCGACCGCGATACTTCCAGCCGTTGCCCGGCGCGGTATTACCCATGCGCCCGGCGTAGACGTTGTTCGCGATCTGTTCAGGCTTGCCCGCAAGGCTCAGGCCCAAGGCGTTGGGCTTGTTGCGCAGCCTGTCTTTGACCATAACCTTGAGGTAGCCACCCTTGCCGTCTGGCTCGGCGTAGCGATTGGGCCAGGTGTTGGCCAGCCCATCTGCGCTGTAGTTCAGATTCTCTACCTGGCGCGTCATTTCGCCGGATTCGTGGCCAACTTGGGCAATGAAGGCCGCTATGCGTTTCTGGCCCACGATCTGGTACCGGTTCATTGCGGTGTTTAAGACAGGAACAAAAACGCTGGCAACTTGGCCGGCACTGGGGAGAATCTGCAGCAACTGCAGTGCTGTAACACTCATAGTGGACTCCATTTTCACAATACTTTACACAAGGAGCTATATCTCTCACTGGTATCAACTTGCTATGATTTTTGTCCAAATAGAACCAGCAGGAAGGCGAGCTATGGGCAGGCTATCTAAACGTGGATGGGCATGGGCGTACCGGAAGATTCGTGAACAGCATTGTTCCAGACTGTCTTCCGCCTATAGAGCATTTTTGTTTGTCATTCGAGGTGATACAGGTAGATTTCGTAGCGAAGTTACGTGGCAAGTAATTCGCATTCGGCGCTAAACAGTCTAAGAACTCCCAGTTGATACACATGACGTTTTCCAGGCAAAAAAAAGCCCGCACAGGGCGAGCTTTAAATTACGACTAGTTCGATCAAGTTAGCGCTCTAACACTGCTCTTTCTAGCAAATATAGAAGCTACTTTTTTTCCAGCATTCATCATAGGCTTTTCGAGATAATCAAACACTAACCAGCTCAGAGCTAGCGTGGCTAAAGCCGAGGCTGTGTAGCCAGCAGCGGCACCAAGCCCCAATTTTACGGCTAGACCGACCACTACCTTTGCTACAACTGGATGCAACAAATATATGGAATAACAAGCTGATCCAAAAAAACCAAGAACTTTTGCTGGCGCGGCTTTAAACGAAGGGTTCAAGAAATAGATCCCAGCTACAAAAGCCATACAGGAGAAAGAAAATATAAAACGCTCAACACCCGTTACTATTGAGATTGAATCTCCAGCCACAGGATAGAAGCAAAAAACCAAGAAGGAAGTCAACAATATGACTATCGACACAAAACCTGTCACCCTGATCATTTTCCCATAGACGCCAAGCGCAACACCACCCATGAACAAAAACAACTGATTAAAAGGGTTAATATAAGTACCCCACTGCTCTACGAGTGACCTGTCAGAGCCAAGGTAATACACAGCAAAGTAAACACCAGCCAATAGACTAAAAAGAATTGTTAGAGGCAGAGCCCATACAAACCGAACCGACAGCAAAAATACTAACGGAAGTATCGCATAAAACACCATTTCATTGCCAATGGACCATGCGCCAATATTAAAATATGCTGAAGGATCAACGAACCCAAACAATAACGAGTAATTAAGGAAAACCTTGTACAGATCAAGTTCGCCGGCCTTTCCGCCCAAAATACTAGCTAGCATCGTGGCTGTCAAAACCAACCAAAAAAGCGGGAAAATTCTGAAAATCCGTTTAATTATAAATGACCCAACGTCTCCTGCTGATGTAATCCTACCATAATAAACCAACCCCAAACTCAGCCCGCTTAGTATGTAAAACATTGACACGGCATAAATCCCAAGCTTGCCAATCAAATATTCACTACCTATCGGACCACTGCCCCAACTTATATAATGATAAACCATTACTGAGAGTGCCATGAGCCCTCTTAAGTAATCCAGCCCTTCAATTCTTTTCAAGGCAATATCCAAGGTTATGAGTGTTGATTTTTTTGGAATTTTATCCTTACCTATGGCCAAGTGCCAGAGTTTCTGTGCTCTGTTATTTTTTGTCTGAAATTTTATCTGGTTTTCGCCATAAAAACTCGCCGGAGCCCGGATTTATTAAAAGGTCGCCCCTCCAGCGTCAAGGGATCGTTCAATATCGATTGAGATTGAGCTAGCTGCAGCACCCGAATTTCGTAATGTCAAAATCATCTGGGTTCCGCCTAGAATTGCAGAGTCAACGACCCAGTTATTGTTCGCATGACCGCTAATTTTGGTTACGGTAATAGCGCACCCGAAGTCCCCATACTGAATAGGAATATATAAATCTCCAAACGCAGCTTGTCCATCACTATTACGCGAAACCCACTTCCCATAAAACAATAAGGTATTAAAAGTAATTGCAGGATAGGAATAATCAAGCGTTAGAACTATCTGGACTGTTGCCCCTATCGCAACGTTTTTCGCATGACCGCGATTTTTTCTCGGAATGTTGTTATACCTGGCCATATGCCCCATACAGCCTACGACCGTTTGACGCCACAAGCTCCCATGGTCTTCAAAGGCAACAGTTTTACTCAGAGTGCGCCAGAAGGCAAAAATATTATTTATACAATCACTACCTATCTGAAACACCCCAGCATAGTTGCTACCCGTATTAATATTACTACCACCTATCAGAGCATTTTCACTTGAGTCGCCCTCAAACTTCATGCCAACAGCATTTACATTCGCATTATTACCAATTTTCAATATATATGTACTCACAAGTCGAGCGCCACGCTGATCGTTAAATACAGCACCGGCAATACCTGGAGTATCAAGAAATAAATCCGAAACGTTTACTGGGGCACCGTTACTACTAAAACGTATAAGAATTGGAGCACGAACCAAATGAGCTTGTATTGACTCAAGCCCATGGCCATCGACATGAATGCAATATTGAGCACAATCTTGAATTAATGTGTTATTTAAAACCGTATCCCACGCCTTTACCCTTACACCGATGTAACTGCCAATAATGAAACCATCTTTTATGCTCGTCTCTCTTCCAAAAGCCACATCTATTCCGTAACGACCACCATTAACCCGAAAGTCCCGAAGGGCATTACCAAATGCGTTATCACTATCTACCTTGAACCCATCTACCGCAACTCCTGTGCCTGTTGTAGGATTGTAAACTTCAATGGGTATATTAAGGCCCATATTTTCAATTCGTGAAAAGGAAGCCGATATTTTCACCATCGCACTTTCGGCCGACACTGCCGGCGAGGCTATAAGCTTTGTTGCGTTCGGCCCTCCGCTGCCTTTAAATAGTCTATCCCCAAATAATTGGATGCCTTTGCTGAGATAGGCTCCCAGCTTAAGAGTTACTGATGTACCCCAGGCTCTGCTTGGCGAGTCAGTGATTATTGTATTCAAAGCAGCTTGTATAGGGACTTCCTGCGAGTCAGTGACCGCGTCACCGTTAGCATTGAACTGCTTTGATGATATTTTTCCGCCCGGGAAAAGCCCTTTAGCCTGAGCTCCTACTACGTTAATGAATTGGCCGCCATCTTCAATACCTGAACCCGCCGGCACTATTAAGTACTCATTAGCCCCGGCATCCCCGATAGCACTGTAACCCATGGTTCGTACGCGCTGCCCTATCTTCCAGCCACCCATGGCCACCATATCGGCCACAGTGCCTAGCGTAATGATGCTGTTTCCCAGCTGCCCAGTACCTTTAGAAGCGTCGACACTGGACGCCAACTCTTGACGGAGGGAGTCGTCGCCAACCAATTTAAACTTTGATTCATCAGCTGCCCAACTGGTGGTTAGCAGCGGCAGAAACTGACTTTTAACTCGGTACTCATTGCCAAGGTAGGTGACTGTTTGAGTTGTTCTGACCAGATCGAGGCCTGAGACATATGGCACAGGAGGCTCATAGCCGCTGGCATCCAGTAGCGCAGTGAACTGTGCTACGCGCTCAGCCTGGTCGCCCTCAAATTCGGAGTCACGATGGCCTTTATCTGCAGCGTACTCTCGCTCCATTCCCTTCCAAGACTTGCGTCCTACACCCTTACGATCTCGGTATGAAGGATCATCCCCTAGCAGTAATAGATCAAGATTTTGGGCGTTATCGGACAAGTCTTTTGGGGAGGTCGACCCAATTGGGTTGCCAGTGTTGTGAGCCATGGGCATTTTTCTCGCAGGCGCGCCCATGCCACCGCGAAGAGTGCGGAAGCGTGAACGCTGTTTTTAGTTCCCGGCGAGCTGCCGGTGGAATATGTGTGGGTACTGTGGTCAGGGTCGGTTGTTACAGGGCTGGTTCTGCCTTCGGCCACTTCTGGTTCATGGCAATATCGAAGATGTCAGCCATTGCGATGTAGTCCGGCGCCTCGATGATCCACTCGGCATCCATAATCGGGCGTTTGAACAGCTCAAGCTTCGCGGTAAAGCGCCAAAAGCTCTCACCGACCAGAATCGGCCCCTCGTAGATATCAACGAATCGCGCCCTGTGCTCATCCATGCCCAGGGGCGTTTTGAGCGGGCACTGGAACCACAAACTGCCCGATAGCAGGATGTGCTCAAACCACCCCTCAAACAGTTGCGCTTCTCCGTCATCCATCAACCAGGTGACTGACGCCACCGTGGGAACCGAGGTGAACCGCCGTCGCTGCCTGGCGCGCCCGCTCTGGAGTTCAGAGCGGGCCATCGGGCTTACCGGCTGGAAGCCATAACCGTCACGCTGCGGCTCGGGCAGACACTCGGGATATGCAATCATTTACTGCCTCTTTGTGCCGCTAGTGGGTTCATGTCGGCGCGCTGTTGTCGTACTGATAAACCCGGGCGTCATAGGGCATGCCTTCTACCGTGACGTTGCCGCCGCTCGATGGGTTCACTACGGTGACCAGCGTGGGGTAGCTCCAGCGGTTGACCGGGCCAAACAGCAGGTGTGGCGGCTCCGGGTCCCAACTGGTGTCAGGGTCGAAGTCCAGGCTGTTTACGCTTACCCGGTAGTCATCGACCTGGGTCGCTGGCCACGGGCCCGAAAGCGTGCCGTCCTGCCTACGCAACGCAATCACATGCGACCCGCCGGCGGACCAGTCGAATGGCTCGGTGCTTTCAAGCGCGATCCCACCAGGTACTGCCTCAACGCTGAGCAAAATCGAACTCTGGCCGTACCCCGGCACATCGTCGGCAACCGCCGCGTAGCTCATGTAACCGGAGTTGAGCGCGTCGAGCTCGGTTTCCCAGCGATACGTGTCGTTGCGATATTTCTGATGGCCACGGCGGCGCATACCGATGCGCCAGGCGCGAGTGCGATCGGCGATGCCCGGCACCTTGACCTTCTCGACCTTGTTGCCAAGGTCACCCGGCCATCGGCATTCGACGGTCTCCCACGCCCAGGTGATCGAGCTGAAGTACTCCACATCAACACCGTCAAAGTCGTCGCTCGATGGAAACACCAGTTGCCGCTTGAGGCCTTTGGTCATGTTCTGCGGCGTGTACATATGCTCAAACTGCGTGCGCGGCTCGTCGCGTACCGGCAGCAGCAGCCCGCGATTGATGGTCAGTTCGGAGAACCCGGCGGCCAGCGCGTCGTTCATCGCGTCCTTGACCGTGCTGGCATCGTCAATGGTCATGTCGAAGGTATCGCCGCGTGCGCGGTACACATCGTGCAGGCGGTCCAGTTCGGGCAGATCCAGATCGGCATCGGTGTACCCGGCCGACTTGGCGATGTACAGGAACCACGGCACGATATCCCGCGTCGGTGTCTCCACGGTCCAGGCGCCACCCGAGCGCACCGGCAGCACCCGGGTTGCCTCGACACTGACCAGGCTTTCAGATTGCGCCGAGAGCCGGTCACCGTTGCGCACGCGCACGGCAATCACGGTCATGTCGTTGTAGCGCGTCGGCGCGCCCATCATCTTGCCGCGCAGGCCGTACCACATGACGTCATCCATCACTTCGCCCGAGTTGACCCCACCCACCTTGGGCATGCGTTTGATGCGGCACTCAGGGCGCATGGGATAGGGCAAGGTCTGGCGATAGGTGAAACCCTGGGCATCCATCGAGTTGCCCGTGACGGACTGGGGCAGCACCGTCCAGGCGCCTGACGTGGCCATGTCCCGATACTCAAACTGGTGACTGGAGGAAACGGCGTACTGGTCGCCCTTTTTACCATTGCCGATCAGGCCGCCGGTGAAGAACACGTCCCACTCAATTTCGGTGACCAGTTCGCCTTCAGGGCACGCGGCGAAGGAGCCGCGATAGCCGCCCTCAAGGTTTGATGAGTCCAGTTCGATACGGCCGTGAATCGTCTCCTGCAGGCTGAACCCGGGCCAGTCTTCGTCGATATCGCCGCTGGACGTCAGGCGCTCCACTGTGAGGGTGCCAACAGCGGTGGTGATGATTCTGTAGCGCAGGCCACGCGGGCCGATGGTGGCCAGGCCCTCCCCCATTGCCAGGCCGTTGACCGGCTGGCCGCTGTCGTAGTTGAGGGTCATCTCGGCGCGGCGCTCTGAGGTGCCGCTGCTTGTGGCTGCGCCCTTCACGCTGACCGGGCTTGAGCCGAGCACACTTGAGCCGCCTGACGCAGCCAGGGCCAGCCCGGTGAACGGCGAAAGCTCGGTGATCCGCAGCCGCCCGGATGAAGCGCTGGCAATAAATGGCGCGGATCCTTTGGCCGAATTGAAGGCCACGACCAATCCCGCCAAGTCCGTCACATCACTCGTCAGCTCGACCGAATACGGCGTGGTGCCAAGGCGCACGGTGAATGTCAGCGGCGTGACGTCGAAGTCAAAACGAGACGGCGCTGCGCTGCCGGTGATCGTTGAGGCCGTGCCCGCGCTCGGCGGGATCGCCGGCGAATACGGGATGTATGAGTGCACCACATAGTTGCCCGCGTTTTCCCCGTTGACCTCGATCAGCATGCCCGGGTACGGCGCAAGCATGGCCAGGTCGCCGGTAATGATGTCCCGCCCCTCACCGCCATCAATCACCGTGTACGGATAAGGCGACAGTACGTTGATCAGCAGGCTGCTGGTCCAGTCCTCCGGGAAAAAGCCGGAGCCTGTTGGGATCGAGATGCTGTAGCCGTTGAATTGCAGCACGGACGCGGTGACAAAGCGGGTCAGGTTCGTGGAGGCGGTCAACTGCAAACCGGCAGAACCGTTGGCACTGGCGCCCACTTCCGGCGCGCTGTGCCACCACTGTGCAGCCGTCTCGCCGGACAGGTCATCGCCCGGGTTGAATAGGGTGAATTGCGCGTCGGCGCCCAGGCTGATCAGCGGGGTTTCGCCCACCTTCACCTTGTTAAGCGGGATCTGGTACTTGCCCTTGCCGACATACAGCAGCATTTCCACCCACTGCGCCCGGCGGTCAACAAAGCGGCGCACGGATGGCGTCAGGTAGCTGGGGTAAACCCGCTGATGGCCCGCAATCTCGCGGATCAGGTCGCCCAGCTTGACCTTGTTACCCTTTGCCGAAACTTCATCAAGCCCCTTGCCCTGCCCCATGGTCGCGGTGCCGGGGATCACCGCCATATTGCGCGACATGACCACGGCTACCAGAATCGCCGCGATCACCGCCGCGACAGCTGCCACCACGCCTTTGGGCTCAACGCGCACTTCGACGTCATCGGCAGCCGCAAACTCAAACTCGGCCCAGCGGTGCGCCTCGATGAGCTCGCCATTGACGGTGATGCTCACCGGCGGCGCCTCGCGGGGCTCGTAACTTGGGGCGATGGTTTTCAGCCAGGCAGCCAGGGTCATGCGCCGGCTGGTTTTGTGCACCTCAAGGGCCGCACCGTCGAGCTTATTGGGGAATACGCTGATCACGGTAATAAATAACCTTCAGGTAAGTGGATTCAAACTGCCGCAGGTACAGCCAGCGCGGGCCGGAGTTGGGGTTGGTTTCCAGCGCCGCCAGGCGACCGTCGATATCGACCACCACACCCACATGGATGCAGAGGTCACCGCGCAGCACCGCCGCGATTGCGCCGGGCTCAGGCTCGCAAACCTCCATCACACCCGAGAGCATGCGGAAGGCTTTGGTGCAGGCCTTGGGGTTATGCCGCCCTACACAGCCCAGGCTGGGCAGCAGCTGTAAACCAAACAGTTCGTGACGCACAGCAATGCAGAGCCCCCAGCAATCGAACGCAGCCGGGCCCCGCCCGCCGTCCACATAGGGCGCGAGTAAGAATTTGTTGAGCATGGGTTTGATCCGTTACAGGTACTTCATGCAGGGCGCATTAAGCGTGGTCAGCTTGTCGCGAGGGAATGCCCGGTTGATCAGGTCGCCGTAGCCCGCAGTGATTTGCACGGTGGTGCCCTCGATACCGGCGCCGAAGGCCTTCATGCGGATCGGCGGCTCTGCCGGTGCCGACAGGTCACTGGCCAGGTAACGACGGTAGGTTTGCGTGATCGGCGCCCCTGCCGCCTTGGCCTGGTCCATTTTCTGCTGCGCCTCCCCCAGCACGTTGTCGATAGCGAAGTTGAGCGTCTGGCTTGCGCTGTTGCTCTTCTTCGGCAGTGACACGTCGATGCCAGCAGCAATGAGGGGCAAACTGCGGCCATCTTCTGCGGTGCAGGCCACATCCTCAAAGCCGCCACAGATCAACACCGGTTCCGTCCAGGCCGGGCACGTCAGCTCCAGGGTATCGATGATCACGTCACCGCCCGAGGCATACACACGCTCGATCAGACTCATGCGCCTCTCCTCATGCCGTGGTAGGTGCCTTCGATGGCCCGGGAGTACGACGAGTCGCCCGAGGACACACCGCTTAGAAAGTCCTCGCGGACTGCGTCGATGATGACCTGCAGCTCACCTTTACGATCCTGCTTGGTGCGCACCTGGCTGTTGCTGTTGTTGATGATCTGGACGTTCATGCCGCCGCCGGAGCCTTGCGACATCTGATCCAGGGTTTGATCGAGCTTGGCGCTGGTTTGAGCGGTGGTGACCCGCTCCCCTTTTTCAAGCAACCAGGTGCCAGTTTGCGGAACCGAGTCGATGCCGTTGTGCGCCATACCGACCAGACTGCTCAGTCGGTCGACGCCGATGCGTTTGGTGTTTTCGGCATCCACCACAAACTCCTGGCCGTGGACCACGCCTACCACTTCGTTGACGCCGCCGGGGCCGGTATAGCCGCCCTCCTTGAAGCCCTTCATCAGTGCGTAAGCCGCAATCAACGCGGTACCGCCGACAACTGCAGCGGCGCCAAACGAACCAATCGAGGCAACAAGTGCCGCTGGCAGCCAGGCCGATGCCGTGGTTGCAGCTGCTGCAATTTGAGCGGCAGTGGTGGTTGCCGTTGCGGCAAGGGACGAGCCCGTGGTGACTGTATCGGCCGTGACTTTAGCAGCGGTTTTTGTCGCCTCGGCTGCAACCGTTGCGCTGGTTTCGGTGGCGATGCCGGCCATCTTCAGCGCCTGTGTTACAACCCACTGGGCAGCAATATCAGAGAGCGCACCAAGGATCGAACTGCACATGGTGCTGCCGAGACTGATAAATGCAGAACCCAGATCAGTGGTGCCCTTGACCAACCCCTGGAACTGATCAGACAGCGAGGACGTGGTATCGCCCAAGATGCCCGTGGTCGCGTCGCTCGCCTGCTGGCTGTAGTCGGTGGCCGTTTCCAGATAGCTTTCCCAGGCAGAAGAAACGCCGTCCAGCCAGTTGGACTGCGCCTGATCGAGCTGGTTGTAATAGTCCTGCTGCATGACCAGCCGGGTCGCCAGCGCTTCGCTGAGCAGCTCTGTTTCGCTCTCGTAGAGGCTTTCGCTGATTTTCCCGCTGTTCTGCTGCTCCTGCAGGTCGCGCATCTGCTTGTTGAAGTCTTGCTGGATGGCCAGCGTTTCCTTCAAGCGCACCTTGTACTTGTCACCGCGCCCTGCACCTTCCAGCTCAAGGGCAAAACCATCGGTCTGGGTCTGGATATCGAGTTTGAGGGTTGAGTCGAAGGCGGAGAGCTTGGCGGCGTCTTCAGATGCCACCTTGATTTTGTTCAGCGCATCCAGCTCGGCGGCCAAGCCTTCAAGACGCTGTTGCTGTTTGGCATTGATGCCTACCAACTTACCACTGGTGATCTCGAACGACAGCTTGGCGACTTCAGTAGCGTTTTTCTGCTTGTCGGTGGTGGTGTTGATCAGCTCAATTTGCCGCTGATAGTCCTCTTCGGTGCTGTCGAACGCTTTCTGGTTGGCTTTGACCGCCGAGGTGTTGTCTTTGGTTGCCTTGGTGGCTGCTTTGTTGGCATCGGTCTGCGCCTTGATCGCATGACTTGTCGACAAGATGGCAATCCGGTCGCTTTCAGATAAGTCCGTATGGTCTTCAATGTGCCGGGTCGCTTCCTTGACGGCATCACCGTTGTCCTGAAGCTTTTTAAGTTGCTCCTGCAACGTTGCCAGGTACTTTTGCCCACCGGCAGTCATCCCCGCTTTGGCTTGGGTGTTGAGCTGGGTTTCGGTGGTATTTCGGGTGAGCGAATTGCTGAGCACATCGAGGCGCTCGGTTGTTTGATCAAGAACCTGCTGGGCATCACCGACCTTGCCGGCCAGATCGATCCAGTTTCTTGCCGCTTCGGGACGCACGCCGGGGTTGCTGGCCAGCTCATCCAAAATAGGCGTCAGTGACTGGCCATTGGCGCGCGCATCCTTGAGGCGACTCGACAACTCTTCAAACGCTTTCAGCTGCTTGCTGTGTTCCGGGGACCGGACATTGGACAAGCTGACCATTGATGACTTGATTGATGTTTCAAGATCGTCGTAAGCGTCCTGGACCGCCAGCGTCGCCCCAAGCTGCTTGTCTTTCCACTCGCTGATCTTGGCGCGCTGCTGATCCTCGTTGAGCCCGGCAAAGCTTTGGCGCAGTTGATCGACTGTGGTTTGAAGATCGCTCAAATCACCCATCAGTTTTTGGGATTTACTGCTCCAGTCAACAAATGAAAGGGCTACAGCGCCCGCAATAAAGGCCAGCCCCAGCGGGCCGCCCATCATCGTCAGCAAGCCGGCACCCGCCGCACGCAACCCCGCAAAGGCGCGAGCTGTAACGCTTGCTGCGGCCGCTGCCCGGTCAGATGCCACAACTGCAGCGTTCACCACCGCCGTTGTCTCGCCATAAGCCAGTGTCGCGGCCGTGCGCATGGCATAGCCAGCCTGGATCTGGGCAGAGGTGGCCGATGTAGTGGCCGCGAGGGACCGCTCGGCGATTTCGACCTGCTTTATCGTCGCAACTTCAGCCAGTCGCAACTCCGCCAAACGCGCAATCGAGAGCGTGCGGCCCTTTGCAGAAATTTGCGCAAGTAACCGCTGTTGTTCCAAATTGCGCTCAGCAGTAAGCGTTGCCTGCACTGCTTGTAGATTGGCCAGTTCGGAAGTCTGTCGCACCCGGTCGGAGGCGAGCTTGCCTTGTGCTGCTGCAATTTCAAGTTCAGCCCGGGCAACCATGGCCTTGGCATCGATCTGTTTGGCCTGGGCGGCCCACAAATCCTGCTTTGCCGTTCGTGCGCTGGCCGTGAGTGCGGTTTGATTTGCCTGGGCGGCGTACAGCGCTGAAGCACCTTGCTGTGCATACCCGCCTGCAACCCGGGCAAGGGCTACAAGCAGCCCTGTAGTAAGCGCCTGAGCCAATGCATCTGAATTGTTTTTAACCCCTAAAATAGCACCCGGCAGGCTGCCATCAATGGCCTTGGACACACTGACAAATGCGGTCGCGATCTGATTGCTGGCTCCTGTGGCCTGATCAAGCTCGCCCACAAAGTGGGTCAGTGAGTTGCCAATTTTGGTGAAGCTGTTGCCAATAGTGGTCGCCGTTTTGTCGAACAGTGCATCCACTGCGCCGACCTGACTTTGCAGGGCTTTAACCACTGCCTGGGCGGTCAGTTCGCCAGCCGCGCCCATCGAGCGCAGCTCGCCAACGGTTTTGCCCATACCCGCCGCAATGGCCTGGGCCAGTGCAGGCGCTTGCTCCATAACGGAGTTCAGTTCTTCACCACGCAGCACACCCGAGGCAAAGGCTTGGCCCAATTGAATCAGTGCAGCGTTGGCACTTTCAGCGGACGCGCCGGACACCGCGAGTGTTTTACTGATGGTACCGACGACACCTGCCACACCCTCACCGGAGAGCTTTAGCGCTTCCTGGTTGGTGGCAATGCGTTGATAAAGCTCTGCGGTCGAGGCCAAAGGCTGAGCCGATGCCTGAGCGATGTTGAACACCGCCGATTGAGCAGCTACCAACTCCGCTGAGCTGCTGGTCACAAGCTTTAAACGGTTTGTCAGAGTGCCATAGGCCTCTGTCATGTCGTACACGCCCTTGACGCTCAGGGCTGCAGCCAACGGCCCTGCAATACTGGCGGCGACACTGGCCAACGACCTGAAGCTATTTTGCAGTGTGAGTACTTCCCGTGAGGATGCGCTGGCCACCGACGCAGTCCGGGACACAGAGCGGGAGGCGCGATCCATGCTCTGCTCAAAGCCGCCAATGCGCGCAATGAGATCGAGCGTCAACGTGCCAAGTGAGCGCGAGGCCATTTATCAATCTCCAAATGTGAAAAAACCCGCCGGGGCGGGTTTGATGTCCTGTTTTGGCTGGATCTCGAAAAAGCCGCAGCAGCGCCCTTAAGCCTCACTTCCATGTCGCCATGGCCTCTTCCAGACTGATCGTCCCTTCTGCCTGGCTGTAAACCATGAAATCGCTCAGATCCATTTTCCCGCCAGCCACCCTGCTGGTCAGGTGACTGAGCAACGCGAAATGACGCTCCAGACGGCGGTTTTGATCGAGAGTGCCGTACTTTTCTCGATAAGCGATCCAGTCCAGCACTTCGCGGTGGGTCAGCCGCTCCTTGGCTTCGGCAATGGTGCTGCCTCCGATGCGGTTCAGCACCAGTTCGTGCCAGAACTCATCGGAGGCGCTTAGTTTTTTGCCTGATCCTTCCCGGTGCCGTTGGCTTCATTGACCGCGTTGAGAATCGCAAAGCCCAGGGACGATTCCAGATTGAAGGCGTCTTCATAGGTGAGGGGTTCGGTACCCTCTTCGCCCAAAAGAACGCTGCCTGAAATGTACTTGGCATTTCGGCTTTGCTCGGCTTCGCCCGGAGCAAACAGGCGCTCGATGACGCCGAACGACTGACGGCGGATATGCACATCGAACTTCTCAGTTACTTCCTTATCGGTTTTTGAGTCGATGTGAACCCAGGTCACTTCCTTTTTAACCAGTGCGCCGTCGACGATGCCGCCTTTGGCTTTGAGTTGCTTGAGGTTCATGGAAAGCCCTTAGATGGTTTTGCGGATCCAGGCGAGACCGCCGGAACGCTGAATGGAAACGGTCGAGGCAACCACTGCGTTTGCCGCGAAAGAAAACGGGAAGTCGGCCACATAACCCTCAAAGGCACACCATGTGCGCGTTTTGGGAAATTCAAAGTCATCACCCGCCTCATTCAAGGTCGGCGACGCAGCCCCATCGGCCCAACCAATGGCCCACTTGATGTTGTCCTCGTCATCCGCTTCGGAAAGCTGATGCACACGGACGTGGCTTGCATTGGTGGGGTCAGCGTTGAGGCCAATGGATGCTTGGCCGGGCGTGCGCAAACCCTTCTTGTAACGGCGATCTTTATCGCTGAGGCACGTGTCTTCAATCTGGTCTGCCGGTGAGCCCGCCGGGTCGAAGGTGGTGATGCACTCCACCTCCATGACGGTCAGCGGACCGGTACCGGGCGCGGCCTGTACGAGGATGTAGGCCTGCGTGCCCTGTGTGAGAACGGACATGGGTGTCTCCTTTAAACGAAAAAGCCCGCTCAAGACGGGCCGGGGGTCGGTGTTGGGTTAGCGCGGTACCAGCCAGTCCACATCGAAGCTGTAGCGGTAGGACTTGGTGACCGGGTCACGAGAGTCGCCACCCCAACGCACAATATTGGCCTTGAGCTCGATGGCGTTTCTGATGGCTTGGGCCGTGTCACGGGTCTGTGTCACGGACACGCCATAAACATCGATTTGCAGGCTAAAACCGTCGACATCCGGGCGTTGCGCCAGATAGTTTTCAGGGTTGCCGCCGACCGTTTGCCATACCACATAGGGCTTGACGACACCTTCGGGCGCTTCGCCAAAGGGGTAGATCCGCACAGGCGAAACACCCAGCAAGGCCGTTACTGCCGGGTCAGCGGCGCACACAGCGAAAATCGGTGCGTACATCAGCGTGCCCCCAGCAAAGCGTTGATTTCAGTGTTCAGCACCGCGACAAAGCGATCGGTAACAGCCTGCACGTTGCTGGAAAACGCCGGGCGCATAAACGGCACCGCCGGGTTGTGCTCGGTACCGAGTTCAATGTAACGCCAATGCCGGGTGTCGCCGCCGGGGTTGCCGGAGGCGTCCTTGCTGTGCTGATTTGATCCCGAGCCGCCGCGCACGCCGACCCTCATCACAACCCCGCCTTCGCGCCTGGACTGCTTGCTCGATTCCTGGGTTATCAGGTTGCGGAACACCTTCTCTTTGGTGGCCGGGTCGTCGATTGCCTTAGCATTAGCTTTCGCGGCATCACGCACAATGTTCATTGCCGCCCGGGCCGCTTTGCGCAGGCCTTTCTTTTGCAGCCGTGGACCCAGAGTGCGCATTTTGTCGACCACTCCATTGAGCCCTTGGATATTGAACTGCATACCGTCAGCCATCATTCACCCCCGTAGCGACAACAAGGGTCAGGTACTCCAGGCCCGAGTTTCTGTCCGGGAGAGGCTGACCGATGATTGTGAAAATTTGCCCGCGATGCAGGATGCGCATGGTTGGCAGCACGCCCGGGCGATAGCGGATGGTGATACGTCCGCTGGCCAGGGACTGGCTGGCTTGCGCGGCAATCAGGTCGCGGGCGCTGAGTGGGTCGACTGCCGCCCATACACGCGCAAACTCAACCCAGGCCGTTACTACCTCGCCTGTGACCGGGTCTTGCTGTGTGGTTTGGTGCTGGATGACGATCGGGTGTCGCAGATCCCCCGCTCTCATGGCTCAGGCTCCTTTCTGGCCGGGCCTGTGAAGTTGCGGGACGACCACAGCAACGACTCTACCCCGAGCGGCACCTTGTCCGCCGTGGTGCCCACAACAACCGCTTCGCGGACGGCGTAGGAGTTGCCAAGCAGCAATAGCAGTGCTGATTTGAATGATGCGGGTATGTCGCTGGCTTGAAGAAATGCAGGGTTGTCGCAGAACCACAAGGCCCAGGCCAAAGCAGACTCGGCATACAGCTCGATCAGGTCGTCGTCCTCCTGGTGATCGACCCGCAGGTGCTTGCGCATCAGCTCAATCGACAGCAGATCCGCAACGGTGATGGTCATTTTTTCGAGCCTTTCTTCTCAAGGTCGACCTGAGTTGTGGGCTCTGGCTCTGGCTCTGGCTCTGGCTCTGGCTCTGGCTCTGGCTCTGGCTCTGGCTCTGGCTCTGGCTCTGGCTCTGGCTCTGGCTTCAGGATTGGATCGGCCTGGACCTCTTCTGCCAAGCCCATTCCGATCAATGCTTCTGCATATTCGTCTTTAACCACCCGCACTTCGAACTGGTTGAAGCTGCCAGCGTGATAGTGCGAGAACTGACGCAGTGCGCGAATTTTGGTCATTGCGGTACCGGGGCAGTTGCCTGCCCCGCCTCGATAATCAGCCGCCTGCAGCTGGGTTGAAAGTGCCTTTGATGATCGCGGTTGGACGGTAGTGAGCCAGGGCCAAACGCTCTTCACACAGGATGGTCAGCATGTTTTTGACGAAGTTGTCGCGATCCTGATTGCTGACCTCGACCGTGGCGTCCATGCGGTCCCATACCTGCGAGGCAAGGTCAAAACCGCCTACCGTGAAGGTGCCCAGCGCCTGAGCTTTGGTGGCCACCACCGGCAAGCCCCACATGACCTTCGCCGCAAATGCAGCTGGACCGCCGAAAATGTAGCGACCATCCGCGTCTTTCAGCAGCGCAATGGCGTGCCAGTCACGGGGGTTAAGGATCAAGCCAGAGGCTTCAAACTCGGACTCGCTGGTCTGGAAGATCGCATGGGCAATCTGGTCGGCGCGGGTATCGCCCTCGACATCCAGGCCTGCATCGTAGGCCGTGGCCACCTTGTTCAGGCCAATCAGGTTGTCGCCAGTGCCGTCACCGTTGAGCAGTTGGCCTTCTTCAACAAGCGCCAAACCAAACAGCAGGCGGTTGTTGACGTAGGACTCCAGCATCGGCGCGTCGTCCATCACCTGGCGCGATGCCTGAATCCAGTGAGCGATGGTTTTGACGTTGGCGGTTTCTTTGGTGAAGGTCAGCTGAGATTCAGGCTTCAGAGTGCCTTCGGCCACCGATGCGGCGCTGTTGACGAAGACGTTTTCACGAACGTACTCGATTGCATTGGACGTGGTCCGGCCCTGAGCCAACAAGTCACGGATGGTCAAGCGGCGCAGGCCGGGCATCAGGATGCCAGGGTTTTGCTGCGCCTGAATCAGCGCTCCCGCCGAGCCCGCGCCACTGCCCAAAGCCTTGTTGAACGTCTTCACGTCAACTTTCCCGGAGGTCGAGCCGTTCCAGGACTTCTTGAGGTCTTCAGCGGTGCGCTCGGCGAAGGACTTCTTCGTCTCAGGGTTGTCCAGGCTGCCAGCCGCCAGTTTCTGCTCCAGATCAAACAACCGGGTGCTGGATTTAGTCAGATCGGTCTGGACGGCCTGCAGGTCAGTTTGCAGTTTCTTGCTGATCTCGCCGGTGGCGGCGATCTCTTTTTTCTGCGCATCGAACAGTTGGGTCATGTTCGCTTGCGCGGTTTCGATTGCCTTTTGGATATCAGCCAATTCGGACATGAATTAGTTTCCTACAGATGGGAAGGACTTGATGCGATCAAGGATCGCGTTGATTTCGCCACCTTCGGAGTCGCTCCGAACTGCGGACTTGATGCGGGCGATAAACGCCAACGCTTCCGACTTGGAGAGCCCGGCGGAATCTCTCAGCCAGTTCTCCGCATCACGGATGGTTTCAATGGTGTCCATGCTCTTGAGCGCCGATACCGTGGCGTGCTCATTCGCGGGGAAGGTGCAAATGCTGATTTCGCTTAGCCGGGAGACGCTTTTGAACGAGTAGCCGGTCGCAATGGGCGCGCAGTCACCTTTGGCCGCCGAGAAGCCCACCGACATACCGCCCACGGTGCCGTGGATCATTGCCGCCTTGAGGGCGTCCGACTGCGGGTTACCGGGGGTCAGCTCACCCCGGACATGCAGGCCGGTGCTGTCTTCTGACAGATCCAGCCACTTGCCCACCGGGATTTCATTGCGCCGGTGGTTGAAGAACATGGCCACGGCCCGGGATTGGGTTTTCAGTGCGACAGCAAAGGCACCCGGCTCCATAATGTCGCCGTCGCTGTCAACCACGCTGAAGACACTGGCATAGCCTTCGAAAATGCCCTGGGCGCCGCCGCTGGAAAACTTGATTGCGGCCTGATCGAAGGCCAGTGTTTTGCAAATGCTCGGCATTTCAGTCTCCAGAAAAACTAAACCCCGCTGGGTGCGGGGTTAGTTTTGCCAAGTTGGGTAAGCGGCACGTTCTGAGACTGCCGGGTTGCGACGTCGCCGCCGGGAAGTGGAGGCCGGTTACCGACACGCCTGCCTTCGTTTACTGTGAGCAGACCCGTATCGATTTGGGTTTTCATGTAATTGGCCCGAGCCGTCGAGTCACCGCTCAACAGTCCGTCGCGGTTGTGTTCGGCGTGGATGCGGCCCAGATCGGCGGGCTTAATCAGCCAGCGCAAAATGCTGGTTTCCCAGATTTCGAGATATGGGTCCAAGGTGTACTGCAAGAAACCGAGGTTTTGCTGCTCGATGCCGGAGCCCCAACTGGTGGACTTTTCGACATCGCCCACCAGGTGCGGCGGCACGCCGAAGAACCGGGCCAGTTCGCTGACCTGAAACTTGCGCGCCGCCATGGTTTCGGCGTCCTGCGGGCTGACACCGATGGCCTGGGTGGTGAACCCCGCCTCCAGCACCCATAGGCGCTTTTTGACAGGCCCACCGGAGATCTCCTTGAAGTTCTCCTCAAGCTGATCGCGCTGGGCCTTGTTGAGCGTCTTGCCGTCGCCGGTCATAAGGATCTGCGGCGACTTCGCGCCATTGGCATAGAAGTCCCGCTGCTGATCTTCCATCGCCACAGCCACACCGGCTGTCTTGGCGCCAAAGGCAATCGGGGAAAGCCCCACCAGCCCGTTAAAGCCGAAACCCTTGAGGTGGAAAATATCCGACTGTTTGAAGTCGGCGTATTCACTGTCACGGCGGTAACGGTACACGACCCGCTTACCTTCGAGTCGCACGTCCATATTGACCGACATCAGCGGCACCAGGCTGATGATGTCGCCCACGCTATTGCGCTCGATCAGCGCGTAGGCGTTGCCGTAGTAGCAAAGCTGCATGGTCATGGCGGCGCGAAAGTCGAAGGCGGTCATAAACTGGTTGGGGCTGTAGCGCAGCAGGCGTGCCAGCGGATTATCAAAGCCAACCTTGGATCGATCCTCACCCTTGGTTTCAAACACATCCAGCGGTAGGCAGGCCGTTACGCTGGAGATGAGTCGCACGCAGGCGAACACGGTGGAGATTTGTAGCGAGCGCTCATCGTTGACGACTGAGTCGCCCACCACGCCAGTGGCGGAGACAGGCCCGGTCTGCGAGCCCTTCTCGGGAGAGACCAGGCGCCCACCAACGAAAAAGCTCGCCATACGCGCCCAGAAAGGACTGCGGGTGCGCAGGTCAATGCTGTAGTCGGTGTCTGCCATTACATACTCATTGGTCGGTTGAGAAAGTCATCGATGTTTGCCGAGGGCATTGGATTCAGTGACAGCAGCGTCACCGCGTTAAACGTGGCCATCAGCGGATCGATCTTGGCCGAGCCCGAAGCCTGCTTGGTGATCAGGATCGAGTTACCGCGTGGCTCGACTTTGGCGTTGCCGCAGCACCAGGCCATCATCGGCTGGCCGCCGTGGATCAAGGTGCCTTCGGCAAGCTTGCGCTCGGCGGTTTTGATCGCACCGCCCAGCTTCCAGCCCTGTGAAATACCGATAACCTTTTCTTCGGGTACGCCGGCTTCGACCAGGGCGTCGAGAATCGCGCCGATACCCGCCGGGTCGAGCCCGACCTTGTCCAGCAGGCCGGATTGCTCAACCCGGGCAACCAGATTGGCTACCTGCTCCACGTCCTGACCGATCTGGTCGACCAGGGTGAGGTTTCCGTCTTTGGCAAAGTCGTGGAAGTTGGCAGCGACGGACTGGCGACGGACCAACACCGAGGGGTGAGCCCAAGCGTGATTCCACAACAACCACTCGCGTGTCACCCGATGCCTACCAGCCGCTGCAAAGCCCAGCAAGTCATCCAGCCCGCCGCCGTCGATGCCGATATCAATCACTTCGCACTGGCGTAGCAGGTCATCGAAGCTCAAGCCAGGGCGCTTGCCCTGCACCTCCCAAAAGTCCGCCCCGGCCCAGCGTTCGGACAGCAGCGCCAGACCGACTTCGATATTGGCGTGCTTGGCCAGAAAGCCGCGCAGCTCTTCTTCGCCCGCTTCCTGCGCCATTTTGAAGCTGCGCAGCAGGAAGGCTTCATCCACCGAGAACCCCATGTTCGGATTCACCAGGTGGAAGTTTTCAACCAGGCGGGCTTCGCCGCTTTTGATCATCGCCTGCGGGAATTCGTAGATCACAGGCAGGAACTGGTTGTCATCGATACGCCCGTCACGCACGGCGCGGGAGTACTTGAGCTTTTCGCGGAACACACCGGCAGGCGGCTCGTTGGACTGCGTAGTCAGCCAGATAACAAAGCCTTCAGGCCGTGACGCCAAGCCGCCGGTGGCCTCGCGGATAATGTCCGGCGCCTTGACGTTCTTGCCGAACAACCAGGCTTCGTCGATCAGCACGCCCACGGCCTTTTTGCCGCCCACCGTGTCGCCATCGGCAGCCACCACTTTGAGCGTGGCGCCGGTTTCGCGATGAGTAATGGTGCGCAGATGCGGTTGGACGTGCATCAGGTCGCGCAACTCTTCATCGTGCTTGACCATATCGGCAGCAGGCTTGAATGAGTTGTCAGCAATTTCCTTGGTCGGGGCCAGGATGATGAACTCGGCCGACAGGCGCCAATTGCGGATCAGCGCGGTAAGCATGATCCCGGCAGCAATGGTCGACTTGGAGTTCTTCTTCGGAATGCACAGCATGTATTCCGAGATCATCCGGCGCCCGGTGGTGTAGTCGTAGGCGCCGAAGATCGCCCCGGCAAAGTCGAACACCCACTCGGCGCAGGACTCGCCAATAGTCGGGCTGCCTGGGGCGTCGACGATCTTCAGTTCGCGCAACACCGCCAGACCGGCTTCGGCCTCCTGCGGGAACAGCGGCGCCGGGATGATCGATTGCCCCAGGCGCAATTTCTGCTCCCAGTCCGAGCAGGCGGTCGTCCATTGCATTTACTTGACCGCCTTCAATGGGGGTGGGCTTGAGCCAAAACGCCCTGCCCCGGCAACCTTCGCCGCGTTTTCGCGCTCGGTCTTTTTGCCGGTCTCGCCTTTGCGCGGGTGCATAAAGGGCATCAGTGCTTTGGCAGCATCGACCCGCAGCTTTGCCTCAGCTTCATGGTCATTCATGGCAGCCAGCAGGAACGCTTTCGGGTCAGAGAATGACAAGGCCCTGTTCAAATCGAAGCCCGGGCCGTCATCGGGATCAGCTGCTTGTGTCGCATCAGCAGCCGGTTGTTGCGCTGCTGGAGCTTTAACAATTTTGTTAACTTTTTTGTTAAAGGTCGTCCCGGCCATGGCGGCCATGACGTAAGGGTCTTTTGCCAGCCGTGAACCGGCGGCCGATGCGCTGGAAGCCGCGTAGCCTGCGGCGATGGCTGCATCCTTATTTGAGGCACCGCCCCGCAAAGCGTCGACGAATGCCCGCTTCTTGGGTGTTAAAGCCATTAACAAAAATTCCTGAAAAGGGGAAAAAATGTGCACGTGCGGGGATGGGTGGTCTAGGAGCAAAAGGCCTCTGGAGTTTTACCCTCCCCCCTCCACCAAATGAGAAATATTCCCATTAAATCAAATAAGAATCATTCTCAGATTCATAAATGCGAATTAATTGCAACAACTTTATTGATACACATTCTTATTCGCATATCTTCACCCGAATCGCACAATAAAGTTTGACATTACAAGGTCGTGCAACCTGCTGATTCCTCACGCTTTTTGACGATATCGTGGCAAGGTCTGCACAGCGACTGCCAATTGCTCCGATCCCAAAACAGCGCCATGTCGCCACGGTGCGGGATGATGTGGTCGACCACGCTGGCTGCTGTCACCCGGTCATCACGCTCGCAGTAGACGCACAGGGGATGGGCATTGAGATGCACCAGCCGCGCCTGTTGCCATGCGTAACCGTAACCGCGTTGGGTCGAGGTGGCCTTGTCACTGCGCCATGACCCAGGCACTGCGGTTGCTATGCGATTAGCCTGGGGTTGCAGGCGTGTGGCCAGTGTCTTGAGGCGGCTCATGCTGGATGGCGCGGTGCGCCGCTCATGTAGGTCAGAGGCTCTGACTCGGGGTCCTGCTCAATCCCCTCCTCGGCCAAGGCTGTGATCAACTGGGTCTGTTGGGTCGCTATCCGTTGGAGGATCACTGTCTGCTTCATCTGTTCCGCCAGTACCTGGCTGAGCAGGCCAGCCAAAGAGTTCTGCTGCGCGCTCATATGCGATCGCCCTCCATTTGTTGAGTTGTTCGCGCCGGGCGGCGCAGCTGCTGCAGGCCATCACTCGGACCGCCGTGGTAGCTTGAAGTCAGCGAAGCGGTCAGCCAGGTCGGCGATCTTCTTCACACCCAAGAAACCAATCCAGATGCCTGCCGGTGTGGCCAGGCTGGACGGCAGGCCGAAGTACTCCAGCACGGCAATCAGGCTGGTGGTGAGCAGCATGCAGATGGTTGCTTCGAGCATTGCCTGCCGCCGAGTGCCGCCGCCGTAAATGATCCGCAGCGCCGCCATTACAAAGGACAGTGTGGCGGCATAGATCGTCGGCGAGTGCTGACTCAGCCACGCGAGCGCTATCACCCAGGTGTCTGGCTTATCAGGCATATGAGGCATCCAGTGTCCTCCCGAGCAGGGAGTAGAATGGGTTCGGCCCCGACAACACTCCCAGCTTAGGGCGATGGGTGTGGCGGGGCCGAAAACGAAAAAGCCTCGGCAAATGCCGAGGCTTCAGTGGCTAACTTAAGTTGAGGGAACTCAGAAAATTTTTCTTAACACTGACACCACCACTCGAGTCGCAATGTTTATAGCAACCTTTTGGGCTGTTTTCTTCATAGCTGGCGATAACAAAGGCTTTGTTGCTTTTCCATAAGGCTTCGATTGAGATTTATCGAACGCCAAGCCTTCACGCTGTTCGGCGCTCAACAGCTTTACTCTGCTGGTATTAGGTTTAGCTTCCTTAACAACGCTATCAACTAGCAAATCATCTTTATGCTCATCAACTTCGGTCAAAGCTTCCGGCACATGAAGTGGAAGGGCGGCCTTGCACTGCTCCCCTCCAGCCACTCGCGGAGCAGATGATGGCTGATGTACATAACCCGTTGCAGCCATCCACTTAAGGTGTCCCGAGGCAGTATCCTTACGAAGAGAGAGCATTTCGATTATAGAATCCACATTGGATATGTAGCTATCGAGAGCTCTCTGATCTATTTGAAATACGTGTTCATGCATGGCCTTGTTTCGCAGCTCGTAGACACGACGCATGCGGATAACACCAGCCTCATCGAATAAGTGGCTAACACTTTGGCTTAGCTCCTTAAGACCAGCACCTTGGGCACCCGCTTCGCGCAATTCACTTTCAAGCAGCTTACTTTTAACGGTAATTAACCCAAGGGCTTTGATTTGATCTGTCATGTCGTTTCCTCGTGATCCACTCGATGATAACGAAATAGTGGCTCTTCAGAAACGCAAAAGCCCAACGCAATGGCTGGGCTTTGGGGTTTATTCTGCGTTGCTGAGTACTGATCAGTATCACAGCACGCAAAATCGACATGATTGGATTAATATACGATCAAACCGCCATCATGGTCAAGCAGCATCTATAAAGATTTCTTCCCGGTCAAAGATCTCGGTTGCATGTATGGCAGCGTCCTCCTCCAATCGCTCAAGACATTTGGCAATGTCAGTCTTCCAACGGCGCCTTGTGGACTCAGGCTTGCCTTCAGTGTCCCAGGTGTTCATGTCATAGAACTCAGCTGGCAACACGATCATGTCAGTGGAGCGCTTGATGTATTGGTCACGCCCAACAGTCACATCAATCGTCCGGCCTGAAGCGATCATTTTGCCCACAGCCGCATGCTCAAGATCGTCGCGAAGGCTTCTGCTTACAACCTCTCGCCCTGTACGAGCAGGCACCTGTAGCCCTTTCATCTTGGGTATAGCCCAAGCAGTGACCGCTTTGTAGACGAACAACTGCGGGGCCGGGGATGTAATGCGGCCGATAAGCCGCCCAATTGCCCCGACCTTGTTGGCCTTGTGCGTCGAGTACTTCGCCACCAGCACATCCCACTGAGCCGGGGCCAGCTCACGGTGCAGCAGCGCATACAGACAGCAGTCATAGTCGAACTTGTCCCGCACCGAGATACCGGCGCCCTGCCCACCTGAGCGCAACTCAGCATCGATCAGTTTCTGCCAGCTCTGCTTGGTGGAGTTGTCGATGTTGTCTGCCGCAAGCACACGCACCAGGGTGCCCATTACGTCTTTGTACATACCCATCACTTGATCTCCAACGCTACTGACTGGGTGGACTTCAAAGCCCGCACACCACATCTGGCCAACACCATGTTCTGGCAGGCATGAATAGCGCTGCAGAACTCTTTCTGTTCCATCGGATGCTCGATGGGCAGCTTCAGGTATTCATTCCAAGCATCCCCCAGCATCTGAGCAACCTTGGCTTCTTGATCAGTCAACTCAGCAGCTGCGGTGGCCATTTTTAATCCTCACCTATGGTTGTTTTCTGAATAGCGCTGCAAGCCTTACCGTTAGCGGCCTGCAGCGTATTACGGGATTCTCCGAATCTAACGTCTGTCTGCCCGTGGATCAGGCTGAAACCCTTCTCGTCTAGATGGGCGTGCCACTTCTCCAGCGCGTCACGCTTGCGGTTCATCACGTCAGACTGGATGTACACCTTCACGTTGTGGCCCATCGCATGGTTGATCAGCAGCTCACCAATCAGGTGGTCGATGCCGAGGACTGCCCAGCCCGTGCGAGCCAACTTGCGCAGGTCGTGGCTGGTCCAGTCGCCCTTGCCCAACCGGGTGAACACGGCACTGGCCTGCCCTTCGCTCAAGGCCTTGCCGTTGCGCGCCGGGAACAGGTACTGGCCGTCATAGCCACGGGCGGTTTGGGTTTCGCGGTACTGGATCAACAGTTTCCGTACCTGGTCAGTCAGTGGCAGGTGATGCTCCACGCCGGTCTTGGTGTGCTCGGCTGGAATGAACCACTCGCGTTCGGCCAGGCTGATATGCGGCCACCGCGCTTGCCGGGTCTCTCCTATTCGCGTGCCGTGGCACAGCATCATCAGGGCCAGCATCGCGTCAGCCGGTTCGCTGTCCATGACCTGCTCCAGCTCGGCCAGCAGATCCTGCAGTTGCACACCACGCAGGCGCGAAGGCTTGATCCCGACCTTGGCTTTGGAGAAGTCGCTGAACTTGATACCCGCCATCGGGTTGGATGAGATCAGGCCCAGCTTCAACGCCTGCCGGAATGCCAAGGCCAGCAACTGGAACGCCAGACGCACATAATCGATTGAAAGGGCTTCCTGAAGGGGCCACATGAACAGGGTATCGAGCGTGGCCTTGTTGACCTCCACCAGCGGCAAGTCCCCCAGGCGCGGCAGCAGGTGGCACTTCATGGCCGAGGCGCCAGTGTTCTTGCGCTTGGCCGACAGGCTGCGGTCACGGGCCATACGATCGGCATACCAGGTGAGCAATTCGCCCGTGGTGACCCATTGGGAAATGGACGCCCCCGCATCAGCCGACACACGCAGGCGCACGGCTGGCAGCTCGGCCAAAACCTGCTTTGCGCTCAAGTCCGGAAAGGCTCCGATGCGGTGCCAGCGGCGTTTGCTTAGCAAGTACCAGGAGCCACGGGTGCGGTTCTTGGAGAAGCGAAAGTGTAGCGCCGGGTGGCCGGCATCGCGCAGGTCGCGCACATGCTCGAGCTTGGAGTTGCGGCCAATTTCCGCGTCCGACAGCTTCACGGTCAGGGTTTTGATTTGGGTCTTCAGCTCGCGCTTTTCGGTGGTTGACTGGCTCACTCGATCACCACCTTGCGCTCAAGCTCAATCAGGATTTCAAGAAAGTGCTTCGCCTTCTCCAAATCGGCAATGCCACCTTTGTCACGCCAACGGGTCACGTACTTGATAACGCTGCCCTCGGCAAACGGAATGCCATTAGCGTGAATGAACTCAATAGGTTGAATTTTCAACGACTTGTAGTGATCGCCAGACACCTGTTTTTCAAGTGCGCTCATCAGAACTTCTCCTTGCTGTATCGGCTAGCCATGCTGGTGACCTTCTGAACCGTTGGCGTCTCAACCCAGCCCGCCGCCAGTTGTTCGAATCGGCTGTACTGGCCAAGAAAGGCCGTGCGTACAGTTCCGGCTTCAATATCTCGGCCCTTGCCGATGATGATTTCTGCGATGCCTTTGGCGTCGCTGTGTTCGTGGTAAACCTCGTCGCGGTACACAAACAGGATGATGTCCGCGTCTTGCTCGATGGCGCCGGACTCGCGCAGGTCTGAGCACAGCGGGCGCTTGTTGGGGCGCTCTTCGCATTTGCGCGAAAGCTGGCTGAGCATGATCACCGGAATACCCAGCTCGCGAGCCATCAGCTTGGCGCAACGAGTCATGTAACTGACCTCCTGCTCCCGGCTGAACGTGCGCGAGTCGGATTCCAGGAGCTGCAGATAGTCGATCACGATCAAATCCAGACCGTGACGGCGCTTGTGACGGCGGGCAGACGAGCGAATCCGATTGATCGTCATCGAGCCGCGATCAGAGATCGACAACTTGGAGTGCTTGAGCTTTCCGGCAGCGCTCATCAGCTCGGCGCCGTGGCGCTGCGGTGCTGTACCGTTCTTGATCAGTTGCAGGGGGATACGCCCTTCGGACGCCATAAAGCGATCCATAAGGCCGGTTTTGTTCATTTCCAGACTGAACACCATCACGCTCTTGCTCTCGCGAATGGCGGCATGGGAGGCGATGTTCATGGCCAGGGTGGTCTTACCCATCGCGGGGCGCCCGGCGATGATGATCAATTGCTCGGCCTTGAGCCCTTGAAGCTTGGCGTCCAGATCAGGAATACCGGTAGACAGGCCGTCGATGCCCTCCCCGCGATCTGCCCGGGCCTGCAAAACCTCGATGTAGTCATCCAGAATGTCTTCGGCCATCACCACTTCGGACGTGGCCGACTGGCTATCGATGGCCTGGGCCTCAGCCTGCACAGCCGCGACCTTGTCCACGGTCGGCTGGTCGCTGTGGGCAATCTCGTTGATGCGATCGCTGAGCGCGATCATGGCCCGATCGAGGCTGCGCTCGCGCACGGTGATGGCGTATGAGGCGGCATTGGCAGCGCTTGGCGTGTTGCGGGTGATTTCAGCCGCATACCAAGTGGCGTTCTTGCTGCTGGGCAACTCACCCAAGTAAACGCCCACCGTGACGGCATCGGCCGGCTTGCCTTCGGCGTGCAAGGCCAGAATGCCGCGATACAGGGCTGCGTTGTCCTGGTAGTAAAAATCATCGACAGCCAGGTCCGCACTCAGGATGTCGATCAGCTCAGGGCGCAGGAACATCGCACCCAGCACGCCGTGTTCGGCCTCAACGCTGTAGGGATCACGCATTGTAATTACCCTCCACAACCTTGACGAAGTTGCTCGGGGCGATCAGCCAGTCGAAGGTGGCGCGGAATGGCTTGCCGCCGTTGCGGCCTTCACCCTGCCCCATCAGGAATTCACTTTCTCCAACCAGGGCGAAGAAGTCAGCCCAGAAATCCAGATCCTGGTGCACGTCACTTTCGTTCCAGCGCGCATTGATCTTGGTTTTTCGATCCTTGGTGAGCATCGCCACTTGTGGCAGCCCTGGAAGGGTGTTGTTGAACAGGTCAACGATGGCCTGTGGGTCGCACTTCGGCTTCGAGACTTTCAGTGGATTCGAACCATCCCCGAGAGGTGACGGTTCAATTGATGGTTCCTTTACGGTTCTGGGGGCAGCTGCTGCCGGGGTAACCGGCACCTCCTGCCGGGGTGGTGGGGCATCTGCTGCCGGGGGGCATTTAGTGCCGGGGGCATATCCTGCCGGGGTTATCGTGTACCAGGTTGACCGGCCATAACGCTGATTGCTGACCAAAACACCGGCCTCTTCCAGCCAGCGCAATGCGCCACGAACAGCGCGTTCTGACAAGCAAGTGCGAATACCGATGGTGTTGATCGAAGGCCAGCAAACGCCCTCATCGCTTGCATTGTCGGCAAGGCTGATCAGCACAGCTTTCTGGGTGGGGCTCATGCCTTGCAGCGGCCAGCAGGCGCTCATGATGATCGTGCTCATGCAGAAGTCTCCTGCCCAGGCACAAGCGATGCTTTCAGGTGTTCAAGGCACTCCCGACTGAACTGGGCTTTGGACTCGCTGGAGTACTGGTAACGCACCAGGAGTGCAGCGCGCATGGCCGCGGACTGGTGATTTCTGCCGGATTGCGCTGCGTTCTCAGAGGTGTTGCTTGATGATGGAATGGTGCTCATAATGACCCCGCAAGTGTTGTACTGAAGCCGGTCTAGCCACCGGCTTTTTTTCGTCTACGATTTGATTACTGGATGGATTAACAGCTAATCCGAGGCGCTGTTTATCGATCTCTAAGAGGCCGATAATTCGCTTATCAAATGGATTGGCTGTTCAGACTCAGCCGCAATTTCGGCCAGCCTCGGAAAAAAAGAGAACGCCGAAATCTCACCGGAAGTAGCCTTGTGCAGTTTTGCGGCAACGTACTCGGACGGCTTTCGGTGGCCCCCAGCGATCAGCCAGAGGTAGCCAACAGAGATCCCTGCTTCGTCGGCAACCCGCTGTCGCTCGTCGTTACAGGCTTTTGTGAGCCATCGCTGCATACCGGGAATCGGAATTTTCATGTGCAGTGCCTTTGCTGGATATTTATCAAATTTATCTCATTGATAATTTCAAGGCAAGAAAGCATTGATCGTTCTGATTATTTATCAGATAGATAAAAGGAGGGATCATTAGGGTATGGACACCAACAGCATTCGCAGAGAAAACCTCAGAGCCCTTGCAGCCACGCACAAATCCCAAGCGGATTTCGCAGCGGCCTGCGGAACAGCGGCATCGGTAATTAGCCTGATCATTTCCCCCAACCCAAAACGCAATTTGGGGCACAGGCTGGCCAGAAAAATCGAAGAGGCCCAAGGCTTGCCTCTGGGCTGGCTGGATAGTGAGCATTCCGCTTCAGCTGAGCCGCCAATAGAAGTTGATTTTCTGCCGGCCGCCCTGGCACAGAAAATTTCGTCTTACCGACCCGTAATTGAAATCGAACGCTTTGATGTAGCGGGCTCGATGGGCTCCGGCTCTGAACCGCCTGAATTCAACGGCGTTGTAGAGGCCATGAGCCTTGACGCCTCTTGGGTGCGCCAAAACCTGGTGTTCACATCCATCGACAATATCAAGCTGATTTCTGGTCGCGGGGACAGCATGTCACCCACTATTCGCAGCGGCGACCCGGTACTTGTAGACATTGGTGTTGTGTCGGTTGAATCAGATGCGATCTATTTTTTCCAGATGCGCGGGCAACTCCACATCAAGCGCATACAGCGAGACCTGGATGGGCTGACGATCATTTCTGACAACGACAAATATCAATCCATCAGGGTTCCTGCGGACCGCGAAGATGATCTGACCATCATGGCGCAGGTAATCTATTGGTGGAATGGCCGAAACTTTTGATGGCCCTGGCAGCATCTCGCTTCCCTTCGAGCATTAAGGCCACCCCATAGCACCTGCACAGAATTGATACACACGAAATCCCGCCGTCGAGCGGGATTTTTTGTGTCTGTGATAAAGCAATTGATCAAAAAACCAATGAACGCGGAGATAAATTTATCAAAATGATATTGACAGTAATTTATCGCAGAGATAAATTCACTCCATCGCCGGCCAACACCGGCAACGCTGCAGAGATGCCAGGGGCAACCCGAACGCTCTTTAACAACGAACAGCTACACAGCGCCGGACGGGAAAGGTCGTTAGCGCACTCAAAGGCTGGAGCCTCCCTGAGTGTTGCCGTATCGACCTCGGTAAGACGGCGCGCAACAACACACCTCAGCAAATGGAGGGTTTGCAGTCATGCACATGTGAGCGATTCACCTGCGTGGAGCGGAAAGCCTGAAGGCCGCTCCCAATACCTGGTCAGGCAGCGGACAGCGGGGCCGACGATGTGACCGCGCATCAGCCGAAAGGCAGGCCCAACCCAACGTACCAAGCAAACTTGATGCAACAACCCCGGGCCGTCGCCAGTAGCGAGCCCGGGTGCTTCACGGACAGTTTCACTTCTGCCACCGCATCGGTGGCAGCGGGAAAACAACCGGGTAAACATCATGGAATCGACAATCGTAGACGGTGCATGGAAAGGCCACCTCGGCCGAGGCCTTGCGCCGCGGGAACTGCAATTTCTTCTTGCCGTGGCACAAGGCATGACCGCAAAGGAAATCGCCAGAGCGTTCGGCATTGCGCCGGGCACCGTGGTCAAGCGACTGGCCTGCGCCATGTTCAAGCTCGGCGTTCACCGTCAGGGCGCTATGGTCGCCGAAGCGATGCGCCGCCAGATCATCACCCCGCTCTGCCTGCTGCTGGTCGCGGTGATGACCATGCAGGGTCTTGATGACAGCGGGATAGCTCGCCGTGATCGTCGCCCAACTGAGCGCCGAGGTGGCGAGCTGAGAATGGCGCGCCGCGCTGACTCTTTTGATCTGGTCGGTTAATCGAATCAACCAGCGCCACGACAGCCTGTCGCTAACTGCCCGAGCCCCTGGTACTCCCCAGCACCAGGCCGTATCGGTCTGATCTTCGGCATATTCCGGCCAGAGTACAGACCGATGCGGACGCCAACCCAGCAGACGCTGGAGACCTGCATCCCCCTTCCCTACAGACGCTCAAACCGGAGGACTCAGCCATGCACAAGTAACCAAGACGGGCACGCCCGCACAGCCAGGCTCTTACATACGGTGGCGTTTTAAGAGTGCAACACAGCCCGGTTTCGACTGGGCTTTTTAATACCTGCGTTTATCCGTCAGCAGTCCATTGCGCGCCCAGCGGCAAACAGTGTGATGCCTGAGTGCTGACGAATAACCGTAACCCTGTCGAGGATCGACCATGCACCCATCAATCGCCCAGCGCATCACCGTTCTCGACGGGTTGCGCGCACGTGCCCACCAGGCCACGGCCGAGTTCTACCAAAAGCCCGGTGTACAACCACCACCGCTGGCCCCGCTGATCATCGTCCGGCCGAGCGGCAACAACACCTTTTCGCTGATCAATCGGGCTACAGGCGTGGTTGTGGCCGAGCGCTTCGGCCACAACAACGCCACCAGCCATGCCCGGGCGCTGGAAGCCAAAGCGGCGCAGTTCGGCATCAAGCAATTCGGTCAGCTACTGAGAGACTGGGCATTACGCATCAGCGCAATACTGGCCGTACTTGCCCTTTTCAAAAGTCATCTGTGAAGCATATTAACACCTCAGTGGTACGCCACCCTCCCTAAGCCCAGTACCAATTGCGACTAAGCGAGTTTGAAATCAAGGGAAATAGCCAAAAACATCCACCGAAAAGGAGCGCGAACAGCCCGACCTCCATAAACGCCTGCAGCGAGTCCCAAACGATCGTGCGGAGCAAACCTATGAGCTTTATTATGTGACAAATTTGAAAACATACCGAACCCCCTGTAGCTCCGGACTAAAGTAATACAAGCCAACGATTGAAAATATCGAAACAAATATAACAAAGGCCAGAGCAAACCAAATAATTTTTACGTTTGAAAAAACCTTAAACTGAACTGAAATCATGATATTGAAACCTATGAGCAAACACCAAAAAATCAAAACAAGCACAGCCGCAGACACAACGCTTTCCGCCTTTGAGAAAACATTTATTGTTACTGCAATGAACGCAAAAAATGAAACAAAAACTGACAGCGCAGAAATCGCATTACCCTTTATATACTTCACCTCTTCCTGCAATTCAGCTTGAAGCTTTTGAGAGTTACTAGTCTGCGACTTAATATTTTCCAAGCTCAAATTAATAGAGGCAATTAAAGCTTCTGAACTTTCCAATCTTTGAGAAACCTTCTTCTCAGACTGCTGAACAAAAACTAACTTCTCAGTGAAAATTTCATTGATTTTCGCAGCAGCCGCTGCAGTTGACACCTGAATATACTCATCTATCTTTCTACTGATCACCTCTTCCGCAGTAAACGATGACGATCCTCCTACTGGTGAGTTTGGATTTACTGATCCCGTGTTGGTTGAGGATGATGGGTAAAAAGGAGATCCATTTGAGTTTGTAGATGACGTACTATTATTTTTGTTGTTAACTGCTGAACGATTACTTTTTTGGTTAGCCCCAGAGCTCTCATCTTTTGACATTTCATTACACCTTAATAAAGTCTTTTAAACTGCCGAGTTCAGTTAAAGCGCTGGCTTCAAGTACATAATCGATAACTTCTTTATCATCCAAACTCGACGAATCTGAAAGATCTGTATTTATATCCCTATTAAATGCGACTCCCGACTCACCAAAATCATTCTGCCCAGTTGAAAAAATAAAAATATTATTACTTTGCTTATTTGCACAAATTACTTTTTTTGTTAGCGATATAGTGACCTCACAGATATCATCAGAAGACACCTTCATCAATTCATCTATCAAAAAATCAGCCTTTGCTTGAGCAATAAAAAACAACCTAACAAATCCAACTCTTGAAAATACAATTTTCTTCTCGGATAGAATTGACATCAAACTTTGACAGCTAAGAATAAAAGAACAGATATCACCGTCATCTATTCCTAGAGGTAACGCTAAAAACAAATCAATTCTACTTTTACTCATAGCTAATCGATAGCCTTCCGAGGTATTAATTTGAAGCCTAGGAAACTCATCTGGCATCCCGGCCATTTCTGGAATAATCATTGGCTCAAACTCCCCAATATTCATTCTATTCCTAACAGCACTACTAAGCTCGTCTGCTCTGATCGATCCAGAACTTATAAATAATGCAAGCTGAACAGAGAGAGTTCTAATTCCTTTAAGCACGGTAATTACTCCTAAAAAATGGCCGACCATTATAGCATTATGATGCCATGATAAAAATCTACGGCGATATAGCCATTTCTAATATGACAGGTCAGGCTTACGTACAGGAGTGAGCGCTAGCAGAAGACGATGAGGCCGACATCAAAGTAAGGTGACTAATTTCAGCAACCTTTGGAGCCAGAATGGTTTGACGGCCCGAGGATGAACCCGCACCGATTCAACTGTGAGGCGTTTACAAACACGGCGCAGCTCATTGTCCTGAAAGAACGAGGGTAGTTCTGTTAAGGCTCGGTCAATGTACGTGTCCCGCTCGATATAGCTGAAGATATACGTAATTCACCTTCAACTGATCATCCTTACGGGGCGCATAGTGAGCCGATGACGAAACTTATCGGCGATGAGTGGTGGCACCTGTCTTGCGACTCCACCGAACCAAACCAATACTACATATCCCTTGAGCGAATCATTCTCGCGATCCAGCTTGAACTGGGCCAAGAACAGCATCACGCAGCAGAATGAGCGCATACGACAAATAAACCAAATCCAGCAAGTTGCGTCAGAGTGAAGCAGCTTATTCGTCACATGATCAAGACCTAGCAGATACTGCTGACAGCCAAGGTCCATATAGACCGCAACGTCCAGCGCTCCGAAGTGGTATCACGCCGCGATAGCAATGATATGTGGGCCATGGCCGAACAACTCGAAGCAATCGCCAAACGTAGCAGCAAGAAATACCCATAACCCCTCCCTCCCCTTAAATGCCTGCCGGTTATCGGCGGGCGAGGTACTCCTATGTCTGCACTTCAGCGATTCCACCAGGCGGCCAATGACACATTGGTAAAGCTGAGCGAGCACTGCCTGCCAGGCGCCAAACTAGCCTTGGTGATCTACACCACGGGCGAACCAGAGCGGGACATTGTCCTTGAGGATCAAGGCCTCGATAGAAATGAAGTAGTCAGCGCCCTGCGCCGGCGCGGCCTAAGCATTGATGGTGACAACGCCTACAAGCGCGACTTGTGCGACTCGATTGTAGGAGCCTTGGCCTCTGGCGCCCAGAACACCAACCCACCGCCGACCGATCACTGGGGCCAACGGTTTTGGAATATCGGTCGCGAGGAACGATCTTCCACCGAAGAACTGCTGAAAGCATTTATCAAGTTGGCCGAAATAGCCCGCGAATGTGAACAAATCGCCAGCAACTACAGCGGCACCATTGACGGGATTTTTGAACACGGCGGCGACGACCACGAAGACCCGAGCTGCGCAATTTTCCACAAACTGCATTACGCCATGTTCGATGCACGCACCGCCATCGCCAAAGCCACCCGATAACCCGTCCTATGCCGCCCAGCGCGGCGGCTTGGAGTATTTCACCATGGCAAACGCAACAGCCGCAAAGGTCGGACAGCACCTGCCGCGCATTCTTCGCGCCGGCGAAGCACCAGGTTACCTCGGAATGTGCCGCGGCGAATTCGACAAAACAGTCAGACCCCACGTCCGGGAATTTCGTATCGGCACCCAGGGTGTCGGCTTTGACCGGATCGAGCTGGACGAGTGGGTAGATGCGTACATCGCAAGCAAGCTGATTGAAAAAGCAGTCAATCAGGACAACAATCGGCCTCGCAGCGAGCGCCAAGGCAAAGATAACGGAGCTACGCCATGGCCCAAAAAGCAATCACCGGCCTCCAGAAAATGCCGAGCGGCATCTGGAAAATCGACAAAAAGTACAGAGGAGAACGAATTCAAGAGAGTACTGGCACTTGTGACCGCCAAGAAGCCGAGCAGTACCTGATCCACTTGCTGGAAAAGCTTCGACAGGAAAAGGTCTACGGTGTCAAAAAGGTAAGGACGTGGCGAGAAGCGGCTACCCGCTTCTTGCTGGAGGTGAAGGATCAAGCGTCAATCCATATATCTGCAACCTATATGGCTCAGCTTGATCCGTTCATTGGGGACATGCCGATCACGCACATCGATGACGACTCCCTGGCACCGTACATTCATTCCAAGCTGCACCCTGCCGAGGGCAAGCCTGTAACGAATCGCACGGTCAACATTGCCCTTCAACGGGCAATCAGGGTTCTCAATCTATGCGCGCGCAAATGGCGTGATGATGAGCGCAGACCATGGCTAGATGTTGTGCCGATGATCTCGCTCCTGGATGAGAAGACGAACTGTCGCAAGCCCTACCCGCTTTCTTGGGAAGAGCAGTCGATCTTGTTCGCTGAACTGCCGGCACACCTGCAGACCATGGCCATGTTCAAGGTCAATACGGGGTGTCGGGAGCAGGAGGTTTGCAAGCTTCAGTGGGATTGGGAAATCGCGGTACCGGAGCTGGATACCACGGTGTTTTTGATTCCGGCCGGGTTCGGCGGACGAAGCGCAAGGTCTGGCGTGAAGAACAGGGACGAGCGCCTGGTGATTCTCAACACGGTGGCCAAGTCGGTCATTGAGAAGCAGCGAGGCCAGCACAAGCTCTACGTCTTCCCTTTAGGCAAGCCAGACGGCGAAGGCGACGAAACAATGGTTCACCGCATGAATGACTCAGCCTGGAAGAAGGCCAGGGTCAGGGCGGCGAAGAAATGGCAGGAGAAGTATTTGCGGCCGGCACATGATGGTTTCGCCCGGATCCGCATTCACGACCTGAAGCACACCTTTGGCAGAAGGCTGCGTGCAGCAGGCGTGACTGAGGAGGATCGCAAAGCTTTGCTCGGCCATAAGAACGGCAGCATCACCAGTCACTACTCAGCGGCAGAGCTGGACCAACTGATTGAGGCGGCAAACAAGGTATCAGTAACCGACTCACGCGCACCAGCGCTGACGATCCTGAAGAGGAGGCAGGGATAACAGGAAAACCCAAGGTCACTCGAAAAGTCACTAGGGTAGAAATGAAAAAGCCACCGAGAAGGTGGCTAAGTCATTGAATAATATGGTCGGGACGGAGTGATTCGAACACTCGACCCCTAGCACCCCATGCTAGTGCGCTACCGGACTGCGCTACGCCCCGACTAGGCGTTACAACTTGCTAGAACGTTGAGAAATATACCTTAAGCTTTTGAAATACGAAAGTATTTTAAATGCCTCGGTTATTTCTTCAGTACCAGCAAGACATCCTCCAATTCGGAGATCGTTTGGCGGATCAGCTGCTTGTATTGCGTGGTGTCATCTTTGGCTTCATCACCGGAAAGCCGCAAGCGCGCACCTCCAATGGTGAAACCCTGGTCATAAAGCAGCGCACGAATCTGCCGGATCATCAGCACATCCTGGCGCTGATAATACCGGCGGTTTCCGCGACGTTTTACGGGGTTGAGCTGAGGGAATTCTTGCTCCCAGTAGCGCAGCACATGCGGCTTTACACCGCACAGCTCGCTGACTTCGCCTATGGCGAAGTAGCGTTTGCCAGGGATCGGCGGGAGCTCGTCGTTATGACTTGGTTCCAGCATAAGCCTCTACTCGGGCCTTCAACTTCTGCCCTGGACGAAAAGTGACTACACGGCGAGCCGTGATCGGGATTTCTTCTCCCGTTTTCGGATTGCGGCCAGGCCGCTGTCGCTTGTCACGCAGATCAAAATTGCCAAAACCTGACAGTTTGACCTGCTCGTTGTCTTCAAGAGCGTGCCTGATTTCTTCAAAAAACAGCTCGACCAATTCTTTGGCCTCGCGTTTATTCAGGCCCAACTCTTCGTAAAGACGTTCCGCCATCTCAGCTTTTGTCAGAGCCCCCATACGTCACTTCCTTAGCGTGGCGTTCAACCTTTGTTCAAGCGAGGTGAGGATATTTTGCGTTGCGGCGTTCACCTCATCGTCATTAAGAGTGCGCGATGGATGCTGCCAGGTCAAGCCAACTGCAAGGCTTTTTCTATGCGGATCAATGCCTTTACCCTGGTAAACATCAAATAACCTTAGGTCTGTCAGCCATTCGCCTGCATTTTCACGAATTACATCCAGCACAGCACTGGCTGCAACGTCACGATCGGCCAACAACGCCAGGTCACGACGCACTTCAGGAAAGCGCGATAACTCATGGAATTTCGGCATTTTACCTGCCGCCACTTCTGCCAGAACCAGTTCAAAAACAAACACTGGACGGTCAAGACCAAGGTTTTTTGAAAGCTCAGGGTGGATGGCACCGACATAGCCAACTTCGCGACCGTCACGCTCGATACGTGCAGTCTGGCCCGGATGCAGAGCAGGATGTTTGCCCGGCACGAAGGTAAACGCGTCCAGGGCACCGGCAAAACCCAGCACCGCTTCTACATCAGCCTTGACGTCGAAGAAGTCGACAACATCACGACCTTGAGCCCAGCCTTCAGGCAGACGACTGCCGCAAACAACACCCGCCAGCATCGGCTCTTGTTTCAGACCCTCAAGCTGGCCAACAAAACGCAGGCCGCTTTCAAACAGGCGAACGCGATCTTGCTGACGGTTCAGGTTGTGCTGCAACGACTTGACCAGGCCGGGCCACAACGAGGCACGCATGGCAGCCATGTCGTTGGAAATCGGATTGGCCAGCAACAGCGGTTCAACACCCGGGCTAAACAGTTCGAACTGTTTCGGGTCGATAAAGCTGTAGGTGATTGCTTCCTGATAACCACGAGCAACCAGCAAACGACGCAACTCTGGCAGGTCGCTACGCGCCTCTGCTTTGGCTTGCGGTGCCAGACGGGCCTGCGGGTAACGGACCGGCAGGCGGTTGTAGCCGTACAGGCGCGCCAGTTCTTCGATCAGGTCAACTTCCAGGCTGATATCGAAGCGATGGCTTGGCACTTCTACGCGCCATTGCCCTGCCCCTTCAGCGGTGATGGTCAGGCCCAGGGCGCTGAGCAGACGCTCAACTTCCGCCGCGTCCATTTCCATGCCGAGCATCTGGCTGATACGCGCTGCACGCAAGGTGATCGGTGCAATCGATGGCAGATACTGCTCGCTGACGGTTTCAACGATCGGTCCAGCTTCGCCGCCAGTGATTTCCAGCAGCAGGCCAGTGGCGCGCTCCATGGCTTCACGGGCCAGTTTCCAGTCCACGCCACGCTCGTAGCGGTGCGAAGCGTCGGTGTGCAGGCCGTAGGAGCGGGCCTTGCCAGCAACGGCGATCTGATCAAAGAAAGCGCTTTCAAGGAATATGTCGCGGGTCTTGTCGGTCACACCGCTGTGCTCGCCACCCATTACGCCGGCAATGGCCAAAGCGCGGGTATGGTCTGCAATCACCAGCGTGTCGCTGCGCAAGGTGACTTCCTGGCCGTCGAGCAGTACCAGCTTCTCGCCTTCTTCAGCCATGCGTACACGAATGCCGCCATTGATCTCGGCAAGGTCGAACGCGTGCAACGGCTGACCCAGTTCCAGCATGACATAGTTGGTAATGTCGACAGCGGCATCGATGCTGCGCACGTCAGCGCGACGCAGGCGCTCAACCATCCACAGCGGCGTTGGCCGGGACAGGTCGACATTGCGGATCACACGGCCCAGGTAGCGCGGGCAAGCAGCAGGTGCCAGCACTTCAACCGGACGCACTTCCTCGTGTACCGCAGCAACTGGCGCAACCACCGGGCGAGTCACCTGGGCGTTATACAGAGCGCCCACTTCACGCGCCAGACCTGCCAGCGACAGGCAGTCGCCACGGTTCGGCGTAAGGTCGACTTCAATGCTGGCGTCTTCAAGACCCAGATAGACGCGGATGTCCTCGCCCACCGGTGCATCGGCCGGCAACTCCATCAGGCCGTCATTGCCCTCGCCCACTTGCAGTTCTGCTTGCGAGCACAGCATGCCGTTGGACTCAACGCCACGCAGCTTGGCCTTTTTGATTTTGAAGTCACCCGGCAGTTCGGCACCGATCATGGCGAACGGGATTTTCAAGCCAGGGCGCACGTTGGGCGCACCACACACTACCTGAAAAGTCTCGGCACCATTGCTGACCTGGCAAACACGAAGCTTGTCAGCATCAGGGTGTTGCTCGGTGCTCAGCACCTCGCCCACAACCACGCCACTGAATACACCGGCGGCCGGCGTAACGCTGTCGACCTCAAGACCGGCCATCGACAGACGAGCAACCAGCTCGTCGCGACCTACCTGCGGGTTTACCCAACCACGCAGCCATTGTTCACTGAATTTCATCCTGCTCTCCTAAGAATTCGTTACGACTAGCGAAATTGCGCGAGGAACCGCAAGTCGTTGTCGAAGAACAGACGCAAGTCGTTCACGCCGTAACGCAGCATGGCCAGACGCTCAACGCCCATGCCGAAGGCAAAGCCCGAGAACTCTTCCGGGTCGATCCCGGACATGCGCAGCACGTTCGGATGAACCATGCCGCAGCCCATGACTTCCAGCCAGCCAGTCTGCTTGCAGACACGACAGCCTTTACCGCTGCACATCACGCATTCCATATCCACTTCAGCGGAAGGCTCGGTGAACGGGAAGTAGGACGGACGGAAACGCACGGCCAGTTCTTTTTCGAAGAACACCCGCAGGAACTCTTCGATGGTCCCTTTCAGGTCAGCGAAGTTGATATCGCGATCGATCAGCAGGCCTTCGACCTGGTGAAACATCGGCGAATGGGTGATATCCGAGTCGCTACGGTACACACGGCCCGGGCAGACAATGCGGATCGGCGGCTGCTTGGATTCCATGGTGCGGACCTGTACCGGCGAGGTATGGGTGCGCAACAACATGTTGGCATTGAAATAGAAGGTGTCATGCATCGACCGGGCCGGGTGATGGCCTGGGATGTTGAGCGCTTCGAAGTTGTGATAGTCGTCTTCAACCTCAGGGCCTTCGGCGATGCCGTAGCCAATATGGGTAAAGAACTGTTCGATACGTTCCAGAGTCCGGGTCACCGGATGCAGACCGCCAGAGGTCTGGCCACGGCCAGGCAGGGTCACGTCAATGGACTCGGCAGACAGTTTGGCGGCCAGTTCGGCCTCTTCAAACAACGCCTTGCGCGCATTGAGAACCTCTGTGACACGCTCCTTGGCAACGTTGATGAGGGCACCGACTTGCGGACGCTCTTCTGCTGGCAAATTGCCCAGGGTCTTCATCACCTGAGTCAATTCACCCTTTTTGCCAAGGTATTGAACCCGGATTTGCTCCAGGGCATTGATATCTTCAGCGCTTTGCACAGCCTCTAGTGCTTGAGAGACCAGCGCATCCAGGTTTTCCATGTACAGACTCCAGATACAAAATAGGGGAAGAGCTTGAAGGCTCTTCCCCTATTTATGACGTTTAGCACCCGGGCTTACACAGGCAAGCCCAAGTGACTGTCGGGGGTACTTAAGCCAGAGTGGCTTTAGCTTTCTCGACAATCGCAGCAAACGCCGCTTTTTCGTTCACTGCCAGATCAGACAGAACCTTACGGTCGATCTCGATGGAAGCTTTTTTCAGGCCGGCGATGAAACGGCTGTAAGACAGACCGTTGATACGAGCACCAGCGTTGATACGAGCGATCCACAGAGCGCGGAACTGACGTTTTTTCTGACGACGGTCACGGTAGGCGTATTGGCCTGCCTTGATTACCGCTTGCTTGGCAACACGGAATACGCGTGAGCGTGCGCCGTAGTAGCCTTTAGCCAGTTTCAGAATTTTTTTGTGACGTTTACGGGCGACAACGCCACGCTTTACACGAGCCATGAGTTACTTCCTCTAGTCTTAACCAAAAATTAACGAAGGCGCAGCATGCGCTCGACTTTTGCCACGTCAGACGGATGCAGCAAGCTGCTACCGCGCAGTTGACGCTTACGCTTGGTCGACATTTTGGTCAGGATGTGGCTCTTGAAAGCGTGCTTGTGCTTGATACCGTTAGCAGTTTTCAGAAACCGCTTAGCAGCACCACTTTTAGTCTTCATCTTTGGCATGTTCGGATACTCCGCATTCAGTTGATAAACATAATCAGAAGGCCTGCCGTGCCCAATTGATTACTTCTTCTTTTTCGGGGCGATGACCATGATCAGCTGGCGTCCTTCCATCTTAGGATGCTGTTCGACGGTACCGTATTCCGCAAGGTCAGCTTCAACCCGCTTCAACAGTTCCATACCCAGCTCCTGGTGGGCCATCTCACGGCCGCGGAATCGTAACGATACCTTGGCCCTGTCCCCATCACTCAGGAAACGTACCAGGTTGCGCAGTTTTACCTGGTAATCCCCTTCCTCCGTCCCTGGACGAAACTTGATTTCTTTAACCTGAATCTGTTTCTGGTTTTTCTTTGCAGCAGCAACCTGTTTCTTCTTTTCGAAGATAGATTTGCCGTAGTCCATCAGCTTGCAAACTGGGGGTACTGCATCAGCGGAAATTTCCACCAAGTCCAGTTTGGCCTCTTCAGCTTTAAGAAGCGCGTCTTCAATTGACACAATCCCAAGCTGCTCGCCTTCAGCCCCAATTAACCGAACCTCGCGTGCCGAGATATTCTCGTTGATCGGGGCTTTCGGTGCAGCTCGTTTATCTTGTCTCATTTCACGCTTAATAATAATTACTCCGAATCATGGCGACCACGCCGGGAAACCGCTTGTGCGAGGAATTCAGCGAATTGCGCGACGGGCATCGAGCCCAGGTCAGCACCTTCACGTGTACGCACAGCGACAGTCTGCATCTCGACTTCCCGATCTCCGATAACCAAGAGATAAGGAACCTTGAGCAAAGTATGCTCGCGGATTTTAAAGCCGATCTTTTCATTTCTCAAGTCAGACTTGGCACGAAATCCGCTCTGATTGAGAGTTTTTTCAACTTCAGCAGCAAAATCTGCCTGTTTGTCAGTGATATTCATGATCACTGCCTGGGTTGGAGCCAGCCAAGCAGGGAATGCGCCTTCGTAATGTTCGATCAGGATACCGACAAAACGTTCGAACGATCCAAGGATCGCGCGGTGCAGCATAACCGGGTGCTTACGGCTGTTGTCTTCGGACACATATTCTGCGCCAAGACGGATCGGCAGGTTGAAATCGAGCTGCAGGGTACCACATTGCCAGACACGACCCAGACAATCTTTCAGAGAAAATTCAATCTTGGGACCGTAGAAGGCACCTTCGCCCGGTTGCAAATCGTACGCCAGGCCAGCGCTATCAAGGGCTGAAGCCAATGCGCTTTCGGCGCGATCCCACAGCTCATCCGAACCCACACGCTTTTCAGGACGCGTCGACAGCTTGAGCTCAATGTCCTTGAAACCGAAGTCAGCGTAGACATCCAGCGTCAGCTTGATAAAAGCTGCCGACTCGGCCTGCATCTGCTCTTCAGTACAGAAGATGTGGGCATCGTCCTGGGTAAAGCCACGCACACGCATGATGCCGTGCAGGGCGCCCGACGGCTCGTTACGGTGACAGGCACCGAATTCGGCCAGACGCAGCGGCAGCTCGCGGTAGCTTTTCAGGCCCTGGTTGAACACTTGCACATGGCAAGGGCAGTTCATCGGCTTGATCGCGTAGTCGCGGCTTTCCGACTGGGTAGTGAACATGTTCTCGGCGTAGTTGGCCCAGTGCCCGGACTTTTCCCAGAGGCTGCGATCAACGACCTGAGGAGTCTTGATCTCCAGGTAGCCATTGTCGCGCTGTACTTTGCGCATGTACTGCTCAAGTACCTGGTACAGGGTCCAGCCATTCGGGTGCCAGAACACCATGCCCGGGGCTTCTTCCTGGGTGTGGAACAAGCCAAGGCGCTTGCCGATTTTACGGTGATCGCGCTTTTCGGCTTCTTCGATACGCAGGACGTAGGCCGCCAGCTGCTTTTTGTCAGCCCAGGCCGTGCCATAGATACGCTGCAACTGCTCGTTCTTGGCATCGCCACGCCAGTAGGCGCCCGACAGCTTGGTCAGCTTGAACGATTTGAGGAAACGCGTGTTCGGCACGTGAGGACCGCGGCACATGTCGACGTATTCTTCATGGAAGTACAAGCCCATGGCCTGCTCGTCCGGCATGTCTTCGATCAGGCGCAGTTTGTAGTCTTCACCACGGGCAGCAAACAGTTCGATCACTTCGGCACGCGGCGTCACTTTCTTGATGACGTCGTAGTCTTTTTCGATCAGTTGCTGCATGCGCTGTTCGATAGCAGCCATGTCATCCGGGGTGAACGGACGCTCATAGGCGATATCGTAGTAAAAGCCTTCGTCGATGACCGGCCCGATGACCATTTTGGCCGTCGGGAACAGCTGCTTCACCGCATGACCGACCAAGTGGGCGCAAGAGTGACGAATGATCTCCAGCCCCTCTTCATCCTTGGGCGTGATGATTTGCAAGGTGGCATCGTTTTCAATCAGATCACAGGCATCCACCAGCTTGCCGTTGACCTTGCCGGCCACGGTGGCTTTAGCCAGGCCGGCGCCAATTGAAGCGGCAACCTCGGCTACTGAAACTGGATGATCGAAAGAGCGTTGACTGCCGTCGGGAAGAGTAATAGTTGGCATGGCGCCTCCTCTCCTAGTGGTGACCCCTACCAAAGGTCACGTGGGTTGGGATGAGCCAGTACGCGATTCGGTGGTATGCCTGCCTCACAGTGGCAGGAGCCTTGCGGCGAACCTAAAACCGAACCAGAGTGACTGGAGTTCAAATCAAAAAGGTTAATGGCACTGCATGGCGGTTCAAGGAACACGCGAATGCAGGAAATAGCCAGGGCGGCATGCTAGCACAGATGGATACGCCTGTTGCGCACCCCTCCCCGCATCCGCGAGAAAACGGGGTTTTTTACAAAAGGGTGAACTTGAGCTCCACTTACCTTTCACATACTCAGTGATACACACTCGGTTTTAATGCCTACAAGGAGCATCTTATGCGCACGATCCGCTTACTCGCCTTCGCAGCCCCCCTGGCGCTGCTGCTACCCCTGAGCGCCCAGGCCGATAACTGGCCTGCAGGCGCCAAAAAAGACTACATGAAGGACTGCGTAGCGGCAGCCAGCCAAAGTGTTGACGCAAAAACGGCCCAACAGCATTGCGCATGCGGTGCGGACAAGCTGTCCGAGAAGTTTACAAGCGCCGAAATCACACAGCTGATGAGCAAGACAACCCAGCCTAGCGCAGAGCTTCGCACCCGGGCTCTGGACGCCATCCAGGCTTGCCGGGCCAAGAAATAACCACCCTCCTCACGGCTCGAATTGAGCCGTGAGGAGAGCAAAAACAGTCAAAAACGCTTTTGCACGTAAAAAATATTGATTCTCGACTGCTTTTTTTCTAACAGCCTTTAGCCCTCAACCCCCCGTAAACCGGGGGTCTTGAGCATTTCAAAGAGCAGACGAGGGTTAACATTGCAGCAATCTGTAGCTCAGGGGGGCTCCCAAAGCGCACATTTCGACTATGATACCTCGGTGTGCCCAGTTGGCCTGAGCAGCACAGTACTACTGAAAATATAAGTTTCTTGGAGATACACCATGTCTAATCGCCAAACCGGCACCGTAAAATGGTTCAACGATGAAAAAGGCTTCGGCTTCATCACTCCTCAAGGTGGCGGTGACGACCTGTTCGTACACTTCAAAGCTATCGAAAGCGACGGTTTCAAAAGCCTGAAAGAAGGCCAGACCGTTTCCTTCGTGGCTGAGAAAGGCCAAAAGGGTATGCAAGCTGCACAGGTTCGTCCGGAGTAAATCTCCCGCGAACAAAAAAACCCCGTCCATGTGACGGGGTTTTTTATGCCTGACGCAATGTCAGGCCAGGTTAGCCGCAGTTAACCCGGGTAATGATGCCAGCGTCGTCCGCGTTGAGATTGAGACGGTCCGAGCGGTACTCAAGCGTCATCACGTCATGCGGCATCAAAATACGCGCGTTCTGCGCACCAGCCTTGATACGGGCCTGCTCCAGAAGCTGCGCCGAAGCCTTTTGACCGACTGCAAATGCTGCTGATTTAGCATCGCAACGGCTATGCCCCGCCTCGGCGACAGGCTCCTTGACCGAACTTGCGGTGCTGCATCCGGACAGTGCCAAGACCGCCAACAACGAACCCAATGACACTAGCTTCCAAGACATGAAGCCTCCTTAAGATAAATAGTCTGAACCCTTGCGACAGCTTTTTCGCACATAGGTTGCATGACGCCTCTCAGCGCCTTCTGATTTGCCAGCACCGGCAAGTGTGCCCGAGCCGACTTTTACCGTGCACCCCTAATCATTGCCAAATATGTTCAGGTGTCAGTACACATCAATGTAATCGAACGGCGGATTAGGCCAGTTGTCCTTGAGGGCATTGAATATCTGCATGACCCAGACCTCATCGCTTGCTGCAACTTTTCCGACATAGCCAGAACCTGCCGCCCAGGTCTCCAGCCTGAAAAGCAGACCGTCGATATCGACACCGCCCACCACACCCGAAGAAATATAAGCGATACCCGTCTTGGTCACGCGCAACTGTGTATGGGCATCATCACTGGCCGAGGCCAGCAACTGACGCACAGCGCCAAGAGTAAAGCCCTCAGGGTTGTTTAGATCAATTTGCATGGCCTGCACCGCTCCCAAAAAGTGCAAGTGTGGCACGCAGTGCGGGGGTCATGGGCTGTTGAGGGTGCAAAAACCAATATTTACTTTGGTCTATTCATAGCGAAATGACGACTTTTTGCTAAAATCGCCTTTTCACGCCCCCTTCCCATGAGCACCCCATGACAACAGTCAGCATCGATGCAGATATCAAGGCCAAGTGGCATCAAGGACAGTGCTCATACAGCCCTGGCAGCCCTGAAGAGCTGGCCATTATCGGCATCGACCTTTTGGTTAAAGAGCTCGGCACGGAAGCTGCCCGAGCGTTCGTCAGTCAGGTGTTCGAAAAGTACAAACCGGCCGAGCCCGTCAGGCTGACCTGACGGCGCGCAACCTCACGTCACTTGAGCCGGCCCAGACGCGCGGTAAGCAAGTCAAAAAAGCCCTGCGCGTCACCGCTCTCGACCCAAAAGGCGTTTTTGGGCTGGTTCAAGGTGTTGTACCAGTCCGGGATAGTCTGGCCAAAGGTCGGCCCCTCGCGAGTATCCACGACCAGGTTGACTTCACGCCCGGAGAACAGCGCAGGATTGAGCAGGTAGGCAATGACACTGGCATCGTGAACAGGCCCGCCAGGCAGTCCGTAGTGCACCATGTCGCCTTTCACATATTCATTGAGAATATCGCCCACCAGTTTGCCGGCCGTATTGCCCAGTGCAGCGATCTGCTTCAGTCGCGCCTCGCTGGTAAGGATCTTGTGTGTCACATCCAGCGGTACATAGGTCAGTTTCACCCCGCTCTTCAACACCACGTCTGCCGCATGCGGATCGGCATAAAGGTTGAACTCGGCAACCGGGGTGATATTACCGCCATTGAAATGGGCGCCGCCCATGACCACGACTTCCTTGATTCCCTGCGTGATTTCCGGGGCCTGGATCAAGGCCAGGGCCAGGTTTGTCTGCGGGCCGAGCATGGCAATGGTCACGCTGCCTGGCTTGGCTGCACGCAAGGTATCAACCAGGTAATTGACCGCATTGGCCTTTTCGAGACCTTTGGCCGGCTCATGCACAGGCACACCGGTGACGCCTTCCTGGCCGTGAATGTTCTCGGCGTAAATCGGCGTACGCACCAGGGGTTTAGGGGCCCCGGCATACACCGGCACGTCTTCGCGCCCTGCCCACTCCCGGGCCAGCCGGGCATTGCGCGAGGTCTTGTCGAGCCGTACGTTGCCCGCCACGGTGGTAATGGCCCGCACCTGTAACTGCTCCGGTGAAGCCAGTGCCAGCAGCAGAGCGACCACATCATCGGCGCCGGGGTCCGTGTCGATGATCAAATCGATCTTGTCTGCGGCTTGAACACTCGACATCGTGATGGCGGACACGAACAAGACACTCCTGATCAATGGCTGAAAAATCCGGGTAAAACGTGGCATCACAACTCCCTGGTTATTTGTCTAAAAAGTCACGCCAGAGACCAAGGCAATATTGCAGTACGGGCGACACTCTCCAGTACGAACAATCACCTTTGCCTGCAGGCATAGTTCCTTGAAAGCATTATGGGTGAGCAGGCTCCTTGAGCCCAACTCCCCCTTGCCTGCATATTCGTCGATACATGACAGCGCCGGGCATGGCGCCTGCAACAACTCAGTGGCGAGCACATGGCTTTGCACCTGCATCTCACTGAGCAGGGCGCGCAACGTGCTGGCAACATCAGGCACGCCTTGAGTCAGGGCCAGATCAATCAGTTCGATGCCCTTGGGCACCGGCAAACCGGCATCGGCAATCACCACGATGTCGCCATGCCCCAGCGAGGCAACCAGCCGCGACAAGGCGATATTCAGCAGCGGTGTTTTTTTCATGGTGCTTTAAAGCCCTGAACATCACGCAACAATGGAATCGAAGGCTGAGCCCCCGCCCGAGTGACCGATAACGCGGCGGCGACCTGCGCAAAGCGTATCGCGTCGTCCTCTTCCATACCCGCCGCCAGCGCGGCAGAGAAGCCGCCGACAAAGGTATCGCCCGCCGCCGTGGCATCCACCGCCTCGACCTTGGGCGCAGTAAAGTGCATCACTCGGTGGGCACTGACAAACAAGGCCCCCAGCGCGCCCAGGGTGACAATCACCTTGCCCGCGCCCAGCTCGACCAACCGCCGGGCAGCCCGCCCGGCCGACTCAAGGGAATCAACCGGCACACTGCTAAGCGCCCAGGCCTCGCTCTCATTCGGGATCAGGTAGTCGATGGCGCCATACCAGTGCCCCGGCAACGGAGCACTGACCGGGGCGGGATTGAGGATCACCACTTTGCCCAGTTCACGTCCACGCGCCAGCACGCATCCGACTGTTTCCATCGGCACTTCAAGCTGGCAAACAAGCACTTGCGCACCTTGCAAGACGTGATCAAAGGCGCGGATATCTTCCGCGGCCAGGCAGCCATTGGCACCCGGCACCACCACAATGGTGTTCTGGCTGCAGGCATCCACCGTGATAAGGGCCACGCCGCTGGCACAATCAGGCACGGTGCGCACTGCCACACAATCAACCCGGTCAGCCAGCAAGCCGTCGCGCAACTGCACGCCATAGGCGTCACCGCCGACACAGCCGAGCATTGCCACCCGGGCACCCAGGCGCGACGCTGCTACCGCCTGGTTCGCGCCCTTGCCACCGTGCACGGTGGTAAAGGATTGCCCGAACACCGTTTCCCCCGGGCGCGGCAATCTCTCGGTACGCGTGACCAGATCCATATTCAGACTGCCTGCAACCACAACATTCGCTTGCATGTATCGACACTCATCCAGTGATTGTAGGGGGGGATTTCAACGGTGCTTGCGCATAAGCCCGGGTGGACTCGCGCAGCACAATGTCGGGCTTGACGATCCGCTGCTCCACCGCCCGCCCGGGTACGGCAATGCGGCGCAACAATAACTGGGCAGCGATCTCGCCCAATTGCAGGATCGACTGCCCGACAGTTGTCAGCGACGGATAGACATAACGGCTCATCTGTACATCATCAAAACCAATCACCGACAACTGCTGGGGTACCCGAATATTGCGCTCGGCCGCCGCTCGCAATACGCCGATGCCCATCATGTCGTTGCAGGCAAAAATGGCCGAGGGCGGGTTGTGCTGCAGCAAGCTGACCGCCGCGTTGTAGCCCCCGACACTGCTGAAGTCACTCTCGACCATCCACTGCCCCTGAGGCGTTATACCCGCCTCCAGCAGCGCACGCCGATACCCGGCCATACGCAACTGCGCGACACGGGTGGCGGCGGGCCCGCCAATGCAGGCAATGGCACGATGCCCCAGATCGAGCAAGTGCCGCGTAGCCAGATAAGCCCCCAGTTCGTGGTCGATGCACACCAGGTCAGCCTCAACCCCCTCAAAGCTGCGATCGACAATCACCATCGGCGTGCGTACGCCGACCAACCCGCTGGCCATCCCCAGGTCGCCTGTGGACGAAGCGACCACCAGCCCGTCCACACGCTTTTCCAGCAGCACCCGCAGGTAATTGCGCTGCTTGACCGGGTCATCATCACAGTTGCACAGGATCACGCAGTAATTGTTGCGCTCACAGTAATCCTCGATACCTCGCGCCAACTCGGCAAAGTACGGGTTCAGGCTATTGGCCACCAGCAGGCCGATGGTCGCTGTGGTCTTGGCCTTGAGCGAGCGTGCTACCGCGCTGGGTACATACTCCAGGTGTGCAATGGCTTGCTCAACCTTCAAGCGCACAGGTTCACTGACAGGGCGGGTTTTATTCAAAACATGAGAAACCGTCGTGTACGAAATGCCTGCCATTGCCGCGACATCTTTAATCGTTGCCATTGCTCAATTCCGTCGCTGTGCGCGTTGACTGCGGTAAGTGTCCAATACCACTGCTATCACAATGACAGCACCGGTAATAATACGCTTGGTGGGTTCCGTCGCGCCGATTTGAGCCAGCCCTGCGGCCAATACTGAAATAATCAGCACACCAAAAAACGTACTGATCACCGAACCGCGCCCGCCCATCAAGCTCGTGCCACCGATCACCACGGCCGCAATCACCTGCAGTTCAAGGCCCGAACCGGCATTGGGGTCTGCCGCCTCGAGGCGGGATATCTGAAACAGCGCCGCCACTCCTGCCAACAACCCCATCAGGCTAAAGACCAAAATCTTGTAGGGCTTTGGATTGATACCGGCCAGGCGCACGGCTTCTTCGTTGGTGCCAATGCCAATCAGATAGCGCCCAAACACCGTGCGCGTCAGCACCGCCTGGGCGATGACAATAATCAGCAACGCAATAATGAACGCGGGCGAGATGCCAAAGGCAACCGGATTGGCAAGCCAGGCGAACGCGTCGCCGATATACGCCGTGCGCGATCCTGTAAGCTGGTAGGCCCCGCCCCGGGCCATTTCCAGCACCCCCAGCGAGACAATAAAAGACGGGATTTTCCAGGCCACCGTGATCGACCCCGTAAGGGTCCCCGCCAGGGCCGCACAGCCCATGCCCAGCAAAGCGGCAGGCAATACACTCCAGCCCCAGCCCAGAATCGCAACGCTGACCGCCGACGCTGCCAGGGCCAACACCGAGCCGACCGACAGGTCGATGCCGCCGATGATCAGCACAAATGTCATGCCGACCGACAACACCATCAAGTCGGGGATCTGGTTGGCCAGCGTACTGAGCGTGTCATAGGAGAAAAAATGTTCACTCAGGCTGGAAAACAGAATGATCATGGCCAGCAAGGCGCCCGCCAACCCGAGGTAGGTGCCCATTCCGTAGTAGTTATGTGCACTTTTATGCGGCACGCGGGTAGGGTTCATGAGGCTTCCTTTGGCGTGGCTTCAGCAAGCAACGCATCTCGTTTTTGATAACCGGCAAAAGCTGCCGCCAGTAACTGTTCCTGACTCCAGCTGTCACGTTCAAAGGTATCGATCAGCCGGCCCGCAGACAGCACGCCAATGCGGTCACAAATCAGCATCAACTCGCGAAGATCGCTCGACACCACCACCAGCGCCTTGCCCTTGCGCGTCAGCTCGCCCAGCAGCCGGTAAATATCGAACTTGGCGCCAATATCGATACCGCGCGTAGGCTCATCGAACAGCAGAACCGAACAGTCGCGCTCCAGCCAGCGGCCAATGACGACCTTCTGCTGGTTGCCACCGGACAGTTGCGACACCACTTGTTCCGGGCCGCTGCTGCGGATGCCCATGGCGTCTATCTGACGCCGGGCCAATGCGGCCTCCTGCTCCCGGTTGACCAAGCCACGGCTTGAAATCCGATCCATATTGCCCAGGCCGATGTTGGCACTGATCGACTGGGTCAGCAGCAAGCCTTCACCCTTGCGGTCCTCAGTAATCAGTGCAATACCCTGCCGGACAGCATCTGCCGGCGAATGGATGGTCACTACCTGCACAGGAGTACCCACTGCAACCGTGCCGCTGTCGGCCACATCGGCACCATAGATCAGTCGCAGCAGTTCGGTGCGCCCTGCCCCGATCAGTCCGGAAATCCCGAAAATCTCGCTTTTTCTGACTTTAAACGATACATCTCGTACCTTGTCCGAGCGGCTGATACCACAGACTTCAAGTGCCGTTTCACCCAAGCTACGTTCGCCCAAATCCAGCTGGTCACCCAACTCGCGGCCCACCATCAAGTTGACCAGTTGTTCGCTGTTGTAATCGGCAATGGGCTCGACGCACACCAGGCAACCGTCGCGCAGTACGGCAATCCGCTGCGCCACCTGTGCCAGCTCTTCAAGTCGATGGGAGATATACACAATCGCCACGCCACGGGCCTGCAGCCGTTCGATTTGCACAAAAAGCATTTCAACTTCACGGGCGGTGAGCATGGCCGTGGGCTCATCGAGGATAAGCACATGGCAATCGCCGATCAGGTTGCGCGCAATCTCGACCATCTGCTGATGGCCAATGCCCAGCTCCCCGACCAGGGTGTCCGGGTCAATCGCCTCCAGACCCACCTGGCTCATGGCCTCAATGGCCGCTTTGCGCAACTGCTTGCGGCTGATCCAGCCCAGGTGGCCGGGCAATTTGTCCAGAAACAGGTTTTCCGCCACCGTCAGCGTGGGCAGCAGGTTCAGTTCCTGCATGACCATGCGCACACCCAATTGCTCGGCCTGCGCACGACTGCCCGGGGCATAGGCCTGGCCATTGAATTGCATGCGCCCGAGAGTCGGCACCTCCAGGCCACCCATGATCTTCGATAGTGTGCTTTTGCCAGCGCCATTCTCACCCGTCAGGGCCAGAACTTCGCCGCGATGCAACGACAGCTCGATAGCAGCCAGTACCGGCTGCTGAGTGTAGGTTTTACCAATCCCGCTGACCGTGAGGACCACGCTGGCATCAGGAGCAGACATGACATTTCTCCGGGCACCTGCCCGACCGGGCAAGTGCCTGCGACAGCGAGTGGGATTACTTGTTGATGACCAGTTCGACAGGGGTATCGATGACACCGTCCTTGAGGTTTTCAACCGGTTCTTTTTTGACCAGCTTGAGCGCCGTTTCGATGCCATAAACCGCCTGTTTGGCGGCAGCCTGATCGGCCGTTGCCAGCACACGGCCATCCTTGAGCATGGGTTTTATCGCATCGATGTTGTCATAGCCGACCACTTGCACCTTGCCGACCTTGCCTGCAGCCCGGATAGCCGATACCGCGCCCAGCGCCATGCTGTCATTGCCCGCCAGGATGGCCTTGAGGTTTGGATACTCGCTGAGCATGCCCGCCGCAACCTTGTTGCCACCGTCGATTTCCCAATTGCCCGACTGCACCGGCACAATCTTCATCCCGGCAGCGTTCATCGCATCCGTGAAACCCGCTGTGCGCATTTGCGCATTGGTCGTGGTCGATACACCCTCGATGATCCCGACCTCATCACCGGCCTTGAGCCTGGTGGCCAGGTACTCGCCGACCTCACGAGCCCCCTGCCTGTTGTTGGGCCCCACAAAGGGTACTTCGAGCCCTTTGCTTTTCAGCACCTGGGGGTCGAGCTGGTTGTCGATATTGACCACCACAATGCCACGGTCACTGGCCTTTTTGATGGCAGACACCAGCGCCTTGGAGTCTGCGGGCGCAATCACCAGCGCATCGACCTTGGCGATGATCATCTGATTGATGATGTCGATCTGGCCCGCAGTGTCCGTTTCATTTTTGATCCCGTTGGAAATCAGGTCGAAACTGGCGGCATTGGCCTTTTGATAATCCTCGCCACCCTTTTGCATGGTGACAAAGAACTCGTTTGCCAAGGACTTCATGACCAGGCCGACTTTGGGTTTTTGTGGCGTATCGGCATTGGCGACAGGGAGGGTAAGGGATGCCGCAGCCAGCATGGCGACAGCAAGAAGGCGTCCAGCAAATGGCAGCTTCATGGGGGCAACTCCGATCTTATGATTATTGTGAGCAACGTCCTGCTCGCACACGCCTGAGCGCCAAAAGCTGGGTGACTGGCATCAGGTCCTGCCTGACTGCCAGAAATACAGACTCAAGAAAACGGCGCAAACGTTTGCTAGGCCCTCACTATGGAAAGCCACCTGTTATTTGTCAATGTGAAAAAAAACGCGATCAGACACATCGATATTCGACTCTCCGAACAAAAAAAACGCTTCTGTTCGGAAAACCGTCCGATTTCTTTTCCAGAAAGCGGATCGTGGAAATAAAGACCCATAAATCAATACGTTGTGTGCGCCCCGAGAAACTTCGCTTAGTGGCACAAATAGTGCTTTCCAGTCTCTATGCATGGTCAATAAATGGCACATGCCGAGCAAAGTGTGCAGTCATCGGCATACTCACTAATAAGAGAAAAAACAATGAAAAATGCTGTTTTGAAAACTTTTGTTCCGGGCGCACTGGCCCTGCTGCTGGCACTGCCGACCGCTCAAGCGCAAGAGGCTGTCACCAAGCCCAACGTCATCATCCTCGCCACTGGCGGCACTATCGCCGGTGCAGGTGCCAGCGCTGCCAACAGCGCCACTTACACGGCCGCTAAAGTCGGTATCGACAAATTGATCGCCGGCGTCCCCGAGCTAAGCCAACTGGCCAATGTGCGTGGCGAGCAAGTGATGCAAATTGCATCCGAGAGCATCACCAACGAAAACCTGCTGCAATTGGGCCGCCGGGTCGCCGAACTGGCTGACAGCAACGACGTTGATGGCATCGTTATCACCCACGGTACCGACACCCTCGAAGAAACCGCCTATTTCCTGAACCTGGTCGAAAAAACCGACAAGCCCATCGTGGTGGTCGGCTCCATGCGTCCGGGCACCGCCATGTCGGCTGACGGCATGCTGAACCTGTACAACGCCGTTGCCGTTGCCGGCAGCAAAGATGCGCGCGGCAAAGGCGTGCTGGTCACCATGAACGACGAAATCCAGTCGGGCCGTGATGTCAGCAAAATGATCAACATCAAGACCGAAGCCTTCAAAAGCCCGTGGGGTCCGCTGGGCATGGTCGTTGAAGGCAAGTCCTACTGGTTCCGCTTGCCAGCCAAGCGCCACACCATGGACTCCGAGTTCGACATCAAGAACATCAAGAGCCTGCCAAACGTTGGCATCGCCTACTCCTACGGCAATGTGGACGACACCGCCTATAAAGCGCTGGCCCAATCCGGTGCCAAAGCCATCATCCACGCGGGTACCGGCAACGGTTCAGTGTCCTCCAGCGTGGTGCCGACCTTGCAAGCCCTGCGTAAGGATGGCGTACAAATCATTCGTTCTTCCCACGTAAACAACGGCGGTTTCGTACTGCGTAACGCAGAACAGCCTGACGACAAAAACGACTGGGTTGTTGCCCATGACCTGAACCCGCAGAAAGCCCGCATCCTGGCCATGGTCGCCCTGACCAAGACCCAGGACAGCAAAGAGCTGCAGCGCATCTTCTGGGAATACTGAGTGCTTGCTTGACGCCTTGGCGCGCTGAATAAGCAAGGCCGCCTCCCCTATGGGAGGCGGCCTTTTTATTGGCCGGACAAAAGCTGCGGCACAACCGGCAGTTGCACCAAACAGTTGCCAAACGTGGCGCAGTTAAATACTGTATGCGCATACAGCACACCAAGGATTGCATCATGGCTAAAAAAGCAGCAAAAGAGCCGACTCCGCCAAGCCCCTATGAAATTTTCGGCACACGTATACAAAAAATCATCAGCTCGCCAAAAGCTCAAAAAGACAAAATGGCGGTGCTTGAGCGACTCGAAGGCGATAACCCTGAGTTCTGGGAACGCCTGCTGGAAGAAATTTCTGAAAACGATAACGTCACTGTCGCCCACCGCGATGATGGCGGCGTGAATGTTTTCTGGACCGTGCTTGAGGAAGACTGAGTCAATGAGGGTTTGTTTACTGGTACTGCTCGGTCTTTTCACCGTTGCAAGCGCACAGGCCGCGGCCCCGAATACCTTCAGCGAAGCCAAGAAGGTTGCCTGGAAGCTCTACGCGCCGCAGTCCACCGAGTTCTACTGCGGTTGCAAATACACCGGCAACCGCGTCGACCTGAAAGCCTGCGGTTATATCCCGCGCAAAAATGCCAACCGTGCCGCACGCATCGAGTGGGAACATATCGTTCCCGCCTGGCAGATCGGCCATCAGCGCCAATGCTGGCAAAGTGGCGGGCGAAAAAACTGCACTCGCAACGACCCGGTGTTCAAAGTTGCTGAAGCCGACTTGCACAACCTGGTACCCAGCATCGGCGAGGTCAACGGGGACCGCAGCAATTTCAGTTTTGGCTGGTTGCCCGAGCAAAAAGGCCAATATGGTTCGTGCCTGACACAAGTCGATTTCAAATCAAAAAAGGTCATGCCCCGCCCCTCCATTCGCGGGATGATCGCGCGCACCTACTTTTACATGAGCAAGCAATACAACTTGCGTCTGTCCAGGCAGGACCGCCAGCTTTACGAAGCCTGGAACAAAACCTACCCGGTTCAAGCCTGGGAGCGCCAGCGCAATCAGGCGGTGGCCTGCGTGATGGGCCGTGGCAACGAATTCGTCGGCCCGGTCAACCTCAAAGCCTGCAGTTAAAATCCCCCCTGCCTGCACCCGCCTTGAGCCCTGGTTAAAACTGCGGTTCAAGGTGCTGTCCCTGCCCTTCGACGTTCGCTTTCGGCCAATCATTGTCCGACTGGATTCAGAGGGCGAATATTGCCGAACCGACAATGCTGAGCTATTACTTTCGGCATGATCAAACAGGTTCGATTCAATAAAAAACAACGGGTGGTAGACGAACTCGTCCACCGTATCGAAAGCGGGCTTCTGGCAGACGGTCACCTGCTGCCGGAAGCAGACCAATTGGCTCAAGAACTGCGTGTCAGCCACAGTACGTTGCGAGCAGCACTGGCCGAACTGGAAAAGCGAAAATACATTGCCAAACGCACCGAGGGCGGCGCCATCGTCACCTACGACGGTATTACGCTCGACCAAAACAACGGCTGGACACAGGCCCTGGCCAACACCGGCGCCCGTATCCACACCGAGCTGCTGCGACTCGAGGCCATAGAGCGTGCGGACCTCCTGCATCGTTTCGGCTTGAGCCAGTTCGTGATCCTTGAGCGCCGCCGTCGCCGCGATGATGGCACTGCGATTTCTCTGGAACGCTCGTTCGTGCCCGCAACAGGTGGCCTGGAAGGTCTGCCACGTATAGGGCTGATTGACGACTCGCTCACCATTACGCTGGCGGCCTATGGCTTTGTCGGTGATCGTGGCGACCAATGGATTGGCGCCGAGCCGCTCGATGAAGAAGACGCACTATTGCTCGGCCGCCCCGCCGGCACGGTTTTTCTCAAAGCCCTGCGCACCACCTACGACCGCCAAGGACGCTTTATGGAAATGGTCGAGAGCTGGCTGGATCCTGTGCACTTTCGCATGTACCACTCATTTGGCACGCCAACATGACGCAGCCGGATCTCGCCCTTGGCGCACTGTACGGCCTGGCCCTGGGTGATGCGCTGGGCATGCCGACCCAATCGTTCAGTCGCGGACAGATCCAGGCCCGCTTCGGGCGCATTACAACCCTTGAAAATGCCCCGGCCGATCAACCCATTGCGCCAAATATGCCCGCGGGCTCAATCACCGACGATACCGAGCAGGCAATACTGGTCGGCCAACTGCTGGTTGAAGGCAAAGGCAATATTGACCCCCACCAGCTTGCCCGGCGCCTGATCAGTTGGGAGTCCGGCATGCGGGCCAAGGGTTCCCAGGACCTTCTGGGGCCATCAACCAAGCGCGCAATCGAGATGATCCTCGCTGGCCACAGCCCCACCGAATCGGGCCGCTACGGCACCACCAACGGCGCGGCCATGCGCATTGCTCCGGTAGGTATCGCCAGCGATATCAACCAGCCGGAACGCTTCATCCATTGTGTGGTTCAGGCGTGCCAGGTGACGCACAACACCAGCCTGGGGATTGCCAGCGCAGCCGCAGTGGCCGCCGTCATCTCCAGTGGCATAAACGGTAAAAAACTTGAGCACGCCCTCAATGCTGGCACTGAAATGGCCTTTATCGCCGAACACCAGGGTCACTGGGTTGCCGGGGGCCGCATCGGCCCGCGTATTCGCTGGGCCAGGCAGGCCAGCAGCGAGTGCAACCCCGACAATTTTGGCGACCTGCTCTATGACGTGATTGGCACTTCGGTCGCCTCCCAGGAGTCCGTAGTAGTCGCCTTTGCCCTTGCCCAACGCGTGGCCAGCGCAGGGCTGAACCGTTTCGATGCCCTGTGCATGGCCGCCAGCATCGGTGGCGACACCGACACCATTGCCGCCATCCTCGGTGCCATGCTTGGTGCCTGTGGAGGAATGCAACAGTGGCCCGCGACACTGATCGAACAGATCACAAGGGTCAACGACCTGCATCTGCAGCCTCTGGCACGCGATCTGTTAGCCCTGCGCCTTGCGTAAAAAACCTGCCATGGACAGCAACACGACGGGCCTGGCACAAAGTCAGCGCCACACACAGCCTGCGACAACGATAACAAGCGCATCAGGAGCCATACGCCATGACTTCCCCTGACCCCGGGCACAGTGCCGGGCAACTGGAAACACGCGGCATCGAGCCGGTTCCCGAAAACGAGTGCAACGGCAACCCCGGGCAGCTGTTCTGGGTATGGTTTGCTGCCAATATCAGCATCCTCGGCCTGCCACTGGGCGCCACGCTGGTGGCCTTCCATCAACTGGCCATCTGGCAGGTGGTCATCGTCGCCTTGATCGGGGCTGGCGGCTCGTTCGCCCTGGTCGGCGTCATCTCCATCGCCGGTCGACGGGGCCGAGCACCAAGCCTGACCCTATCGCGAGCTATATTCGGCGTACGGGGCAATATAGGTCCTACGCTGGTTTCACTGATTTCCCGTGTCGGCTGGGAAACCGTAAACACCACCACCGCGGCATTTGTGCTGCTGGCCTTGTCTTCAATCCTGTTCAATACCCCCACCGAAGCCAAAAGCGCACCGGTGCTCACCCTGGTGTTTATCGCCCTCTTCACCCTGCTGACCCTTGCGGTTTCAGGCCTGGGCCACGCCACGCTGCTGCTGATCCAGAAGTGGGCAACTTATGTGTTCGGCGCGCTCAACCTGCTGGTCGGCGGTTTTCTCTGCGCCACCATCGACTGGCCAGGCGTCTTCAGCGCCAGCCCGGCACCCGTCAGCGCCGTGATTATCGGGATTGGCATCATGGCCGCGGGCACCGGTATCGGTTGGGCCAACGCCGGGGCTGACATGTCGCGCTACCAAAAATCCAGCGTCAGCGCCGCGCAACTGGTGGCCAGCGCAGCCTGGGGCGCAGGGATTCCACTGGTTCTGCTGATTACTCTGGGGGGGTTGCTGACGGTCGGCAACCACGCGCTGGCATCCGCAACCGACCCCATTGCAGCAATCCGCAGCCTGCTGCCCTCCTGGATGGCGGTTCCCTACCTGGTCAGCGCCTTTGGCGGCCTGTTGCTGTCCAATCATCTGTCCGTCTATTCGGCCGGTCTCACTACCCTGACCCTGGGTGTAAGGATCAAGCGGGTGCAGGCCGTCGTCGTGGATATCGTGGCGATTTTCTGTGGTTCGATTTACTTCATGCTATTTGCCGACAGCTTTTACGGCCCTTTCATCACTTTTATTTCACTCACTGCCATCCCGATTACCGCCTGGGTAGCGATTTTTGTCGTCGACCTGCTGCACCGTCACTGCTACAGCGCCAACGACTTGCTCAACGTCAGCCCCAGCAGCGCCTACTGGTACAGCGGCGGCATCGAATGGCGGGCCTTGAGTGCCTGGGCCGTGGCCCTGCTGCTGGGGTTATGCTTTACCCGGGTTGGCAGCAACGATGCCGACTGGTTTACCGGCCCGCTCGCCGATTCCTGGCTGGGCCACAACGGCCTCGGCTGGGTCGTGACTTTCATCGTGGCTGGCGGCCTGTATGCGCTGCTGGGCGGCGCCAGAGACCGCCGCCTGCCAGCACAGGACAGCGCCCATGCCTAGATTGCTGCACACAGGCCAGGTGATCATCGATCTGGCCATGAGCCTGGACACACTGCCCGCCTCCGGCGGCGACGCGCTGGCCCACAGCGCCAGCTTTCACGCCGGTGGCGGGTTCAACGTAATGGCCGCTGCCCAGCGCAACGGCCTGCAGAGTGTGTACCTGGGGCGTCATGGTCAGGGACAGTTCGGTGACATGGCTCGCCAGGCCATGCACGCCGAGGGCATACACATGACCCTGCCAGTAGACCCGCATAAAGACACCGGGCTGTGCGTCGCACTCACCGAAGCCAGCGCCGAGCGTACTTTTATTTCCTGCATTGGTGCCGAAGGCGGGTTGTCTGCCCACGACCTCGCGCACGTCAGCGTGCAGCCCGACGACCATCTCTATGTCAGCGGTTACAGCCTGCTCCATGTCGGCAAGGCGAGGCCGCTTTTGCAGTGGATACAGGGCCTGGCGCAGAGTGTCCAGGTGACCTTCGATCCCGGCCCGTTACTGACCGATATTGACCCGCAACTGCTCGACGCCCTGCTCCCGCGCCTGAACCTGTGGACCGGCAACACTGCCGAAGCGCTGAGTTTTACCCATGCCCCCACACTGACCGACGCCCTGCCTGCCCTGAGCGCACGCCTGCCCACACACTGCCTTGCGGTTGTGCGCGACGGCCCGCAAGGCTGCTGGATCAGTGACCGCCACGGTCAGCAACACATCGCCGGGTTCAAGGTGCAGTGCATCGACAGCAATGGTGCCGGGGATGCTCATACAGGCGTGCTGATTGCCGCATTGGCGGCCGGGCATCCCGCACCGCAAGCGGCGCAACGGGCCAATGCAGCAGCGGCAATCGCCGTGACCCGTCGGGGGCCTGCCACAGCGCCGGGCGCTGGCGAAATTGATCGTTTATTGGGCGAAAATGGTTTTCATTGATCGAAAAAGAATTCCCCTACATGCAAATACGACTATAGGCCTGCCCACAACAGGACTAAAGACTGTAAAAAACATCTGCAAAAACATGATGAAACGTTAGAAAATATTCAAAATACTGTTTTAACCCTAACCAGGCTCACGGAATGCAACTCCAGCGCCCGATAACTCTTCTAGAGGTCGGGCCATTTGTGCGTGTTTGCAGGGCTGCGTTTCTCCTGAATTGTGAAGATACTCTTGAAACTCATCATTATTGCTGTCTACGTCTTGTCCATCGCCTATGTCCACCTGCGGGGCAAGGTTCGCCATAAGCTCGGGCGTCAACTGACCGATCACTCCTCCTTCCTGGCTCCGATCAACTGCTTTTTGTATCTGTTTTCCAAAGTGCCCGGCCAGCCCTACCTCAAACCTGCCGATTTCCCGGAACTGCAACCCTTGCAGGATCACTGGCAGGAAATCCGTGAAGAAGCGCGAAACCTGATGCAGGCGGGCGAGATCAAGCGTTCCGAGCAACCCAACGATGTCGGCTTCAACTCGTTTTTCAAAAGTGGCTGGAAGCGCTTTTACCTGAAGTGGTATGGCGACAACCACCCTTCGGCGGTCGAACTGTGCCCGCGCACCATTGAGCTGCTCAACAGCATCGGTACGGTCAAGGCCGCCATGTTTGCCGAATTGCCCCCTGGCTCCAAACTGGTGCGTCACCGCGACCCCTACGCCGGATCGCTGCGTTTTCACCTGGGCCTGGACACCCCGAATGATCCAGGCTGCTATATCAACGTTGACGGCCAGAACTACGCCTGGCGTGACGGCGAGGCGGTGATGTTTGACGAAACCTTTATCCATTACGCCGAAAACACTACCGATAAAAATCGCATCATCCTGTTCTGCGATGTCGAGCGTCCGATGCAGTATCGCTGGGCCAGTGCCTTCAATCAGTGGTTCAGCCGCACAGTGATGGCATCCGCCAGTTCGCCTAACGATGCCAGTGACAAAACCGGCGCCCTGAACCGCGCATTTACCCGGTTATACAAGATTCGCCTGCGCGGCAAAGAGCTGAAAAAGCGCAATCGCACGCGTTACTACGTAGAAAAATGGTTGGTGTTCGGCGGGCTGCTGGGTGTGTTTTTGTTGGTCTAGCCTTGAAGCCGCTACGAGGCACGAAGCTGCGAAAGGCTGCGTAGCGGGCCCGCACTTTTAGAGTCCTGCGGCCCTTAATGCAGCCTCGCACCTCGTCAGCCGCTACACCACCAGCGGCGGCAAGGTGCCCAGCAATGACACGGCGGCGACTGCCGCCAAGCCAAACAGCCATTCCAATGCAACGCTTCTGCGCATCAGGGTGAAGCGACCCGCACGACTCATCAGCAGATTGAACAGCGCCAGCAGCAACATCACCCCCACCAGGGTCACCTTGATCAACAGAATCAGGGCGAAGCCTTCAAACAAAGGTGAAGGCCAGAGCGCACCGGTCAGCACGCGGGTATTGATCAGCCCGGTAAGAATAATCCCGGCGACCAACATAAACCCCAGATTGCTGAAGCGCTGCAACACAGCGCCCACGTCCTGACCGACAGGCCGCACAAGGATAAGCTGCAACCCCAACAGACCACCGATCCAGGCCCCCACACACGCCAGATGCACCCACTGGTTAAGCATCAGCAATTGCCCGCGCCAGCCATCCAGCATCGCGCCGTGACCCACCGGAGCCAACGTGCCCAACAACAGAAAACTCAGCAACCAGATAAGGTTAAATCCGCTACGGGCATACAAGGCGAGCAACAACAGCACGCAAAACAGCAGATGAAAAGCCCACACCTGGCCGAAAAAGGTACTGCCCAACACCAGCCACAACGTCGCCGGGGCCAGGGTTTCAGGCCAGCTTCCTGCCATCGAGTGGGTGGTCAACAGTAACCAGGCAAGGCCGCTGGCCAGCGCCACCCAGGCCAGCACCCGGTTGACCTTAAGCAATTGGCCATCAATGTCGAAGGATGGCCATGCCCCGCGCAACAGAGGCCTGAATGCACAGGCTCCGAAGATCAGCAACACCACACTGAAATGCACAAACCGGCAGATCACCATTGCACTGAGCATCAACTCAGTTGCTCACCGTAAAGCTGTAATCGCCGGCACTTTTGTGGGTATCGACAGACACGGCGTTCCATTTGACGTTATAGGTACCCGCCGGCAACGGCTGTGCCGGTGTCACAATCAGGGTTTTCTTGTTGCCGGGTTCGGTCTTGATGCTGCTCACCGGCACCGGCGCCTGGTCATGGCTGATCACAACCTGGGTAAACGCCTGCTCCACGCCTTCACTGAACACCAGGCGCAGTTCGTTGACGCTGTTCACCGTGCTGTCGGCGGCGGGGGTCGCCTGCTCCAGATGGGCATGGGCAAACGCAGCCCCGGCCCCGGTCATCAGTGTCAGTAACGCAGCCGTATTAAGAACTTTCTTCAAAAAAGCAGCAGCCATTGCACAGTACCTTGAGAGTGAATTACACGGTCATAATACTCGCCTAAACTGATTTGAAGGGCGAGCGCAGACAACACAAACACAACGTCTCCCCCGCAAGGATTCCGGTATGCCCACCCGCCTCAGCTTTATTTGTCATGCCCGCACAGAAGCCCAGCGTCTGGGCCGCTTTGCGCTGGATGAGGCGGCTGACCCGAAAGGTCTGCTGTTGGCCGCCGAATTGAGTGCCAGGCTGAAAAAGCCGGTACGCATACTCTGCGCGCCCGAAACCCGCACCCTGCAAACCGCGCAGGCACTGGGTGGCGAAATCGAGATTGTCCCGGCCCTGGGCGACTACGATATCGGCGACTGGCAGGGCCAGCGCCTGTCAGACCTGCAACAAAGCATGCCCCAGGCGCTAGCCAACTGGATCAGCAACCCCGATGCCGCGCCCCATGGCGGTGAGTCGATACAGGCCCTGTGCCTGCGGGTCAGCGCCTGGCTCGACGAGTTTCGCGAAGAGGGTCATTTTGCCGTGGTGACTCATCCTTTTGTGATCCGTGCTGCCATATTGCACGCCCTGGCAGCGAGCACTGCCTCCTTCAACCTGATTGACGTAGAGCCACTGGCGGTGGTCGACCTGCGCTTCAACGAGCGCTGGCGCTTGCGGGTGTAATTCACTCCTCCAGCGTCAGCCCGCCAGGAGGCAATGGCAGCGCAGTTTTGTAGCGCACCTGTTTGAGGGCGAAGCTGGAGCGGATATTGGCCACGCCGGGCACCTTGGTCAAAAAGTCCATCATGAAACGCTCCAGCGCCTGGATGCTGGGCACCAGCACCCGGATCAGGTAATCCGGGTCGCCGGCCATCAAGTAGCACTCCATGACTTCATGGCGATCGGATATCGCCGCTTCAAAATGCTGCAGGGCTTCCTCGACCTGTTTTTCCAGGCTCACATGGATAAACACATTGACATGCAGCCCCAGCATATCGGCGTCAAGCAGGGTCACCTGCTCGCGGATCAGGCCGCGCTCTTCCATGGCCTTGACCCGGTTGAAACAGGGCGTCGGCGACAGGTTGACCGAACGCGCAAGGTCCGCATTGGTGATGCGCGCATTCTGCTGAAGGCTATTGAGAATCCCGATATCAGTTCGATCTAGCTTGCGCATGAGACAAAAGCACCTGTTTTTTATGTTTATGCAGAATTCTTATCCTTAAACGCTGCAAAGCACAATGAACTACAGAGAAATATTCTTCGGCGTCAGGAATATGATTGTTGTAGGACAAGATCTTGGTTTTTATCAGACAGATCTTCGACAGTACTACCTAGCTCCCGCGCCTATAAACACGACAAGATCGAGCGTAGAGAAAGCCATGAATGAATATGCACCGCTGCGCCTGCACGTTCCCGAACCGTCCGGCCGCCCAGGCTGCAAGACCGACTTCAGCTACCTGCGCCTGACCGATGCCGGTCTGGTGCGCAAACCCCCGATCGATGTGGAACCTGCCGACACCGCAGACTTGGCCAAAGGCCTGATCCGTGTACTCGACGACAAGGGCCAGGCCCTTGGCCCGTGGGCCGAAGGCGTATCGAGCGAAGTGTTGCGCGAAGGCATGCGCGCCATGCTCAAGACGCGCATTTTCGACACGCGCATGGTGGTCGCCCAGCGCCAGAAAAAAATGTCGTTCTATATGCAAAGCCTGGGCGAAGAAGCCATCGGCAGCGCCCAGGCCCTGGCCTTGAACATCGACGACATGTGCTTCCCCACCTACCGCCAGCAAAGCATCCTGATGGCTCGTGATGTGCCGCTGGTCGACCTGATCTGCCAATTGCTCTCCAACGAACGCGACCCGCTTAAGGGTCGGCAGTTGCCGATCATGTACTCGGTGCGCGACTACGGCTTTTTCAGTATTTCCGGCAACCTCGCCACCCAATTCGTACAGGCGGTTGGTTGGGGCATGGCCTCGGCCATCAAGGGCGACACCAAAATCGCCTCGGCCTGGATCGGTGACGGCGCCACCGCCGAATCGGACTTCCACACTGCCCTCACCTTTGCCCACGTTTACCGCGCCCCGGTGATCCTCAACGTGGTCAACAACCAATGGGCCATTTCGACCTTCCAGGCCATTGCCGGTGGCGAGTCCACCACCTTTGCCGGACGCGGCGTGGGCTGCGGTATTGCTTCGCTGCGGGTCGACGGCAACGACTTTATCGCCGTTTACGCCGCCTCGGCCTGGGCCGCAGAGCGCGCGCGCCGCAATCTGGGCCCGACCCTGATCGAATGGGTCACTTATCGTGCTGGCCCGCACTCCACCTCCGACGACCCGTCCAAGTATCGTCCGGCCGATGACTGGAGCCACTTCCCGCTGGGCGATCCGATTCTTCGCCTCAAGCAGCACCTGATTGCCACCGGCAACTGGTCGGAAGAAGAGCACGCAGCCGTCAGTGCCGAGCTGGAAGCGGAAATCATTGGCGCGCAAAAGGAAGCCGAGCGTTTCGGCACCCTGGCAGGTGGGCAGATCCCCAGTGCCGCGAGCATGTTCGAAGACGTGTACAAGGAAATGCCCGAGCATTTGCGCCGGCAACGCCAGGAATTGGGGTTATAACCAGATGAACGACAACAATAAAATTCAGATGGAGAACGCCGTGAGTACCAGCACCATGACGATGATCCAGGCCCTGCGCTCGGCCATGGATGTGATGCTCGAGCGCGACGATAACGTGGTGGTGTTTGGCCAGGACGTGGGCTACTTCGGCGGTGTGTTCCGCTGCACCGAAGGCCTCCAGGCCAAGTACGGCAGTTCGCGGGTGTTCGACGCACCGATCTCGGAAAGTGGCATCGTCGGTACCGCCGTGGGCATGGGCGCCTATGGCCTGCGCCCGGTGGCCGAAATCCAGTTTGCCGACTATTTCTACCCGGCGTCCGACCAGATTGTTTCTGAAGCGGCGCGCCTGCGTTACCGCTCTGCCGGCGAGTTTATCGCACCAATGACCATCCGCATGCCCTGCGGCGGCGGGATTTACGGTGGTCAGACCCACAGCCAGAGCCCCGAGGCCATGTTTACCCAGGTCTGCGGCCTGCGTACCGTGATGCCATCCAACCCCTACGACGCCAAGGGCCTGCTGATTGCCGCCATCGAGAACGATGACCCGGTGATCTTCCTCGAGCCAAAACGCCTGTACAACGGCCCGTTCGACGGCCACCACGACCGTCCGGTAACCCCCTGGATGAAGCACCCGGCCAGCGCCGTGCCCGACGGTTACTACACCGTCCCGCTGGACTGCGCCGCCATTGTGCGGCCCGGTACTGAAGTCACCATCCTGACCTACGGCACCACCGTTTATGTGGCCCAGGCCGCCGCCGAAGAAACCGGCATCGACGCTGAAGTAATCGACTTGCGCAGCCTCTGGCCGCTGGACCTGGACGCCATTGTCACCTCTGTAAAAAAGACCCGCCGCTGCGTTGTTGTTCACGAAGCCACCCGTACCTGCGGGTTTGGCGCCGAGCTGATCGCACTGGTTCAAGAGCACTGCTTCCACTACCTGGAAGCGCCGATCGAGCGCGTAACCGGCTGGGATACCCCCTATCCCCATGCCCAGGAGTGGGCCTATTTCCCCGGCCCGGCGCGAGTGGGTGCTGCACTACAACGGGTTATGGAGGTCTGAATGGGTACGCACGTTATCAAGATGCCGGACATTGGCGAAGGCATTGCGCAAGTAGAACTGGTGGAATGGTTTGTCAAAGTCGGTGACATGGTCAGCGAAGACCAGGTGGTCGCCGATGTGATGACCGACAAGGCCACGGTAGACATCCCCTCCCCCGTGGCCGGCAGGGTCCTGGCCCTGGGTGGCCAGCCTGGCGAAGTCATGGCCGTGGGCAGCGAACTGATCCGCATCGAAGTCGAAGGCGCCGGCAACCTGCGTGAAAGTGTGCAAGCTGGCCCTGCAGCGGAACCTGTGGTCGCCGTAGTAAAAGCCGCCCCTCAAGCTCGCGTAGAAGTGGCCGTGGTGGCCGCCCCACCGATCAAGGCGGCACCGGCACAACGATCGGCGCCTGTGGCCCGTGAAGCCAACGAGCGCCCGCTGGCCTCCCCGGCCGTGCGCAAGCGCGCCTGGGATAGCGGTATCGAGTTGCGCTTTGTGGTTGGCAGCGGCCCGGCGGGCCGTGTCCTGCATGACGACCTGGATGCATACCTGGCCCGCGACACCGCAACCAGCGTGGCACCGGCCAGTGGTTACGCCCTGCGCAACGACGAGCAACAGATCCCGGTGATCGGCCTGCGCCGCAAGATCGCCCAACGCATGCAGGACGCCAAGCGCCGTGCCGCACACTTCAGCTATGTCGAGGAAGTGGACGTCACCGCCCTGGAAGAACTGCGTGCCCAGCTCAACCAAAAATGGGGGGACAGCCGCGGCAAACTGACCCTGTTGCCGTTTCTACTGCGGGCCATGGTCGTGGCCTTGCGCGACTTCCCGCAGATCAACGTGCGCTACGACGACGAAGCGCAAATCATCACCCGCTTTGGCGCCGCCCATATCGGCGTCGCCGCGCAAAGCGACGGTGGTTTGATGGTGCCTGTGGTGCGCCATGCCGAGACCCTCAACCTGTGGGGCGCCGCCGATGAAATCGCCCGCCTGGCCAACGCCGTACGCACCGGCAAGGCTACCCGCGAGGAACTCACCGGCTCGACCATCACCCTGACCAGCCTGGGAGCCTTGGGCGGAATTGTCAGCACACCGGTGGTCAACCTGCCCGAAGTGGCGATCATTGGCGTCAACCGCATCGTCGAGCGCCCGGTGGTGGTCAAAGGCCAGATCGTGGTGCGCAAAATGATGAACCTCTCCAGCTCCTTCGACCATCGTGTGGTCGACGGCATGGACGCGGCGCAATTTATCCAGGCCATGCGTGGCTTGCTCGAACAACCTGCCACCCTGTTTGTGGAGTGAACATGCAGCCAACCCAACACACCACGCTGCTGATTATCGGCGGCGGCCCCGGCGGCTATGTGGCAGCGATCCGCGCCGGCCAGCTGGGCATTCCGACGGTCCTGATCGAAGGCCAGTCGCTGGGCGGTACCTGCCTGAACGTCGGCTGCATCCCGTCCAAGGCCCTGATCCACGTTGCCGAACAGTTCCATGCCACCCAGCGCTACAGCACCTGTACTTCACCGCTGGGGATCAAGACCCAGGCCCCGACCCTGGACATCGGCCAGAGCGTGCAATGGAAAAACACCATTGTTGATCGCCTGACCAGCGGCGTCGGCGCTCTGCTGAAAAAGAACAACGTCAAGGTCATTCACGGCTGGGCCAAAATCCTCGACGGCAAGGCGGTTGAAGTCGGCGGCCAGCGCATCGAATGCGAACATCTGTTGCTGGCCACCGGCTCGCAAACGGTCGACCTGCCGATCCTGCCCATTGGCGGGGCGATCATTTCGTCCACCGAAGCCCTGCAGCCCACCACCATTCCCCGACGCCTGACCGTGGTTGGCGCTGGCTATATCGGCCTGGAACTGGGGATCGCCTACCGCAAGCTGGGGGCCGAAGTCACGGTGGTTGAAGCCCGTGACCGTATCCTGCCAACTTACGACAAGGACCTGACCTTGCCCGTGGCAGAATCCCTCAAGGCACTGGGGATTACCCTGTATCTGGAGCACAGCGTCGAAGGTTTCCAGGCCAGCAGCAAAACCCTGTCGATGCGTGACCGCATGGGCCAGAGCCAGACCCTGGAAACCGATCAGGTGCTGGTGGCGGTGGGTCGTCGGCCGCGTACACAAGGCTTCAACCTTGAAGCGCTGGCGCTGACCATGAACGGCCCGGCGATTCGCGTCGACAACCGTTGCCACACCAGCATGCGCAATGTCTGGGCGATTGGTGACCTGACCGGCGAGCCGATGCTGGCCCACCGGGCCATGGCCCAGGGTGAGATGGTTGCCGAAATCATTGCCGGCAAACAGCGTGAGTTCAGCCCTGCGGCGATTGCCGCGGTGTGTTTTACCGATCCCGAAATCGTCGTGGTGGGCAAAACCCCGGTTGAGGCGCAAGAGGCCGGTCTGGACTGCATCAGCGCCAGCTTTCCGTTCTCTGCCAATGGCCGGGCCATGACCCTGGAAGCCAAAACCGGCTTTGTGCGGGTTGTGGCGCGCCGGGACAATCACCTGATTGTCGGTTGGCAAGCCGTGGGGGTCGGTGTTTCGGAGTTGTCGACGGCCTTTGGCCAGTCATTGGAAATGGGCGCCTGCCTGGAAGACATCGCCGGCACCATCCACGCGCACCCGACCCTGGGCGAAGCCGTCCAGGAAGCCGCGTTGCGTGCGCTGGGGCATGCGTTGCACCTGTAATCCCCCCCTTACTGTGGGAGCGGGCTTGCTCGCGATGCAGGCGACGCGGTTTATCTGATAGACCGAGTGGCTGCTATCGCGAGCAAGCCCGCTCCCACAGCAAGTCAGGCCCTGCGCAATCCAACACTGGGCGTAATGGCTCAACACCAGTAGAATCGCGCTCTTTTTTCCAGGGCGCTCGCCATGACCTCTCTTAAAACCCCGCTCGAAGCCGAGTCCCAAACCAGCGAGCTGGTCTTAGGTCTTGAAGACCGTCCCAAGCCGTGGATCGCCTTTCTGGCCGCCCTGCAGCACCTGCTGGCCATTATTGTGCCGATCGTCACCCCCGGCCTGCTGATCTGCCAGGCCCTGGGTGTGTCCAGCCGTGATACCAACCTGATTGTCTCCATGTCGCTGGTGATCTCCGGTATCGCTACCTTTGTTCAGTGCAAACGCTTTGGCCCCTTTGGCGCCGGGCTGCTGATCGTCCAGGGCACCAGTTTCAACTTTGTCGGCCCGCTGATTGCCGGCGGCGCACTGATGGTCAAGCAAGGCACGCCGGTTGAAGGCGTGATGGCGGCGATCTTTGGCGTGGTGATTGCCGGCTCGTTTGTCGAAATGGGTATCTCGCGCATCCTGCCTTTTGTAAAACGCATGATCACCCCGCTGGTCACCGGCATCGTGGTGCTGATGATCGGCCTGACCCTGATCAAGGTCGGCCTGATCAGCATGGGCGGCGGCTTCACGGCCATGGGCAACGGTACCTTCGCCAACGGCGAAAACCTGATGCTCTCGGGTGTGGTGCTGGCCATTATCGTGATCCTTAACCGCATCCCGCTGGTGTGGATGCGCAGTTGCGCCATTGTTATCGCCCTGGCCGTGGGCTACGCCCTGGCAGGCTACCTGGGCCGCCTGGACTTCACCGGCATGCACCAGGCCGAGCTGTTCCAGGTGCCAATGCCCTTGCATTTCGGCCTGGGGTTTTCCTGGGCGCTGTTTATTCCCATGCTGGTGATCTACCTGGTCACGTCGCTGGAAGCCATCGGTGACGTCACGGCCACCAGCAAGGTGTCGCGCCAGCCGGTCGAAGGCCCGGTGTGGATGCAGCGCATCAAGGGCGGTGTGCTGGTCAACGGCGCCAACTCGTTTCTGGCGGGTATCTTCAACACCTTCCCGAGTTCGGTGTTTGCCCAGAACAACGGTGTCATTCAGCTCACCGGTATCGCCAGCCGCCATATCGGTGTGTGGATTGCCGGCATGCTGATCCTGCTGGGCCTGTTCCCCAGCGTTGCCGGTGCGATTCAGGCAGTGCCTGAGCCGGTACTGGGCGGTGCGGCCATGGTGATGTTCGGCGCCGTTGCCGCTTCGGGCATCAATATTCTGGCCAGCATTACCCTGGACCGCCGCGCCCTGCTGATCATTGCCGTGTCCCTGGCGCTGGGCCTGGGCGTATCGCAAGTGCCAGAGTTCCTGGCGCATATGCCTGCGGCTCTGCGTAACGTACTGGAGTCAGGTGTGGCTACAGGCGGTATCTGTGCCCTGCTGTTGAACTGGTTCCTGCCGGAAACAGAGAAAAAACCGACGTTGTAAGCGACGCAGCCAGGCAGGAGTGCCTTTTGCCCTCCTGCTTGTGCTTACAAAAACGGGTCGTTATTCACCGCCCATCTTTCCCAATTTCTTCATTTGGCCTACTATTTTTTCAAACCCTTTATGCCTGACATAGGCGATGTTTATGAACACATACGGTGAGCGACTCAAACATGAGCGTTTGCGCCTGAAACTGACACAGGCACAACTGGCGGATGCGGGGGGTGTGGGGCGCCATGCACAAAGCTACTATGAACGCGATATCACCTTGCCCCGCGCCGACTATCTGGCGGCCATTACTCTGCTCGGTATTGATGTGGTGTTCATCATCACCGGCAAGCACACCCTGCCTGTTTACGAGGAAATCAGTTGTGACCGAACCCGGCACCCGGCATCAAAAAGCACTTGATCGCTTTCTCAGTGACCACCCTGAACTGGTCGTGGCGCTTGAGACATTGAACCCATTGGCCGCCCGCGCTATCGGCCAATCGATAAAGGAATATCGCCAGGAACGCTTGAACGAAGCCTTTGAGGCCGAGGCTGAGCGTCTGGGTTTTTTCGCCTGGGAGCTGACCCTGCAATTGACCAGCGCAAGCCCGCAAGAATTCGAGGCCCAGCGCCTTGAAGTGCATCGCGAAGTGGCGCAAATGGCCGGCATGGAATGGGTTGAATACTGCGAACTGCATGGCCCGCTCCGTAGCAGTTGACGAGCCGTGCGAGGCTAGGGCAGCCAGATACTCGAACATACCTTCTGCAACAACGCCTTGTTGTGACTGAACACAATCATCCCCAGCTCCCGACGCCTGGTCTCTTCGAGCAAGACTTGCCACACCTGCGCCTGTACATGCGCATCCAGTTGCGCCGTCACTTCATCGGCAATCAGGTAGCGGGTGCGCGGATCCAGCGCCCTGAGCAAAGCGATACGCGCCAGTTCTCCGCCAGACAATTCGTCCGGGCGACGGGCCAACCACCCGGGATTCACCGCCAGGCGTGCCAGCCAGGCGGCATCTGGCGACCAGGCATCACGCAGGCTCTCGCCCGTTGTGCGATAAGGGTTGAAGGTCTGTTCAGGATGCTGCGGCACCAGCTGCACCGGGCAATAGCCCTTTTTCGCAAGCGCTTTGCCATCCACGGTGATGCTGCCCGAGGTTGCTGACTGCCATTGCGCCAGCACCCGGCCCAGGGTGGTTTTGCCATAACCGCTGGGCGCCGAGATGCCCTGACGCTCCCCCGGCCGCACCTGAAACGACACACAGTCCCAGAGCTGCTGGCCATCCTGGACAATGCTTAACTGCTGGACCTCAAGCATATTCCGGCACCCGCCGGGCAAAAAACTGTTGTTCCGGCAAGGCTGCCCACAACGACTGCAACCAGGGGCTGCCGCCGTTTTCGCGCAGTTCCAGGGCACTCAGGGTTTCGTGCAACTCGCCCTGATGCAACACAGCGATCCTGTCGGCAAAGCGCGCCGCCAGGGCCAGATCATGGGTCACCCACAAAATCCCCCGACCTTGCAGGCAAAAGCCCTTGAGATGGGTCAACAGTTGGCAGGCATGTTCGTCATCCAGCCATGAGGTGATCTCGTCCGCGAGGATATAACGCGCAGGAGTCAAGGCCGCGCAACTGGCCAGAACGCGCTTGGCCATGCCCCCTGACAACATGCGCGGGAATTCGTCCACCAGTTCTGGCTTGAGGTTGTAGTGCGTGAGCTGCTCGGCCACATCGCCAAGCCCCAGCCTGACCCCGCTCAAGTGCGCAGCACGCTGCAATTGCGGCCCGACCTTGATCAGCGGGTTCAGGGCGTTGACACCCTGGGGTACATAGCACAGGGCTTTGCCCCGCTGATTGACCTTGCCGGCCTCCCCCAACACCTGCCCGTCGAGCACTATTTCGCCGCGACAACGCATGTTTTCCGGGAGCAAGCCCAAGGCACTTTGCAGCAGCAGGCTTTTGCCTTCGCCGCTGGAGCCCACCAGCGCCGTCAATTCTCCGGGGCGTACTTCAAGGGAGATATTGCTCAGCAGCGGATGCCAGGTTTTATGGCCCAACCAATGATAGTGCGCAACGTCGATCGCAAACCGGTCGAATTTCAGCATCAGGTAATCCTTATCCAGAGCTGCTGCAATGCCCGTGCAAACTGGTCAAAAACCAGTACCAGGCCCACCAGAATCAAACCCGGAAAAAACGCCAGCCACCAGGCACCACTGCTCAAATACCTTAGCGCATCGGCCAGCAACAGGCCCAATGACGGATCATGGGGCGCCAGGCCGAAGCCCAGGAAACTCAACGCCGCCGAATGCAGAACTGCGTGGGGGAACATCAACAGGATACCGACGATCCACTGCGGCATCAGCAACGGCAACAAGTGATGACGCCAGCGATAGAAGCTGCTGTTGCCCAGGCGATGGGAGAGCATCACAAAATCGGTCTCGCGGATACGCAGGATCTCGCCGCGCAGGATCAGGGCCAGGCGTGGCCAGTGGGTCAGCGCCACGGCCAGGATGACCCCCTGCTTGCCACCGCCCAAGGTGAAGCAAATCAATACCAGCAGCAACAAATGCGGCAGCGCCAGCATGCTGTCGATCAGCCCGCGAATCAGGTAATCCAGGGTTTTGTTCAGCGCACACAGACTGGCGGCCAGCATCGCCAGAAAACCGCTGCTGAACGCTGCGGTCAGGCCGATCTGCAGGCTGGTGGTCATCCCCTGAAAACACCGCAGCCACAGATCACGGCCCAGGCTGTCAGTGCCAAACCAGTACTCGGCAGACGGTGGCAGGCGCCGTGCCAGCAGATCCATGGAGACATCAATATTGATGATTGAGATACCGTAGGCGATCAACCCCAGCAGCATCAGCAACGAGAGGCAGAGCCTTAGCAAGGCGCGATTGGGGTTGTAGGTCATACCTGGCGCGCCGCCCCGCGGTTAAGGCGCAGTAACAGCGCGTTGGCAATGCTGTTGCCGGTGAATACCAGCACCGCACAGAACATCACGATCCCCATCAACAATGGAATATCGCCGCGTAATCCGGCATCGATCGTGGCCTGCCCCAGGCCTGGATAAGCGAACACTTTTTCAGCCAGCAACGAACCGCCGATCAACTCCCCCACCGAGGCAAATTGCAGGCACAAGGCCGGGGTGATGGCATGGCGCAGGATATGAAAGTTGATCAGCGGCCAGCCTTTGTCGCCCTGGGCATGGGCGAAACGAATAAATTCGCTGTTCATCACTTCAGCCACCCGCGAGCGGGTATGCAGGGCGATATTGCCCACGCCCAGTACACCCAGGGCCAGCATGGGCAGGATCAAGTGTCGCAACTCGTCGCCCCAGGTTGCGGTTTCGGCATTGCTGCCGGGGGTCCAGGCGCAGCAGATCGGCGCCCAGTTGAGCGTCACGGCAAACAGTGACAGCAACAGCAGGCCAATCCAGAACGTCGGCATGGATGCCAGCACATAGGACAGCGTCGAAATAAGGCGGTCAGGCCAACGGTTCAAATAACGCCCGGCCGTCAGCCCCATGGCCAGGCCGACGATGCCGGAAAACAGCCAGGCCGAAAACAGCAGTGCAAAGGAGGTGGCAAAACGCTCTCCAATCACCTGCGAGACCGGCGCGTTATAGAGCATTGAATAGCCGAAATCGCCTTGCAGCATTTGCCCGAACCAGCGCAAAAAGCGCTCCCATAACGGCAGATCGAGCCCCCAGCGCGCCGCAATCAATGGATATTGCTCGGGCGGTACATGCAACAGATCGTTACCTATATAGGCCCGGATCGGGTCTACCGGAGAAAAACTGAGCAAGGCAAAGGTGCCCGCTGCCGTTACCAGCAGCAGGCCCAGCAAACGCAGCACAAACAGCGATAGGCCGCGGATCACCGGCAGGTCCACTTCCAGTGATCAACGCTGTTGAGCAGCGACCAGGAACCGTGGATTTCCGGGGCGCCCTTACCCAGATCGATGCACTCATCGGTGAGGTAAGTGTGCTGAACATTGAGCAACCAGGCCCAGGCGGCATCTCCTTTAACGCCGACGCCGGTTTTGCCGTCCCACTCCACTTGCTGCCAGAACGGCACCGCCTGCTGCCAGGTCGGCGCATCGAGGGCTTGCTGCAGATGCTGATCGACAACCGGGTTCTGGTAATAACCGGGGTTGTAGTATTCCACGCCTGCCGCCTTGCTGCTGTAGTGATGGTAAAGCTCCATCGGGTCGAGGCTGCCCCAGCCAAACAGGGTCGGGTTGGCGTGCATGTTGCGCTCAACGGTTTCCCAACTGCCGGACTTCAGGTCTACGTCGATGCCCACGGGCTTGAGCATTGAGCGCACGGCCTGGGCCAGATCCCGGCGAGTGGCATCGCCACTGGCGTACCACAGGGTGATTTTGGCCGGCAGGCCGTTTTTTTCACGGATGCCATGGGCGTTTTCAATCCAGCCTGCGTCTTCCAGTATCTGCCGGGCTTTGTCGGTATCGCCATCCTTGAACAGCGCATCCGGGTTATCCCACGGTAAACCCTGCACGCCGGTGTAGGCCGGGATCGCGTGGCCTTCGAGAATCTGATCGGCAAGCAGTTGGCGATTGATGGCGTAGTTGATGGCTTTGCGGATGGCCACATCAGCCGTCACATCATTGCCAATCGGGTAGCCCTGGGCATCTTTTTTACCGGACGCGAGGGTTGGCATCACGATGCCACGGTTTTCCACACTGGGGCGAACCCACAGTTTCATGCCCGCGGCAGGCGTCACGGCCAGCGCAGGGGCGATGCGCACAATACCCAGCTGCTTGCTTTGGGCGGCAGCGAAAGCGCTGTCTTCATCCAGGAACACAAACACCAGTTTGTTGAAATCGTTCTTCTGCCCTGCGTAGTACGGGTTGGCCTCAACGATCAACTGCTGACCCGGCTGGTAGCTGACCAACCGATAAGGCCCGGCGCCAATCGGCTTTTGCGCGTAGGTTTTGGCGTCGTATTGGTCTGCCGAGACAATCCCCAGCGAACCGAGCACATTGACGAACGTGCTTTGCGGCGCCTTGAGCTCAATACGCACCGTGAGCGGATCAACCGCCTCGGCCTTGAGGAAGTTGCCCATATCGACCTTGCCACCACTGGCCGCCGCATTGTTGTAGGTGTAAGCCACGTCCTTGGCGGTCAGTGGCGAACCGTCGGAGAACTTGAGGTCGGGCTTGAGCTTGAGGGTCCAGGTCTTGCCATCCGCGCTAGCCTGATAATCGCTGAGGAGAAAACCGCTCCAGGACAAATCTTCGTTTTGCTTGAGCAAAGGGCTGTGCAACAGCAGATAACTGCCGTGGCTCCAGCCCAGCATTGGATCAAAGCCTTCAGTGGGCTCATCACCAATGGCCAGTTGCAGGGTGCGATCCTGCGCTGAGACAACAGGCGCTGCCAACACACTCAACAAGGCCGCAGCCACCAGGGTGTTACGCATCCATGCGGGTTTTGACATCTATCCTCCTGATATGAAATGGCCTCGCCCAAACGGGCCGTACGCAGGTTATCGCGCCCCACAGTAATAGCAGGCTGATTTTAAATAGCCAGTTATGCATCTGATTTTTTAGGGGTTTTCCAGGCGATACGTCTTACCTTGTAACAATTGCCACAGGTCAGGTTCCCCGGGCATGACTGTGCTATACCAATGGGTACGCTTATTCAGTCACGCCATACAGACACAGCTGACAGAGGTTCGCATGTTCAAAGGATTAGCCGGTCACCTCACAGAAAAAAACGTTCACTCGATCAACACCTTGCCGTCCAACAATATCGAATTGTTCGACTGCTATGCCGGTTTGATCCTGGGCCACCTGTACCGTAACTTCCCCTTGCCCATCACCCTGACTGCCGAGCGCTTTATCGACTACAAAGGCCTGGCGGACAGCAACCGCGAGGCGCTGGAAAAAGAAGAGAACCTGTTCCTGGCCACGGTCAAATGGCTGGCGGATATTGGCTACATCCACTTCGACGGCATGTCGGGCGTAGCCTTTTACGAAGTGGTTCTGACCAACAGCGGGCTGCTGATCCTGCGCGCTTACCCGGAAGGCACCGACACTGCGCCGACCCTGGGCGAAAAACTGGCGCAGTGCGTCAACAACGAAAACACCGCCGATATGAGAGCGCTGGTAACCCAGGCACTGAGTCTGGGCGTGCGCATGATCAGCCCGATGAGTCGGTCGGGGATTTAAGCCAGGCCCATCAATGCACTTGGCCATGAACGCTCACCGTGACCAAGTGCATTTAAACAGCCATTATCCTCCACTCACTACCCGCCGCCCTCCCACCCGCCACCCCAGCTGAATCCCGGCTGCCGCGATTAAAATCGCCGCCACGCCCACCCATTGCAGCGGTTCCAGGCGATGGCCAAAGGCAAACCAGTCCACAAATATCGCTGCAATGGGGTAGATAAAGCTCAGTGCTCCGATCAATGCCGTGGGCAGTTTCTGGATTGCTCCGTAGAGCAGTACATACATCAAGCCGGTATGGACTACGCCAAGCGTCAGTAAGGCGCCCCACGCCTGTGCGCCAGCAGGCAGCTCAGTGACGTTGGCCAGGGGTGCCAGCAGCAGTGCGCCGGTGCTGACCTGGATCAGCGCGATCAGGTGCGGGGGGATCCCGCGCAGGCGTTTGATGATCAGCACGGCCACGGCGTACATCAAGGCCGCACTCAGCGCCAGGGCAATCCCCAGCAAGTACTCACTGCCGCTCTCCCCTTGCCCGTGGTGGGCGCTGACGATCGTCAACATGCCCACAAACGACACCACCAGCCAGGCCAGTTTGTGCAGGGTTATTCTTTCACCCAGGAACAACGCTGCCAGACCGAGCAGGATAAATGGCTGAACGTTGTAGACCGCCGTACCAATGGCGATTGAGGCCCTGGAGTAGGACGCGAACAACAACACCCAGTTGGCAACGATGGCCACGCCGCTCAAAACTACCAGCGCAAAGGTAGTGCGGTTCAGCAGACCGCGGCGTAAAAAACCCATCCGCGCACAGATCAGCAGCAACGTCACCGCGCCAAACACACAGCGCCAGAACACCACATCCAGCACTGCTTGCCCGCTTAGCAGGACAAGCCAGCCAATGGTGCCGGAGATAAGCATGGCTGCGACCATTTCCAGCGAACCGCGTTGCGTGGTTTTGTCCATATTTGCCTCCCTCAAAGTAGGAAACAGTATGGCAATCGCGATTCATGCAGCGCCATAATCCAGAAAAGGCAATTCGTCATTTTTGCCTTTAGTGTTAAGGCATTCTGCCAATTTGGCCTAAGGAGCAAAGATGAGCGACGAGATAGATCAGCTGTTGATCAGCGCACTGATGCAAGACTCACGCAGCTCCCTGAAAACACTGGCCAGCCTCAGCGGCCTGTCGTCACCCAGCGTCGCCGAGCGCATTCGCAAGCTCGAAGAGCGCGAAGTGATCAAGGGTTACACCGTGGAAGTCGATCCCAAAGCCTTTGGCTATCAACTCCAGGCCATCATCCGCATTCGACCGCTACCGGGGCAGTTGCAGGAAGTGGAGCGCCAGATCCAGAACATCCCCCAGTTCACCGAGTGCGACAAGGTGACGGGCGATGACTGTTTTATTGCCCGTCTGCATGTGCGTTCAATCGAGCAATTGGACAGCCTGCTTGATGGCCTCAATGCTTACGCCGAAACCAATACGTCGATCATCAAAAAAAGCCCGGTCAAACGCCGGTTGCCGCCCATGGCCTGAGTGCGCCCCTCCCTAAGCATGGGCCTGAACCACCCACTTCACTTTCGCGAGGCCCTCACGCAGGGCCGTCATGCCCACCGAGCCCAGCGCCAGCCTTATCGCATGGGGCACATGGGCCGAAGTTGCAAAGGGCTGCGCGGTCGACACCGAGACCTGCTCACGCGCCAACGCCGCAACAACCTGGTCCGCCCGGGCGTCCTCTGACAGAGGCAACCAGACAAAGTAGGACGAAGGATGGCGGATCCTGTGCAACCCCGCCAACTGCTCATCAGCAATGAGCTGCCTTGCCTGTGCGTCTTTGCGCTTTTGCGACTCCAGCCGGGTCACGGTGCCATCGTCGAGCCAGGCACTGGTGATAGCGGTCATCACACCGGGAGCATTCCAGGCAGTCACTCGGATTATCCGCTCAAGGACACTGACCTTTTCTGCGGGCGCGACGATAAAGCCCACGCGTAAACCCGCTGCGACACTTTTGGAAAACCCAGACACGTAAACGGTTCTTTCCGGCGCCAAGTCAGCCAAAGACGTCGGCGGGTTATCGACCAGAAAAGCGTAGGCCGCATCTTCGATGATATGCAGATCATGTGCCCGGGCGATCGCGACCAAGTGTTGGCGCTGCTCCAGGCTCATCACCCACCCCAACGGATTGTGCAACGTCGGCATGCTGTAGACAGCACGCACAGAGCGACGGCGACACAGCCTGGCGAGGGCATCCAGATCCGGCCCGCTTTCCGTGCTCGGGATGGGCAGCAATTCAAGGTGCAGGGCCAGCGCCAGTGCCTTGAAACCCGGGTAGGTCAAGGCGTCCACCGCGATCACGTCACCAGGCTGGAGCAGTGCCATCAGCACCACGCTCAACCCGTGTTGTGCGCCGTTGACGATCAACACCTGTTCGGCGGGCACATTCAACCCGCTCCTGGCCAGGTGCCTCGCGACCGAGGCGCGCTCATGCAGGCGCCCGCCATGGGGCTGGTAGCGCAACAACGATTCCAGATCGCCAGACAACGCCAACTGCCGCAGCGCAGTACGCAACAGTTCGGCCTGGCCCGGCAAGGAGGGATAGTTGTAATTGAGATCCAGCATCCCCGCGATCACGTCGGGCTGGTCTATACCGTGGCCTGGTGGTAGCGAGGTTTCCCGGACAAAAGTGCCACGCCCGGTTTCGCCACTGACCAGCCCCATGGCCTCTAGCTCGGCATACACGCGACTGGCCGTGACCAGCGCCAGCCCTTCGCTGGCTGCGAGCTGGCGATGGGTAGGCAAACGCGTACCCGGCGACAGACGGCCTGAGCGGATATCGGCAGCAAAGCCGTCAACCAGCGACTTGTAGCGGGAACGGGACATCGGGCTTTGTATCCATGACAATTTTTTGATTGTCATTAATCATCAGCCATAGGATGGACTGTATGCAATCCCGCGATTGGCCTTGAGCGTGAGACTCGATGGAACGTACTTCCAACTTGCAAATCCCCACCACCGAAAAAAACCTCAGCGGCTGGATCAACGGCTTTATCGGCGTGGTCATTTTCAGCGCCTCATTGCCCGCAACCAAGGTGGCGGTGCTGGAGTTCGATCCCGTGTTCCTCACCCTGGCCCGTGCCAGTATTGCCGGGGTACTGGCCCTGGCCATGCTCGGGTTGTTCAAGGCCCGGCGGCCGCAGCGCAACCAGCTGGTGCCCCTGCTGCTGGTGGCAACCGGGGTGGTGGTGGGGTTTCCGCTGCTGACCGCGCTGGCTTTGCAGCATGTGACATCGGCCCACACCATTGTCTTCCTTGGCCTGCTGCCGCTGTCTACCGCCATTTTCGCCGTGGTGCGCGGGGGTGAACGGCCACGGCCAGCATTCTGGCTGTTCTCGATCCTGGGCAGCGCGTGCGTCGTGGCCTATGCCCTTGCGCAGGGTCTGAGTGCAGCGCCCGAGGGTGACATCCTGATGCTCCTGGCTGTATTGATCTGCGGTCTTGGCTATGCCGAAGGGGCCAGGTTGTCGCGTACGCTGGGCGGCTGGCAGGTCATTTCATGGGCACTGGTGCTGTCACTGCCATTGATGGCTCCGCTGGCATGGTTGTGGGCCCCCGCTTCGTTCAAAGGCATTAGCGCACCTGCCTGGCTCGGCCTGGCTTACATCTCGATCTTCAGCATGCTGATAGGCTTTGTATTCTGGTACCGGGGGCTGGCCCAGGGCGGGATTGCCGCCGTTGGGCAGTTGCAGCTGCTGCAACCATTTTTTGGCCTGGCACTGGCTGCCACCTTGCTGCACGAGACTGTAAGCATGGGCATGTTTGGTGTTACAGCGGCGGTGATCCTGTGCGTTGCCGGGGCCAAAAAGTTCGCCCGGTAGCCTGTAGCCCCCGTGCTTGACCTCTGAGAAGTCGGTACTGACTATGCCGATGACACTTTTGGAGCGAATCGTTTCAGCCGCTGCCTCGATAATCATTGCTTACTGAGGACAGGTCGAGGTGCAGCATGACAAGCGTATCCATAGAGCAGGTCAGCCCTGAAACGCTGAGAAAAGTGATTGTCGCCGCCGCCATCGGTAATTTCGTCGAATGGTTCGACTTCGCCGTCTACGGTTTTCTGGCCACCACCATCGCTCAGCAGTTTTTCCCCAGTGGCGATGCCAGTGCCGCATTGCTCAAGACCTTTGCTGTGTTTGCGGTGGCCTTTGCCTTTCGCCCCCTTGGCGGGATTTTTTTCGGCATGCTGGGGGACAGGATAGGCCGCAAGCGTACCCTTGCCATGACCATTTTGCTGATGGCCGGGGCCACTACCTTGATCGGTATATTGCCCACTTATGCTGCAATCGGGGTTATGGCGCCGATCCTGCTCACCCTGATTCGTTGCGCCCAAGGCTTTTCTGCAGGCGGTGAATACGCCGGGGCCTGTGCCTATTTGATGGAGCACGCCCCCAGCGATAAAAGGGCCTGGTATGGCAGCTTTGTGCCGGTTTCGACATTTTCCGCTTTTGCCGCTGCGGCCGTAGTGGCCTACGCCCTTGAGGCTTCGTTATCCGCTGAAAGCATGGGCAGTTGGGGCTGGCGCCTGCCGTTCCTGATTGCTGCGCCACTGGGCCTGGTAGGGCTTTATTTGCGCTGGCAGCTGGATGAAACCCCGGCCTTCCAGGCCGTGAAGGAGGAGCATGCGGTCGCCCACTCCCCACTCAAGGACACCTTGCGCAACCATGGCGCGGCGATCTGCTGCCTGGGAGCCTTTGTGTCGCTGACGGCACTGTCCTTCTACATGTTCACCACTTACTTCGCGACCTACTTGCAGGTCGCGGGCGGCTTGAGCCGGGCAACCGCTTTGCTGGTGTCGCTGATCGCCCTGCTCTTCGCCGCCGCCATCTGCCCGCTGGCCGGGCTGTATTCGGACCGGGTCGGGCGGCGGGCGACCGTGGTGACCGCGTGCGTTCTACTGATGGTCGCGGTGTATCCGTCGTTCCTGATGGCCAGCTCGGGCGGGTTCGCAGCGTCCATCGTCGGTGTCATGCTGCTGGCAATTGGCGCGGTGTTGTGTGGCGTGGTGACCGCAGCTTTGCTCTCGGAGACGTTTCCGACCCGCACTCGCTATACCGCTTCGGCCATCACCTACAACATGGCGTACACCCTTTTTGGCGGCACCGCACCGCTGGTGGCGACATGGCTGATCAGCACCACCGGCAGCAATATGTCGCCCGCGTTTTATCTGATGGCCGTTGCACTGCTCGCCCTGGCTGGCGGCCTGGCATTGCCGGAGACCTCGCGGATTTCCTTGCATGATGTGGCGACACCCGAAAATGCGGCGCAAGCCGTCGCTGCGGTCTGAGGGGCCAAGAGGCTGAGAGTGCCGGGGCTGCCCGGCACTCTCTGCAGAAGATCATTCACCCTGCCCCCTTGAGCACCGGCAACACAACCCTCACCGCCAACCCGCCACCCGTGCGGTTGCTCAGGGTTAGCGATCCGCCGTGTTCCAGCACAATCGCTCTGGCTGCCGACAGTCCGAGCCCCACCCCGCCGGTGCTTTTGTTGCGCGATTCTTCAAGCCGATAAAAAGGCACAAACACCTGCTCATGACTTTGGACAGGAATGCCCGGCCCCCGGTCAAGAACGAAAACAGTGACCTGCTCATCGTCCCGACTCAGCTCGATGGCCGGCTCGCCTGCGTACTTGATAGCGTTATCCAGCAGGTTGGTCATCACCCGTTTCAGGCCAAGCGGCCGGCCCAAATACACCAGGTGCTCAGGACCGTTGAAGGCAATGTCAATGGACTGGTCGCGGTAGTCATCAATCAGGGTTTGCAACAACCCTGCCAGGTCAAATTGCGTGGCCTGCTCCAGCCGGGCATCGTCGCGAAAGAACTCCAGGCTGGAGTTGATCATGGCCTGCATCTCGTCTACATCGCGAAACAGACGCTGTTGTTGGTCCGGGTCGTCAATAAACTCACCGCGCAGTCGCATGCGTGTCAGCGGGGTGCGCAAGTCATGGGAAATGGCCGCGAGCATCTGGGTACGGTCTTTGATGAAATGCTGCAACTGCGCTTGCATGGCGTTGAACGCAAGAATGGCCTGACGGATCTCCCGGGGGCCAATCGGTTCAATGGGCGGCGCACGAAAATCGACACCAAAACGCCGAGCGCCCTCGGCAAATTGCTGTAAAGGCCTGGCCAGATGGCGAGTGGCGATCAGCGCCACAAGCACCGTGGACAACAACACCAGCAGGATCAAAATCAGGTTTCGCTGCCATTGGCCCAGGCCCCAGCTGCGCGATGCGATGCTGAACATAAGCCATGAGCCATCCTCCAGTTGCACCAGCAGGGCGTAATGCCCGTTGTGCTGTGGCCAGTCATCAGGCTGATAGGCTTCGAGGCGTCGCTCTGGGCTATTGAACAGTCGCTGCGCCAGCGGCGTGGCCGTGCGACTGGCCGCTTCGGCCACCTGCGGCAAATCCAGGCCGGCACGGCTGGCATGCCAACTGATGCTCAGGGCGCTGTCAGTGGCTGCCGCAGCCAGACGTTGGCGCTGTGGCGCCGGCGAAGCTTCGATCAGCTTGGTCGTCAGGGAAATCTTTTCCAGCAGCCCGATTTCACTCAGCGGCGGGTAAGCCCAAACACCCGCCAACTGAGTAAACAGCGCATTGAATGCCAGCGCCGTAAGCATCGCGACAATGGTGGTCAAGGCAATCCAGCGTGCGATGGTGTTGCGTGAGCGCAGGCGCCAGCCTGAAATCCAGCCCGTCACTGACAGGTCACCCCGGGCGTGAACAGGTAACCGACATTGCGCACGGTGCGAATCATCTCGACCCCTTTGCTGTCGAACTCCAGCTTGCGCCGCAAACGGCTGACCTGTACGTCGATGCTGCGATCGAACGCGTCATGGCCAGCGCCACGAGCCAGATCCAGCAACAGTTCGCGAGTCAGAATGCGCTGGGGATGTTCGACAAACACCAACAACAAATCGAACTCTCCGGCAGACAAGGGAATCATCACCTGATCCGGGGAACGAAGTTCGCGGCGGGTCAGGTCCAGTTGCCAGCCCGCAAACTTCATCAGTGGCCGCGGCACCTGCCCGACCGAGGGCTGGCCCTGCCCTGCCCGGCGCAACACGGCACGCACCCTGGCCAACAGTTCCCGGGCATCAAAAGGTTTGCTCAGATAATCATCGGCGCCCATTTCAAGACCGACGACCCGATCACTCAGCTCACCCATGGCCGTCAACATGATGACCGGCGTGGGGTATTGCTGACGCAAACGCTGACACAGCATCAGGCCGTTTTCGCCAGGCAGCATCAAGTCGAGAATAATCAGGTCCGGAGGTTGCAGCGCCATCGCCGCCCACAGTGACGTGCCATCGGTGGCCACCTCCACCGAATATCCGTGTTGTACAAAAAACTTCTTCAGAAGCGCGAGGACCTCCAGGTCATCGTCCACGATCAAAAGGCTGCTCACCGGCGCATTCCACTTAAGGTATGTAAAGGCTTCCATCTAAAACTATTCGTCCCGCTGCGTCATATATTTCAACTTGGTAACAAAGTTGCGGCCAGGCAAAAAAGCAGACATATCCAGGCAAACCGCGAATGCGAGGATCAGACCTCTTTCCTGCCAAGAACGCGTGTACCCATGCCTTGCGAAAACCCGGCCATGATCCTGGAGCAGCGACTGGTAAAGCGTGCCAACGCCGCCCTGCACTGTCGCGAAACAAGCCTGCGCCTGTCGAGCGATCGCGACACGCTGGTACTCAGCCGCTATATCGAGCATTACAGCCATGAAGGTGTTCAGTGGGTCGAGAGCACCCATACAGTGCCGGTGAGGGCTTTGCTGAAATGGATGATCAGCCACGGCGAACCGCAAACCCTGAGCCAGGATAAAGACCTGTAGCCATCTGGTGACCCCGGCGCAATAGACTTAGCATGGTGCTCCCTATCCCCAGCCAGAGGAACGGCCATGCCCCTGATCAAATCCGATGCGGCACTGATCATCATCGATATGCAAAAAGGGATAAGCCTTCCCGGGCTTGGTCGCAGAAACAACCCGCACACCGAGCTCAACGTACAGCGCCTGCTGGAAACCTGGCGGCATGTACAGCGTCCGGTAGTCCATGTCCGGCATATATCCCGATCGCCTGCCTCGGTATTCTGGCCCGGCCAGCCTGGCTGCGAGTTTCAGGAGGGGCTGGCCCCGCTCGATAGTGAGCACGTGGTTGAAAAGAACGTACCCGATGCATTTACCAACACAGGCCTGGAACGCTGGTTGCGCACGCGCGGGATTGAGCAGTTGGTCATCGTCGGCGTGATCACCAATAATTCCGTAGAGAGCACGGTTCGCTCAGCAGGTTGCCTGGGGTTCGATGTGATTGTGGGATCGGATGCCTGCTATACATTCGATCAGATAGACCTGAATGGACGCCTGTGGCCTGCCGAGGATGTACATGCACTGTCGCTTGCCAGCATGGCAATGGATTACGCCAGGGTCCGGGACGTCAACCAGATACTTGAACAGCAGGGCTAGGAAGGAAGCCGCCGAACTTGCGTTCGGCGGCAGCCGGGGTCAGGAGACCGCGTCCAGCGCGGTTTTTTCCGCCTTGGCCAGCGAGCGACTGCGCAGCCAGCTGAAGCAAATGGCGAGGATCAGCGCAAAGCCTACGTAGCCCAGCAGCGGATACACGGTGCCCACCAACTTGCTGAAACCACCCAGGCTCAAAGCCAGGCCGACACAAACGGTCACTGCACTAAACAACTTGAAACGGCCCGATTCCGGCTTGGCAAAGCGTGCACTGAAGGCAAAGAACATCCCAACCGCAGTGCTGTAGACCATGCACACCAGTGCGATGGACATCACCACCGAGAGTAGTGGCGAGATGCGTCCGGCCAGTGCCAGGGACGGCATTTCAATACCCTGCAGCTGGTTGATGTTGGCAAACAGGCCGATGTTCAACAACAGGATCAGGGCGCCCAAACCAAGCCCGCCGAGCACACCGCCGAGAGCGGCCGCCTTGGGTTGTTTGGTCATGCCACCGATCACTGCCAGCATCGGGAAACCTACCGCGATATTGAACGAAGCGTAGAGCAAGGCGCCGACAAACCAGTTGCCAGTGACCGTCTCGTTGTTTTCACGCGCCACAGCATCCAGGGTCTCGATTGGAGCGTTGTAGCTGAAAATCGAGTAGGTCGTGATGATTAGCACCATCGCCAGCAGAAAAGGCATGACTGCGCTGATCAGATCAATGATGCGCTTGACGTTCATGCACAGCGTGGCGATCACCAGCACGGTCATCAATACACCGCCAAACAATGGGGGCAGATCGTACTGCTGGGCAAAAATCGAACCGCTACCGGCCAGCATCACCACACCAACCCCATAGAGGAAGAATGACAGCACCACATCGACGACCCAGCCCAGACGTGCGCCGAACAGAGCGTAGAGTACTTCCTTGTGCGAGTTGGCCTGCATCTTCGAACTCATGCGGGCGATCTGCATACCGAGGAAGGCAAACATCAAACCGCTTACCAGGGTGCCCAGGATACCGATAAGCCCATAGCCGGTGAAAAACTGCAGCACCTCCTGCCCGGAGGCAAAGCCACCACCGATAACTACGGACATGTACGCAAGCGCAATCTGGATCGACTGTTTATTCATTACACTTTTTCTCATTCTTAGACTTATTAGGTGCAGGAAACAAGACGACGCGGACACCACCTCATTTACGCAGGGTGGCTATCGCCATAGCAGTTCGATCACTCATCGTGATTGGCTGAACTGTACAGGTACGTAGACACCGCGGGCAGTATAGGAAGTGTTGCGCAGGTAATTTCACCATATACACAACAAAATTCAGCTAAAACGTCATGCTGGAGAGGTTTTACCCTATCAATTATCTCGCAAGCGGCATTATTGACCGCAAAACCATCAGAAACATTTAGATACATGCTTATTTTTATAAATCAGTCACTTAGCTTATTTCTGTGCTGGCCTCTGCGCATTTTTGCACGCCCCCGCGTACAGCCCCGGGAACAGCCAATGACCACAAGAAAATGATGGAATGAACGAACAACATAATAACGACACACTAAACAAACATGACACACATTAAATTTCGCACAAATATGAAAAGAAATGAACCACGCAAGTAACAGAAAAAAACTACATACTTTAGCGAGCCCAAAAATCTATTGTTTTTACGCAGAAAACTTAAAACATGAACACCTAAAAACGTCTGACTCGCACAGCCAATCAAGCGTCATAAACCGGAAATCAAATAATGAAAGGCACGCCCCCAGCCATATTTATGTTGAGTGCCGTCCTCTGGGCGGGAGCTGCCATCGCAGACATGCCAACACCCGCAAAGTCTGACGTGTTGCAACGAATCGACATGCCTGATACCCACTATCAAATGGGCTTGCAAAAAGCAGTACTCGCCCCGAACGAAGTCAAGGCTCGCCACATACATACAGGACCAGAAGTCGCCTATGTGCTTGAAGGCGAGGTCATCATTACAATGGATGGGCAGCCTGAAAAGCGAATAAAGGCCGGTGACAGTTTTCAACACCTGGCGCACGAACCCCACATCAGCAAAGCGGGCCCGCAGGGCGCTACCGTTCTTGCCACCTGGGTAGTGGAAAAAGGCAAGAGCTTTTCTGTCCCTGCACCCTGATCCAGCGACTGCGCATCACACCGGGCAGCATCTTGCATGGCTAACATGAGGTAAATTAGGGGGAGGATATACTGCTTCTTTTTGCATGGTCACTGAAGACATTACAATGGATCCGTACTCTCATTGATGACCCCCCTGATGTTTAATCCGTTTCAATCAGCAGGCACAAAGTCCGCGACCTTTAACTTGGAACGCACATCCAAAAACCAACGACTCAGTTGCGAATCGAAACCCTGAGCAATCCGGTCTGCAGCATGGAGTGCCTCATCAGCGCTTCCCCTATTGCCCAGCCCTTGGCAAGCTTTAGACACTTGAAGCAGCAAGAATGCCCTGTCCACCTCCTCCACCCCGTTCGATTCGATAATGACCAGTGCCTTGCCAGCACTATCCAGAGCACTCTGCCACTGCCCGAACCGGTTAAAAGTCAACGCACATAAATAAAGGCTCCGCTCATGGTTCAACCAGGTTCCAAACTGCATCCAGAGCCGCTCACACACAACAGCCGCATCCATGATGACGTTTCGATGGGACAGCTCGTCACCCTGAAGGCGGGGGTCATCAATCAGCTTGGAAATAATATTATTCAAGGCCGCCGCCGCACCTTTACCCACCAGTGAATTCGACGGCTTACCCAGCAGGTCGACGCACCCTTCCACTGCGTTAACCGACTGAGCGATATCCACAGAACCTTGCAAACTTTGTACGCATAGCAAACCAACATGCGCCTTGGCCTCTATCAAAGAAGCGCCTGTAAGTTCGGCATATTCAAGTTCGGCAGCAAACGCATGCACAGGATGTGCAGAGCAATAGGCCGCACAGGCCAAAAACTTGAAATAAATAGCGGAGCCTTCCCACCTATTGCATAAAAGCAAGTCAAAAGCCGCGACCCAATCAGAAAGCAACTCTCCAACCACATGATTGACCAGCCAGATAAAAGTATTCTTCTCTTGATCAGTCAAATCACTAAAAACAATAGACTTCAATAAAACAGCCGCCAACCCTGGATCTTCATCATGAATATCCAGGACTCTTTCCAAACTGGACATGCAAGCACCTGACTTATAATAAAACGGCCTCTGACACCGCACAAACAACTCCATGTATTACACCGACCACAGACCTGATCGCACCCAACAGGACATCAACTTAGAAGAGCATTACACCACTGTCAATTAAAAACCAACAAGCCCATAGTTGGGCACTCACATTGCAAACGCATTATTTCAGTGCATACCTTGCATAAGACTTTGGCCTATTCACGTCTATAGCGAGGTTATTTCGGTGCCGCGAGCGCACCAAAAACCATCCCGGGCTTCTGGTGCACTCAGTTGGGGCTTGCTGTTACTTATCCAGGCTCACCCCGTAGAACGGTGTCAGCCCAAAGGGGCTGATTTTGAAATCAGTCACTTCCTTGCGCAGGGGCTGGAAAACCGTCGAGTTCGCAATGGGTGTAATCGGAACTTGCTCCTTGAGGATCTTCTGCGCCTCTTGATACAACTTGATGCGTTGTTCGCGGTCGCTGCTGAGTTTGGCTTGCTGCACCAGCTTGTCATAGTCTGGGTTGCACCATTTGGCGTAGTTGCTGCCCTTGACCGCCGCGCAGCTGTAGAGCACGCCGAGCCAGTTATCCGGGTCGCCGTTGTCGCCCGTCCAGCCGTAAATCATCACGTCGTGCTCGCCGTTCTTGGCGCGCTTGATGTACTCGCCCCACTCGTAGCTAACGATATTGGCCTTGATGCCGACCTTGGCCCAATCCTGCTGGATGATTTGTGCCGACATACGCGCGTTCGGGTTGGAGGCGCGTTGAACGGTCATCGCCCACAGGTTGATAGTGGTCCCTGGTGCAACCCCAGCTTCTTTTAAAAGCTGCCGGGCCTTGACCGGGTCGTAGGTGGCATCCTTGATTGTCGGGTCATAAGACCACTGCGCAGGTGGCAAGGCGTTCTGCGCCAATTGCCCTGCGCTCTGGTACACGGCCTTGATGATTGCCGGCTTGTCGATGGCCATGTCCAGGGCCTGACGCACCTTGAGTTGGTCCAGCGGCGGATGTGTCACGTTGTAAGCCAGAAACCCCAGGTTGAACCCGGCTTGCTGCAGCACTCGCAAGTTGGGATCCTGCTTCATCACTTCGATATCCGCCGGTCGCGGGTAACCGCTGACCTGGCACTCCCCGGCTTTGAGTTTCTGCAGGCGCGACGCCGCGTCAGGGGTGATGGCAAAAACCAGGTTGTCGAGTTTCACATCCTCGGGCTTCCAGTACTGTTTGTTGCCGACGTAACGAATCTGCGAGTCCTTCTGATAGCGCTTGAACACAAACGGCCCGGTGCCCACCGGTTTCTGATTGATCTCTTCAGCCTTGCCCTGCTTGAGCAGTTGGGCTCCGTATTCGGCGGACTGCACCGAGGCGAAGCTCATGGCCAGGTTTTGCACAAAGGCGGCATCAACGTTATTGAGGTTGAAACGCACGGTTCGGTCGTCGAGCTTGTCGACGCTCTTGATCGTGGTGTTCAAGCCCATATCGGTGAAATAGGGCGATTCGGACGGGTAAGCCTTGCGGAACGGACTCTGGGCATCCAGCAGGCGATCGAAAGTAAACAACACGTCATCCGCGTTGAAATTCCGGGTCGGGGTGAAGAAATCGGTGGTATGGAACTTGACGCCATCGCGCAGGTGGAAGGTGTAGGTCAGGCCGTCATTGGAGACATCCCAGCGGGTGGCCAGGCCAGGTTCGACTTCAGTACTACCCCGTTTGAACTGGATCAGGCGGTTGAATACGGTTTCGGCGGAGGCATCAAAATCGGTACCGCTGGTGTACTGGCTGGGGTCAAAGCCGGCGGGGCTGGCTTCGGAGCAGTAAACCAGCGTGCTGGCGGCGTGGGCCATTGGCATGAACGCCAGGAGGCCGGCGACGAGAAGGAGCGGTTTGAAGGCGATTCTATCCATGGAGACCCTTGAAGTTGCAGACATAAATATGCGCCTAGACGAAACCGGCACCCACCGAGATTAACGTCGTTGCCGAACATCAGATAGCGGAAACCTGAATTATTGGAGAACGGACGGCATACACGCCTGCAGAACTTCGAAATCAAGGGCGATAGAGTCGCCTCAGCGCCCTGGACACCTCCAGCCCCGAAAAAACAGCGGCCAGGCTCATTTCGCTGTATGTACAGCACAGGAGCCTTGAGTGGGCGGGAAGTTGGCGCACCCGGCTTTTGGCCCCGTATTTTATTTCGTGCCTGATGCTTCCTTGCCACAGGCTTTCAGCGCGATCAGGCTGATCATTGGTTGAGCATGCGCTTGGTCAAGTCGGGCTCTATGGACACCCTAAATCACACCGCCGGCGAGGCGGGTGACTTGTAATAAATAAACCCCTCGAACTGTTTCAGTCGTGCACTTTCAAGCGTAGGAATTCCTCTGAATAATCCACCATCGGGCTGCACACCCTCATGACCGCTTAGACCTGAACATGCCAATACCAGCCCTTGTATCCCCCTGCATACTTTAAACAGACGCCGCACAGGCCACTGCTTAGCGATGGCGCTGAGTGTTCTGTATCGCAAATCGTACAGGACACAATTAACAGCGGGCGCGGCAAAGTGCAGACAACAAACACCTTTATTCTGCAAGTGTGCCGCACCCACTTGAATAGTGACCCATCGAAACTTAATACATATTTGTCAAGACCACACCCGTAAAGTAATTACATCCGCCGCCGGATTCATCCAGAAGAGACACTTGCTGGCCTGTCAGCTTCGACAGGGACAGCATATTAAGCAGTGCATAACCTGTGGGATCATTCAGATTGCGCTCCCCATGAACTGCCCACCAGCGCGTTCCGGTCGAAGTTAACATTACGCTGATCCCATTGCCGCTGTCGTAGTTACCTGCCCCTATATGTATTTGCTTCACCGTGCCCTGCGCGCACTTTATATCCCGACTCACACCCATCAAGCCAGGCTCTTCGGCAAAAGCATTGACACTCAACACCAACAACAAGGCTGCAAGACGCATGCTCATACTCCTCAACGTTTATAGCTCATCATGGTTAATAATGGAGGTACTGCTGTTATAAACAGACTCCAGGGTAAACATTATTGCTGGAATATCTTGCTTCAGATCCGAACGCGACGCAGCCAGGCACGCCCCGACCATCGGGATCATGCCCAACCAGGTAGGCCTTCTTTCTCGTGGGGCTTCACCGTTGAAATAGGGCCTGTTCGTGGCTCGGGTATTATCGGCCACATAACGGGGGTTAACCTGAGCAGTTGAAACTTGCAACTCACCGTCGACAACAATATAGGACTCCACATCCCTGATATTTTGAGTAGGAATGAGGGTCGGCGTTATATATTCATTGGCTGCCCGTGAGGGATGGTAGTTCAAGGGGGTGATCGGGACTTGCGGGTTGTTGTCATGCAATGTCCGCAATGAGGCCTCGGCATTGAAGAAGTTGCTGTCCGGCCTGACGCGATAAAGATAAATACGCTGACCGGGTTGGGCAAAAGCCCTGGCAGCTGCGGCAGTGCGAATGAACTGAAAGTTTGCCGCGGTTGAGACAAAGCCTGAATCTCGCTGCCCCTGTTGCCTGTTGACGCATGACTCGCCGGTCACATGGTCATGAACATTAAAGTTACTACCCCAGGCCTGGAAACCAGCGTGAAATATCAGCTGTTCCGGCCGGGTATCCATTCGCCATACCGTACCTGGTGGCTCGGCCCATGAATAAGGAGCCTTTAATATAACTGTCACAAAAACCCATAGCAAAACCCCCAGCGTCTTCATGATCCCGCCCCCCGATAATTAAAGAAATGCCTGCAAAGCACACGCACTTAATTAATTTTACCGAAAAACAAATTACCCGCTATTCATTATGAGCCCCCACAGAACCATAATAAACTCAAAATATTGCATGACTGACCCCATACTTTTAATTACCCCCCACGCAGCACCTCGGCGTACAGAATCTCTATGACTGTTTCGTTAAAGTAGCAGGGCTACGTTCAATATTTAATTTAAAGCACAGACTGTGCGTGCTGGAACTCAAGCTCAAGACACCGCAGTACGTCGATGACCGCGGCAAACTACCCTTTTGCCTTGTGCTCATGCCCAAGAAGACGAGGCTCCCACCAACAACATCTCGTATCACCACAGCGCGTGTCGGTTGCGCTGGACGACCTTTAGTCTGAGTTTGATTGGCCGCGGCTTCCAAGAAGCATATGGGTATATGGCTGGCCAGCTCGAAGTCATGACGCTTCCTGCTCCTGCTTGCCAACCCGCTGATGCGCAGCTACTGTCAGCTCCATGAATCAATTACGAGTTGCCTTGACCACGACTACCACGACCGCCGAAGGCGGGTCGTGAGAGGTATCGTGAGGCCATAACGCACGAACTTCAAAGGCCCGCCAGTGATGGTAAGGGCCTTTTCTTTTGCCCTTGTGTCACTGGCCAAAACGCAAGGAAAAGCCCCATGTATGCACTGTTGATTCTTGATATGCAGGTAGGATTGGTGCATGGCCCGGACAAGCCATGGGCTGGCGAGGCCCTGTTGGACACATTGAACACGTTGCTGGATAAAGCCCGGAGCGCAGGTGCCCCGGTCTTTCTCGCCCGCCATGTCGGCCCTACCGGCTCACCGATTGAACCGGGAAGCCCGTTGACCCAACTGATACCGGAACTGGTGCTACAGGGCAACGAAGTGATTTTCGAGAAAAACCGCCCCAACGCCTTTGCCAGGACAAACCTGGCCGACCAGCTACAGGCTCTTGGTGTTGAGGGTGTGGTCATCACGGGCATGAAAACCCAATATTGTGTCGACAGCACCTGCCGCGCGGCACGAGACCTTGGGTTCGACGCAGTACTGATTGCCGATGGCCATACCTGCAGTGACACCCCTGCGTTGAAGGCACAGCAGATTATCGCTCATCACAATGCAACCCTGGCGGGGCCATTCTGTCGTGTCATCAACGCTGAGGACTGGGGGTTTTAGTCTCGGTCGACAGATCAGGCTGATCCAGGCTGATCCAGGCTGATCTGTTGCTAAAACAATGAGGCACAGAGGTAAAAATCGAGCGCTAATACCTGTCGAGGCCGGCTGCTTTCAAGACCTCTATGGAGAAATACAGCACGTGGCCTGTAGGCCACGTGCTATGTGGGAGTATTTTTCTTCCAGGCCGGTGTTTTTTTCAACTAAAAATCTATGGGGCAGTTGAATCAAGATCGAATTTCACGATATTGATCTCACCATCAACTTTAAACAATGAAATATTGTGAAACCCATAAATAACCCCATCAACTTTTAGTTTGACCCGATCATCTAAAACCTCGCGAACAGCTGCAGAGCTTTTTGTAACAAGGAATGGGGCGGTCTTCTTTGCTTCCTGAAGCGCTTCTTCATCGCCAGGTTGAAGATTCATCAGGAAATACCTATAGACAACTGGCACCGTAGCGCCACCAGAATCATATAAGACCTCATAGATGGCCCCGCCATGGCCAACATTTGTAACTGAAGTAATCTTGACAGGATTAGGTCTGCCTGGAGCAGACATATATATGTACAAAGCTTGCCCAAGACAAACAAAAAACAAACTCCAAACAACCCACTTAATACCCCTTCGACTTCGCATAATCTATTCCTGCTTTAATCCATACTTGATCAACAGGATCATCGCCGTAAGGAGCCTCTGACCACCATTTATCGAATTCTGCCTGAGAAGTCCCAGCTAAGGACTGTGCAGCACCAGCTGCTCTTAAAAGTACCGTTTCAGAAATCCCAGCTGCCGTACCAACAGCACCATAATTAAAATTGCCGAAGCTCTCATACTGAGGCTGGCCTTTTTTGTAATCCCACTCGCCCTTGTTTCTGACTTGGGTGTAAAACCAGCTGAGCAAAAAACCTCTACCTTTAATACTAAAGTATGCTTTTTGGCTTTTCGCAAATTCTAGGTTCTCATCTAAAGAGACGCCGGGTGGAGCGCTAGGATACTGTTTATGTCTGGCTTGCTCTTTCGCATCGCGCAGATTTGTCGCTTTAGCCACCTCTATGAGAGCCAATTTCTGCTGCTTTTCTTTCAAGCGTCGGGCCGTTTCTGAATAGACCTCAGACAACCTGGCAAATTCATACCTCTGTGCCCAATCAAGAAGTTTAGGTGTATTAACTATGACCCTCATCTTCCCGGCCTGAGTAAAACTCCCCGCACTTGGTCTTTTTTGAAGCTTGTACATCACTGCCGTCCCCAGAACCTTTAGAAGCCTTAACCTTTCTATCAGCCTCATTCTCTTTAGCCATATATAGTGTTACCAGGATATTTTTCTCTCTTGTGATTATTTTTCTTGACGTGGATACATCCATAGGCATATTTAGCCCGCCTGCACCCTTGATTTCCTGGTCAATCTCAAAATCTATGGCCGCAATATTATCTTTGTGCTGCATATCAAATCTATATGCATTATCAAAAATCCATTGAGTTACATTCTCAAGCGCCCTTATCAATAGACCGAGTATATCATGCATATAATCTGGCATCATAGACTCTCTCGATGTGCCAGGAATGGAGAAGTCTATTATTCTCCCCACAACAGATATCGGACCAAGCTCTAATGGCATATTCATACTCCTTATGAATCAATCCAGACTTTATATTATTCATCGAACTCCCTACTCATACAAATTTATAAAGTCACAACATATGTTCAGACCGAAATTTTAGTGACGAGTTTTTTTGTACGCATAATACGAAATGGCGCCTTCATGAGTTCATGGCAATAACGGCTCTCAAGTATATTGAATACTTTGCTTTCGTAGGCAAAACGAAAGCAGGTGAGGTACACGGGTATGCTGGTAACGGGGACTGTTTACATACGGGTTGTGAAAATTGTGAACGCTACCTGTTAAATCGGCGAAAAGTGCACAGCTAAAAAGCACTTTCCCTCCGACTAAAACACAGCCGTTAAAAACGCTGGATCGGGCTCTAAAATTGCCCCAGATGCGGACACGGTCTGAAGCTATGCGAAAACGACGAGCTCGGTGCAGCGCCCTTCCCCACCCCCCAGAAACGACAAAGCCCGCCAAAAGGCGGGCTCTGCGGTGTAGCAATATGGCGGAGGCGATGGGATTCGAACTCATGGACCTGTTACAGTCGACGGTTTTCAAGACCGTTGCCTTAAACCACTCGGCCACACCTCCTATACGTTGTTTCGGGCGCCATAATACCTGAATGAAACACGTTGTCAAACTCTCTTGATCGCTTGTTTCAGAGCCTCTGCTATGATCTTTGCTACTTAACATTTCTAAACACAGGAGTATCGCCATGCGCGAACAGGATTACGCAGTTAATAGCAGCGTGCAGGCCGAGCAGCTAGAGGTTAGCCGCGTCCTGCGCAATACGTACGGTTTGCTGGCCCTCACCCTGGCTTTCAGCGGTGTGATGGCTTATGTCTCGCAGCAGCTGCGGGTCGGCTATCCCAATATTTTCGTTGTGCTGATCGGGTTCTACGGCCTGTTCTTCTTGACCAACAAGCTGCGTGATTCGGCATGGGGCCTGGTTTCTGCCTTTGCCCTTACCGGTTTCATGGGCTTCTTGCTGGGCCCTATTCTCAACCGTTACCTGGGCATGCAGGGCGGCGCCGAGGTGGTCAGTTCTGCCTTTGCCATGACGGCTCTGGTATTTGGCGGCCTGTCTGCCTATGTATTGATCACTCGCAAGGACATGAGCTTCCTCGGCGGTTTCATCACTGCCGGTTTCTTTGTTCTGCTGGGCGCTACGCTGGCGAGCTTCTTCTTCCAGATCAGCGGCCTGCAGTTGGCTATCAGCGCCGGTTTTGTACTGTTCTCGTCGGTCTGCATTCTGTTCCAGACCAGCGCCATCATTCATGGCGGCGAGCGCAACTACATCATGGCTACCATCAGCCTGTATGTATCGATCTACAACCTGTTTATCAGCCTGCTGCAAATTTTCGGCATCATGAGCCGCGACGACTGATCAACAACCGCTATACAAAAGCCCGCTTCGGCGGGCTTTTTGTTGTCTGCCACAAGCATCTTTGGGCATCTGGCTTTATCATTGCCCCAGATTTGCCGACAGAGCCCACCATGAAATTCGCCATTGCCCTTTATTCAGCGGCCCATGCCCCCTCCTCCCGTCGAGCCTTGCGCTTTGCCGAGGCAGCGCTGGCAGGCGGCCATGAAATTGTCCGTTTGTTCTTCTATCAGGACGGTGTTCATATTGCCTCGAGCAATATCGTCACGCCGCAAGACGAGCAGGACCTTGCGCAACAATGGGCAACTTTTGTCAGCCAGCACCAACTCGATGGTGTGGTCTGTATTGCCGCTGCCTTGCGCCGCGGTGTACTCAATGAAGACGAGTCCGCACGCTATCAGCGGCCCGGGGTCAATGTTCATGCACCCTGGGAGTTGTCCGGACTGGGCCAATTGCACGATGCCATTCAATCGGCCGATCGATTGATCTGTTTCGGGGGACCTTGAAATGCCCAAGTCACTATTGATTATCAGCCGTCAGGCACCGTGGTCGGGGCCCGGCGCCAAAGAAGCACTGGATATCGTGCTGGCAGGCGGTGCATTTGATTTGCCGATTGCCCTGCTGTTTATGGATGACGGTATTTTTCAGCTGCTGGCGACTCAAAATGCCGCAGCCATCCAGCAGAAGAATCTAACGGCCAATCTGCAGGCCCTGTCCATGTTCGGCGTTGACGATCTGTTTGCCTGCAACCACAGCCTTGACGAACGCGGCATCTCAACCGAGGGGCTTGCGGCAATTGATGTGCAGCCCTTGTCGACTGAAGCTGTCCGCGCTCTTATTGACCGTTATGACCAAGTGATCACCCTCTGATGTCGACTCTACATGTTGTGAGCCACTCACCATTTTCTGACATACGCCTGAGCAGCTGTCTTCGCGTGTTAGGCAGCGACGATGCCCTTTTGCTCTGTGGCGACGCGGTGTATGCCCTGCAGCTTCAAGGCACTGCTCTCACAGCCCTGACTGGAAAAACCGTATTTATCCTTGAAGAGGACTTGCAGGCACGCAACCTGGAATGTCCGCCATGGGCGGCCTGCGTTGATTACCCGGCTTTCGTCGAGCTGTCGATTCGTTACGACAAGGTCAACAGCTGGCTATGAATACGCTCACCCTCAACGGTAAAAATATCGAGCTGGACAAGGACGGTTATCTGCTCGATCTCAACGACTGGTCCGCTGATGTTGCTCAGGCACTGGCGGCGCAGGCAGGTATTGAGTTGAGCGCCGAACACTGGGAAATCCTCGAGTTGTTGCGCAGCTTTTATCAGGAGTTCGAGCTATCGCCTGCCACTCGCCCTCTGATCAAGTACACGGCACTCAAATTGGGTCCAGAAAAGGGCAATAGCCTGCATCTCAACCGACTGTTTAACGGCACCCCTGCCAAACTCGCCGCCAAGCTGGCGGGCCTGCCCAAACCGACCAATTGCCTATGAACACTCCCGCTGCGCTGACACTTGAAACTCCCGCCGAACACCCTTTTGCGCAATTTGTACGCATCCTGGGCAAAGGCAAACGGGGTGCCCGCAACCTGACTCGGGAAGAAGCCCGCGAAGCCATGGGCATGCTGCTTGACGACAAGGCAGAAGACACGCAACTGGGCGCCTTCCTCATGTTGCTGCGGCATAAAGAAGAAAGCGCAGAGGAAATGGCCGGTTTTACCGAGGCCGTCAGGGAGCGACTGACACCTCCCGCGATCAAGGTCGACATTGACTGGCCGACTTACGCCGGTAAAAAACGCCACCTGCCCTGGTACTTGCTGGCAGCCAAGTGCCTGGCACAGCACGGTGTACGCATTTTCATGCATGGCGGCGGCGCCCATACCGCGGGCCGAATGTACAGCGAGCAGCTTCTCGACGCGCTGGCCATTCCACTGTGTCGCAACTGGCAAAGTGTCAACGAGGCCCTGGATGCGGGGAATCCGGCCTTTATGCCGCTGCAGGACTGGGCGCCACAATTGCAACGCATGATCGATCTGCGCAACACCCTCGGGCTGCGCTCGCCGATTCATTCATTGGCTCGCATACTCAACCCGCTGGGTGCGCGCTGCGGCCTGCAAAGCATCTTCCATCCGGGCTATCAAAGCGTGCATCGCGAAGCCAGCGGTTTGCTGGGTGACACCAGTATTGTGGTCAAGGGTGATGGCGGCGAAGTCGAAATCAACCCCGATAGCGCAAGCCATCTTTACGGCACTACAGCTGGTGTTGACTGGGATGAAGAATGGCCAGCACTGTCTTCACAGCGCCATGTCAAACCAGCGTCACTAGACCCTGAACACCTCAAGGCATTGTGGCGTGGAGAAGTCCAGGACAGCTACCCGCAACTGGCCTTGCTGTCGACCATGGCCCTGGCATTGCGCGGTCTGGGCACACCCCGGGCGCAAGCTTTTGAACTGGCTCAGCATTACTGGGACAACCGCAACAAGGCGATTTAAGCCCAAGGCCAACCACCTCAACACGCTTGTTTACGAGAGCCCAAGATGCTTATCCCCTACGACCAGCTTGAACCCGACACCCTCACCCGCCTGATCGAGGACTTTGTGAGTCGCGACGGCACGGACAACGGCGATGACACTCCCCAGGAAACCCGTGTACTGCGGGTTCGACATGCATTGAGCAAAGGCCAGGCAGTAATTTTCTTCGATCTGGAAAGCCAGCAATGCCAACTGATGCCCAGGCACGCGGTACCGAAGGAATTTTTTGATTAAACCTTGGCCGAAGATCCGGTTGCCTGCTGCCCGACGGGCTGGTTTTTTATCCGCTCATAAATTTCCGAGCGATGCACGCTGATATGCCTGGGAGCTTCAATCCCCAGGCGCACGTTGTTGCCGTTAACGGCGATGACAAACAGCGTTATATCTTCCCCGATTGAAAAATGCTCTCCGACGGTTCGACTCAGTATCTGCATGGCTCTCATCCTCAAGGGTGGGGAGCCACAAAGACTGCACGGCATAAAAACCGGCTTCAATACTTACAAGTTAATTCAGTTACAACCTACTGCATACAAGGCTTATTCCTACGTACTCCCTACGGAATTTTCCCTTTACGAGGGGGTAAAACGCGGTCCCAGCAAGATGATGGTCGCGCCAATCACGCACAGTCCTACCCCGAGCCAATCTGAGCCCAGTGGCCGGATACGTTCCACTACTGCCAGCCAGGCAATGGATGTCACGATGTAAATCCCGCCATAGGCCGCATAGGCCCGCCCGGCATAGGCTGCCTCAACCTTGGTCAGCAGCAGGGCAAACAGCACCAGGCTCAGAATAGCGGGCAAAGCCCACCAGGCACTTTTGCCCTGACGAAGCCACATCCAGAACCCGTAGCAGCCTGCAATTTCAAACAGAGCAGCCAAAAAAAACCAAACGTAATTGAGCATGTGCAGTGTTTCCAGGTGGGCAGCGCGCCACCCTACCTGCGCACCTGCCACCGATCAAGGCAGAACTGTTTTTGAGTACGGCATGAAAAAAGTTGAATTATTCATCGAGCTGGAGAGTCGGATTTTATAAGCACTGCCCATCCTTGTTCCTGAAGCGGCGCCCCGTAAAACTGAACGTTGGCGGAACACCACAAAAAGGAAATGCTCATGACCACAATTCTTCTGATCGTCCTGATTTTGCTGTTAATCGGCGGATTACCTGTGTTTCCGCACTCCAAAAGCTGGGGCTATGGCCCCTCAGGGATTATCGGTACCGTACTGGTTGTACTGTTGATATTACTGTTGCTCGGCAAGATTTGACCCAATAAAAAAGAGGCCCTGAGGCCTCTTTTTTATTTAACTGGCTGATTATTTCGGATCAGCCACACCTGCGGTGTTGTCCAGCAGGCTCTTGGTCGCGGTCTGCAGGAAGGATTCGAGCTTTTTCTTCAGCTCGGTCGCTTCAGGCGAGTCAGTGACCACTGTCGCTTCAGGGTTGGCACCCAATTTGTACTGCCAAACCTTGGCCGGCATGTCTTTAGGCTGCACCAGCAAGTGGTCGTCACTGATGATCGCCACGGTCTGGTCACTGCCAGACGGCTTGATCACACCACTGCCTTTGTCACCCTCAGGCAGAGTCAGCAGGTCACGGCCCCAGCATTGCTGACGGAACTCACCACCCAGACGCCCCATGATGGTTGGCACGATGTCGACCTGAGTGCCCACGATATCAGTGCGTGTACCAAACTTCTCCTGGATACCAGGGCCGATCAGCAGCAACGGCACGTTGAAACGCCCCAGGTCCATCTCGGAAATCTGCTGCTCGTTACCGAAACCGTGGTCGCCCACGATCACAAACAGGGTTTCCTTGAAGTAGGGTTCTTTGCGCGCTTTTTCGAAGAACTGCCCCAGCGCCCAGTCGGAATAACGCATCGCCGTCAAATGCTCGTTGAGCGAACCGCGATCGGTTACCGGCTCGACCGGCAATGGCGTAGGCAAGGCATACGGCGTGTGGTTGGACAGGGTTTGCAGCAGCGCATAGAAAGGTTCTTTGCCTTCACGCTTTTTCAGCTCTTCCAGGCCGCGGTTGAACATGTCCTGGTCGGACACACCCCAGGTAGGATCAGAGAACACCGGGTCAACGAAATCGTTACGACCTACAAAAGTGGTCATGCCCTGGTTACTGAAGAAACCAGACTGGTTGTCCCAGGCAAAGTCGCCGTTGTAGACATACACGTCATCGAACTTGCGAGCGCTGAGCAGTTCCGGCAAGCCGGACAGCTTGTGGCTGCCTTCCGGGGTCTGCATCAGGTATTCAAAACCCGGCAGGTTCGGGAAGCACGCCATGGTGGCGAACATGCCCTGGTGGGTATGGGTGCCATTGGAGAAGAAGCGCTCGAACAGCAAGCCTTGCTTGGACAGCTCATCGAAGTACGGGGTGATATTGCCCGGACGACCCAGCGCACCCACCGAGTGACCGGCGAAGCTTTCCATCAGGATTACGACGACGTTCTTGATAGGCAGGGTTTTTTCCGCAGGCGGCGTGGTATCGCGACGCACAGGAGCGGTATCAGGATCAACCAGCTTGTCATTTTCAGTCAGCAGCATGTCGCGCACGGTCTGCGTCGCTACGGGCTGCTCAAGGGTAGCCTTCCAGATATTGGTGCGATCGTCACCGAAGCGACTTTTCGCAGCGGCAATCAATGACAGAGAGCCGTTGAGCCCCAACTGATTGGCGAAGTTGGAGTCGGTTGTGTAGGCATCACCCCAACGCAGCGGAGGACCCTGACGCAATGTGCCACGGGCCAGGACCACACACACCAGCAGCAGCACGACAAATACCGCTGCACGGCCGTAGCAGGGCGCCACCGCACGCGAAGTGCCAGCAGCCGCGCGGGTAGCGCTGGAACGGGTCACGCGGTCGGCGCCGCGGAAGGCAAAGTACAAAATGACAGTGCCGACAGCCCAGGACAGCAGGTAACGCACCACCGGGAAGCCATACCAAAGCATGCTCATCACGGTTTTCGGGTCTTCCTTCACATACTGGAAAACCAGACCGTTAAGACGCTGATGGAACTCACGGTAGAAGTCCATCTCCATCAGGCCCAAAAACAGCGCCAGGCTGGATGCTGCAGTCAGCCAGAAACGCAGCACACCGCGCATGGCCATGGCCTTGACACTGAGCACCGCCAGCAGCAGCGGAATACTGAAGTACACGACAATCCGCGCGTCAAAGCGCAGACCGTTGCCGAAGGCTTCAAGGAACGTCGATGCCGGGGTGTCGAGGATCATTTCCCGGTTGTAAACCAGCAATGCCACCCGCAACAGGGTGAACATCACCATCATGATCAAGGCACAGAGCAGCGTAAACGCCAGATGCGATTTGACGGTCGGTTGCAACACACGCGTGGCCGCGTGCTGTTGGCTTGGGGCGTCCGGGTTTGCCATGTCGTTTTAGGACCCATTGGTTCAAGTTGAAGTGGCTTTATCACCGGTGGCTTGCCACGGGTGCATCGCTCTTTAATTACACAGATTTTGACCCGAGACCCACCAGAAACGCCTGAACTGAGGCGTTTACGAGTAGACAGGCAAAATTTTGCGTGCGAATTGTCTTAAAGGTACCGTGAAAATTTCGTGCAGAGCACATCTTGAAACATAAGAAAGGGCGCTCATTCCCTGTGGGAGCGGGCTTGTTAGCGATTGGAGCAACGCGGTCCAACTTTAAACCGCGTCGCCTGCATCGCGGGTAAGCCCGCTCCCACAGTTCTACAACTGACGCCCTGCCTTGCTACTGCACAGCCTCAGTCGTTGCTTGGCTTGTTGATAGCCTGCAAAACATATTGCGGCAAGGCGAAAGCACCGATATGAACTTCCGGATTGTAGTAGCGGGTCACGATACCGCTACCGGCAAAACGTTGACGCAGGGTCTCAAGCGGCAACTTGCGATAGCTCGCATCAGTCGAACCCCAGGCGAAGGTCATGGAGCCGCCGATATAGGTAGGCACGGCAGCCTGGTAGAAATGCCAGTCAGCAAACAGGCTGCGCATGCGCCCGGCGGTGGTCTGCACTTCCTGCAACTGCATAAATGGCGTGCCGTTCTGGGTGACCAGTACACCCCCTTCATTCAGGCAGCGATGGCAAGCCTGGTAGAAGTTCTCGGAGAACAGCACTTCGCCCGGCCCGATCGGGTCGGTGGAATCCGAGATGATCACGTCGAATTTTTCTTCGGTAGTGGCGACAAAACGCATGCCGTCGTCGATCACCAGATTCAGGCGTGGATCGTCGTACGCACCCTTGGAGTGGTTGGGCAGGAACTCTTTGCACATGTCCACCACGGTGCCGTCGATCTCGACCATGGTGATGTGCTCAATGCCAATGTGCTTGGAGACTTCGCGCAACATGCCGCCATCACCACCGCCAATGATCAGCACGCGCTTGACTGCACCGTGGGCCAGGATCGGCACATGGGTAAGCATTTCGTGGTAGATGAATTCGTCCGCTTCGGTGGTCTGGATCACGCCGTCCAGAGCCATTACGCGGCCCATGACCGGGTTTTCGAAGATCACCAGATGCTGGTGATCGGTTCGCACTTCATGGAGCAGCTTGTCCATGCGAAAGCGTTGGCCATAGCCTTCGTAAAGGGTTTCGAGATAGTGGTTGTCAAGCGATTCGGCCATGGGTAGTCCCCTTGAATGCTGGTGGCAACGGACGGTCACCCGCCCATGATCGACAGCCGAACCTCATACCGCTATCGCGACACGGGTCCAACTGCCCAAGAAAGGCGCGCATTCTACGTCGAGGAACATGACAGGTCGAACCTTGACGCCGACAATCTAAGCGGGCAACCACGATTTACCGTCGCTGCCCGCTGGCAAGCAGCTCAAATACGCACATTGCCCCGCGGCCCGGCGATGGCCCAAATCACCAGCCCCAGTACCGGCAGGAACAGAATCAGCAGCACCCAAAGCACTTTCGCGCCCGTCCCGGCGCCGCTTTTGATTACGTTGATGATGGCCCAGATATCCAGGGCCAGAATAATCAGACCGATCAGACCATTAAACGTTGAACCCATGATGACGCTCCCGAGTGAGTACTTGTGCTCATAGGATAGTCACCCGCGGCCAGGGTTCCGTTTTTTATTGCAGCAGCCAGGGTTTCAGACGTGGACGGCAACCTTGAGGGCTTCCAGCGATGGCGCAGCGGCGATGCCGACTTCGGCACACAGTTCCAGCACGCGCGGCACGTCATTGCCGTAAACCAGCACCACCTGGATTTCGTCGTCCAGCGGCTGGCTCAGGTTGACCAGCACATAACCGCCCTGCTCCGGGCTCATGCTGCCCATCTGGATCTGGATGCGGTTGAGCGCGGTCAGCGCTTCGGTCTTGGCCAATTGCTTTGGCTTGATATTGAACGCTACATCAGGACCGAAAGAGGCGACGATCTGGGCAAACAGGTCCATCCAGGTATCGGCCTGGAACAACACCGTTTCCGGCAAGCTGCCCACCACAACCCATTCACCCAGCGGGATCGGGAAGCTGTCGTCGTAGTTGATGTCCGGGTTGGCAAGCAGAAATGCTGCCTGATCGGCGTAGGCTTGAGCCGCCTCGTCCGCGATGGAGGCGATTTCGTCGTCGCCCATGCACCCAGAGCTGATTTTGCTGATGAGTTCAACGAGAGTGGTTTTCATGGGCGAGGCCTGTCACAAGGAAAATTAAGGGCGCGCAGGATATATCAATTGCGCCCTTCAAGGGGCGATCAGCCCAACAGCTTCTCAAGTTGCGCCACGGTTTCGGCTGCGCCCATGGTCCTGGCGGCATCCAGGGCGGTGATGCCATTGGCGTCCTTGGCTTTTGGATCGGCGCCCTTGCTGATCAGGTAATCGATGATTTCCCCACGATTGAACATGGCGGCCATCATCAGCGCTGTACGGCCATCAAATGATGCGCCTTCAACTTGTGCGCCACCTTCAACCAGGGTCTTGACCATTTCCAGGTCGCCCTTGAAGGCAGCACCTGCAATCGGGCTCTGGCCATTGTCATTGCGGATCTCGGGGTCGGCATTGTGCTCAAGCAGCACCTTCACCGCTTCAACGTGGCCGTGATAGCTGGCCAGCATCAACAGGGTATCGCCCTTGTGGTTGCGCAAATTGGCCGGCAAGCCCTTGCTCAGCAAGGCTGCCAGCATTGCAGCATCACCATCCCGTGCCTTGTTGAACACCTGCTCGGCAAAGTCGGCGGCCTCTTCCGGGGTCATCTGGCGGCTCTGGTCTGCTGGCTTGTTCTCTGACATGTAAGGTTCCACCCTGGCTACAAAAAAAACCTAGTTTCCTGAGACGCAGACACGGTGTCACCCCTTTTTTGCTCAATGCACCCATAGGAACAATCAATCAGCTGTCTGAGCCTGATACCGACTGGGCAAAATGCAGGATGCACGATGGCCACTCATGCAAAATGCACGATAAATGCTTTTTGCATAAATTATAAGCTGTTGATTTATATGGATTTTTTAAAAAAAGAATAGTGGCACAATCACTGCAATCTCTACTCCATACAAGCATTCAAGCGCTAATGGAGCTGAACATATGAGCCTGATCCAGGAAAAATTCGCATCGTTGTTCTCCAACCACACTGTCACCGTTAAACCCCGCCCGGATGGCGGCGTGCTGCTGACATTGTGTGACAACGAAGGCAAACAGACCCAGCGCACACTTTCTTACACCCAACTGCATACCGCCGAGGAACTGACCTGGGCCATCAGCGCGATTCGTCGTGACCTGGCAGGCACTGCCAGTGAATTGCCGACCATTTCGCTGCTGCAAAGCCAGCATCGTTTTGCCCTGCCGACCTATCACACCCGCTAAATCCAAGGGTAGTGCAAAGCAGTCCGCGATAGAGAACGGCATGACTGTGGGAGCGAGCAGGCTCACTCCCACAGCAGTGTTGTTTAAATTGCGGCAGGGTCAATCTCGGCAAAACTGCTCACGGTTTTATGTCCCGCCAGTTCCCCACCCTCACGGGCCAGGCCGCAGGTCAGCATGCCGGCCGCCTGTGCAGCATCGAGTTCTTCAACGATATCCGACAAAAACAGGATCTTCCCGGCCGGGCAGCCTATGGCCTCGGTAATGTGGCGATAGGATTGCGCCTCACGCTTGGGCCCGGAGGTGGTGTCAAAGTAGCCACTGAACAGTGGCGTCAGGTCACCCGCCTCGGAACAGCCAAAAATCAGCTTTTGCGCCTGTATCGAACCTGACGAGTAGACATACAGGTCATACCCCTTGGCATGCCACTCGCGCAGCGCTTCGACCGCGTCCGGGTAAACATGGCCCTTAAGCTCACCCGCGGCGTATCCCTGCTTCCAGATCATCCCTTGCAAGGCCTTGAGTGGTGTGGCCTTGCGGTCTTCGGCCAGCCATTGCTGGAGGATCTCGATGACCCGTTCGACATCGGCCTCAGGCTCGCCGCTATCCAGGCGTACTGCGCCCAGCTGCATGGCCACTTCAGGGTCTTCGGCATGCTCGCGCACAAACCCGGGCAGATGTTTGGCCGCATACGGAAACAACACGTCAAATACGAAGCTGACAGCGCTGGTGGTGCCTTCGATATCGGTCAGGATGGCTTTGATCGGCATGGGAGATCCTTAGTCTTCGAGGCGCGGGAAGCGTTCAGCGATGTCTTCGCCGGTAAAGTTGGCAACCCAGCCTTCCGGGTTGTTGAACAGGCGGATGGCGACAAAATGCGGATGCTCACCCATGTCGAACCAGTGCGGCGTGCCTGCGGGTACAGAAATTAGATCGTTCTTTTCGCACAACACCGCATACACATAGTCGCCAATATGTAGCGTAAACAAGCCACGACCGGCGACGAAAAAACGCACTTCATCTTCGCCATGGCGGTGCTCGTCGAGGAATTTGGCGCGCAATTCGGCTTTTTGCGGGTGATCGCTGTTGAGACTGATCACGTCCACGGTGACATAACCACCCTCGCTCATCAGCCGGTCAATCTGCACGCGATAGGCGTTGATCACTTCATCCTGACTGGCCCCCGGCTGGATCTGCGTGGCGGCCTGCCAGCGGTCAAAGCGCACGCCCTGCTCGGCCAGTGTTGAAGCGATATCATCAAAATGGGTGAGCACCTTGTTGGGGAGTTCCGGGCTCGATACGTGATAAACGGACAAACTGCTCATGGGGCGTGGTTCCTCGGCTTCGGCGCGCATTCGGCTTTTACAGGCCGTTCAGGCAGACCGTTCAAATCAGGGTGTGAGCTTCTTCACGGTGAAGTCAGCGTTAACGATTGAGTATTGCGCGAGCTTTCAGTTCGCATTCAAACAAAAACTCGAAGGCTTCGATCTGGCGCAAGGCGTCGCTCATGCGCGCGCCCCACGTGTAAAGGCCATGCCCGCGAATCAGATAGCCCACACAGTCCGGGTGGGCTTCAAGCCATGGCTGAACCTTGGCCGCCAGCCGCGCGATGTCTTGATCATTGTCAAAAATCGGCACCAGCACACTGGACTCATGGGTCGAGACGCCACTGAAAGCCTTTTGCAGTTCGTAGTCTTCAAATTCAATGCTGTCGCCCGGCGTCAGGCGCGACAGCACCGTGGCATTGACCGAATGGGTGTGCAGCACCGCGCCAATTTCGGGGCGCCAGCTGTACAACTGGGTATGCAGC